>JAFSID010000105.1 GCA_017439965.1 Clostridia bacterium | reverse complement strand
TATAGATTTTGTTTGTGCAAAAAACGCTGACGCTCTCGCTAAATATTATAACATCAACGGTTTGGGTATTGCCACATCGTTATGGAAATTGCCTTTTGAAGATTGTATGTTTACCTCAGTATGTTCTAACGCAGGTTTGGAAGAATGTCGAGAAATTCCTACAATCATAGAGGAAGCATATAGGGTATTAATGCCCGGAGGCAAAATCGTTTTGCATTGTTTGAACACTAATAAAACGCAAGCGTATGCAAGATTTGAACAATACGGTTTCTCTGAAGAAGAAATGATATATTGGGCAAAGCAAATAAGAATGTACACGTCTGCTGAAGGTGTAGAAGAGTTGTTAAGAGCCGTTGGATTTAAGGCTTATAAACGAATGACTGATGAAAAATTAGGAAGTGTTCTTGTGTTTGAAAAATAATATGCGCTTTTGTCTCCACAAAAGCAGTGCTTGTCAGGAAATTTGGCGGACATTTGAGACGCACAAACCAAGGCTCCCTTGTGTAAAGGGAGCTGACGCCGTAGGCAGCTGAGGGATTGTTTTGCGATGAGAGTTTTACTTTTACAATCCCTCCGTCTCGCTTATGCGAGCCACCTCCCTTTACACAAGGGAGGCTTCTCAGCGCACGCTTTTAGCAAAAAAAGAAACAGCTCGAATACCGGAGGAAGCAAAAGCTTCAACACCTCTCCGCGTGACAAAACTGTTTCTGATAACAGTATATAGCATCAGGATTAAAAAGTCAAGGAAAATCATTGAAGTATTACGCAAGCACAAGCAGAAAACGAACGAAAAGCATGACAAGTAGGTATAGCACAATTTCACACTTAATTAATTTGGAGGAAAACCGAAAACGGCTTTCCTCCTTTTCTGTTATATTTTATCTATTATCCGCACTTTTTATCGGGATTTGAGGTCTCTTGTGCTACTTGAGTATAATTTTTTCGCCAAAACTGTTGACAAAGCTTGACTTGTATGATAAAATATATAGGCTTTGGAGCAGAGCATTTTTGAGCCACTAGCTCAGTTGGCAGAGCATTTGACTTTTAATCAAAGGGTCGGGGGTTCGAATCCCCCGTGGCTCACCAAGCAAAAAGACACCCAAATGGGTGTCTTTTTTGTTTTCCGCAGAGAATAGCGTAAAAAAGCCGTCTCATCTAAGAGACGGCTTTCAAAAATCTCAAATTATTTGCCGAGAATGGAAACGAATCTGTCGTAAGCCTCGTCAAACGCTTCGGTGCCCTGAGGCTCGTAGCACTTGATTTCAAAGGAACGGCGAACGACCTCACGCGCTTCGGAAAGGTCACGGATCTCACCCATAGCGATAGCCTGAACGAGAAGGTTACCGATTGCGGTAGCCTCAACGGGACCTGCATAAACGGGGATTCCGCAAGCGTTAGCGGTAAGCTGACAGAGAGGCGCTTCCTTGGTACCGCCACCAACGATATTGATGGAGGGAACCTTAGTTCCGCGAATTTCCTCGATACCGCGAACAACGTAACGGTACTTCATAGCAAGGCTCTCGAAGATGCAACGAACTATCTCGCCCTTGGTCTGAGGAACGTACTGACCTGTGCGGCGGCAGAACTCCGCAATTCTGCGGGGCTGGTCTCCGGGAGGTGTAAATTCGGGAGAATCGGGGTCGATAAAGCACTTGAGAGGCTCGGATGCCATAGCCATATCGGAGAGCTGGTCGTAGGTGGTCTTTTCACCCTCACGCTCCCACTGTCTCTTGGACTCCTGCTCAAGCCAGAGACCCATAATATTCTTGAGAAGTCGGATGCTGTTGGCAAATCCGCCCTCGTTGGTGAAGTTGTATCTTTCGGTAGCTTCATTGATGAGAGGCTGAGGATACTCACAGCCCATAAGTGACCAGGTACCGCTGCTTATGTAAACGAAATCCTTCTCGTTAGAGGGAACCGAAACTACGGCAGACGCGGTATCGTGAGACGCAACGTTAACTATCTTTGCGTTAAGCTTACCAATCTCAGCGGTAACCTCGGGAAGAATGTCACCGAGAATATTACCGGGCATAACTATCTTCTGGAGAAGATGAGTGGGAAGCTCAAGCTTTGTGAGCATATCGTACGCCCAATCACGCTTATTTGCATCAAGCATCTGAGAGGTTGATGCGATGGTATACTCACACGCGGAAATGCCTGTGAGGAAGTAGTTGAGAAGGTCGGGAACGAAAAGAAGCTTATCGGCAACGCTGAACTGCCAGGGGTCCTTCTGATTCTTTACCGCGAGAAGCTGGAAGAGAGAGTTAAGGTTTGCAAACTGAATACCCGTGGTCTTATAAATCTCGGACTTAGGAACAAGCTCAAACGCCTTCTCCTGCATACCCGTTGTACGAAGGTCACGGTAGTTATAGGGGTTATCCATAAGCTGACCGTTCTTATCAATAAAGCCGTAGTCAACGCCCCAGGTATCAATACCCATAGAAGCGATGTCACGGTCGTCACTCGTTGCGCACTTGCCCATAGCGAGCTTTATCTCGTGGAAAATTCTCATAATATCCCAACGGAACGCTCCGTTAACGGTTACGGGCTCATTGGGAAAACGGTGATTTTCACGAAGGGTGAGCTTGTCACCGTCAAAGCAACCTACAATACCTCTGCCGCTGGAGGCACCGAGGTCGATAGCTAACATTTTTAACATAAATTTCACCTCAATAAAAATTATTAATTAATTATAACCCGAAACACTGCGTTTTGTCAAGCAAAAGAAAGAATATGCCGTCAATCAGACGGCATATTCTTTCTTTTTTCCTTATATATTGCGGGAGGTACGTCGTATTCATCAACAGAGTTGACGGTTGGGTACTTTATCTTATGCATACCGTTACCGCTCATTCTGACGTGCGCGTCACTTCTCGTATACGGAAGAGGCGCGTCGTACGCCTCGGCACCTATAATCGGCAGGTCAACCGAAGCCTCGGTATCAAGCATAGGATTATTCGACAAATAAGAGCTGACTCTTTTGTTTTTCTTCATCATCTCACCTTCCTTCAAGGGTATTATGCACGGTGGATGACGATAATATTCAACGACGCTCTCTCAAGTGCTTTGCCATTGCGCAAAGCATAACGCCGTCAGACTCCGACAGCCCTTCAAGGCTGAGAGTAGCGCTTTTCTCAACTCCGAGAAGCCAATCACAAGACACCTTAAAAATCTCTGCAAGGTCGATAACGGACTGGGTTGACGGGACAGAAATTCCCATTTCCCAGGCGTTTATGCTTGAACGGGTAACGTTCAGCCTCTTTGCAAGCTCCATCTGGGTATACCCAAATTGCTCTCGAAGTTTTTTTATTCTTGACGGAAGCATCAGTTAAACTTGGGCAGATAGTCTCCGTGAGCCTCGATAAGCTCGTCAACCATCTTCTTGATAGTATCAATATCAAGCTCGCTGCCTGTATGAGGGTCGAGCATTGCCGCCTGATAGATATGCTCACGCTTGTGAGTTGCGGCAGCCTCGATAGTCAGAAGATGTACGTTGATGTTGGTCATATTCATAGCCGCAAGCTGTACGGGAAGCTGTCCGATACGGCAGGGATGAATACCTGCGCCGTTTACAAGACAGGGTACCTCAACGCAGGCTTCCTCGGGGAAGTTTGAGATGAGATGATTGGTGTTAAGCACGTTACCGCCTATCTGATAGGGCTTATCCTCAACGATAGCCTGCATAATGTAGGACGCGTACTCGTGCGAGCGGTTATGCTCCTTAACGCCGTTTTCAAGCATTTCTGCGTATTCCTTCTTCCATGCGTCAATCTGGTTGATACAGCGACGTGGATACTCGTCAAGCGGAATGTTATAGCGTTCGATAAGCTCGGGATAGTTCTTCTTGATATAGAACATATTGTACTCGGCGTTATGCTCACTGGACTCGGTGCAATAATAACCGAAGTTACGGATATAATCCATTCTTACCTTGTCAAGCTTGGTCGGGTCGGCAATGTAAGCGTCAACGCGCTTCTTTACCTCGGGATAGAGGTCAACGCCGTTCTTGTCACGGATGTCAAGAAGCCATCCCATATGGTTGATGCCTGCGACGGTGCTCTTTGCACCCTCACGGTATTCCATCATATCAAGAGCACCGAAGAGGGCGTCAACAACGACCTGAACGCTGTGGCAGAGACCCACGGTCTTGACGGGAGTATAGCGGAGCATATAGCCCGTGAGCATTGACATAGGATTGGTATAATTCAAGAGCCACGCATCAGGACAAACCTCTGCCATCTCACGAGCAAAGGAGTCCATAACGGGAATGGTACGGAGCGCACGCATAATACCGCCGATACCGAGAGTGTCGGCAATGGTCTGTCGGAGACCGTACTTCTTGGGTATTTCAAAGTCGATAATAGTGCAGGGGTCGTAACCGCCTACCTGAATAGCGTTAACAACGAAGGTTGCGCCTCTGAGTGCTTCACGGCGGTTTTCAACACCGACGTAGCATTCAATTTTCATCTTAACGCCCTTAGTCTTGAGCATTGCATCAAGAATCGTACGGCTTTCCTCGATTCTTGAGGGGTCAATGTCGTAAAGAGCAACTACCGCGTCGGACAAGCTGTCCACGCACATACAGTCGCCGATAACGTTTCTTACGAATACGGTGCTTCCCGCACCCATAAATGTGATTTTCACAAGAAATCACCTCCTATATATTATTGTACTTGACAGAATATATTTTTCAATGGTAAAATGTTATATAATATATGTCATTTTGTTAGATTTTGGAGGCAGTATGCATTTCGTCACCATACCCGACAAGCACCTTTCACCCATAAATCCGACCCAATTCGGATATCAGAATTGTGAAAAATCCCACAGCTTCGGGCCTGCAATACGCACTCATTGGCTTATTCACTTCGTTGTATCGGGCTGCGGTATCTATCGCATAGGAGCCCGTGAGCACAAGCTTTCATCAGGAGAAATGTTCGTTATTCCTCCCTGGGTCGAAACCTATTACAAGGCGGATTCCCGTGACCCGTGGAGCTATATCTGGGTAGGCTTTGAGGCGGATAGTCTCCCCGTAACGCTTGACGAAAAAATATCCTGTCCCTCTGCCCTCTCGGTATTTCACGATATGAAGAGGTGCGAGGAACTTGAGGGAGGTATGAGTCTTTTTATCGCGTCAAAAATCCTTGAGCTTTTCGCTCTGCTTGAGGCTCGAAGGGGCGAGGCAGAGGGCTACGTCGAAAGAGCAAGGGATATTATCTCCTCACAGTATATGCTGGGCGTCGGCGTTGAGGATATCGCGCGAGAGCTTAACCTCAACCGCTCTTATTTTTCGGATATCTTTAAAAAGTCGGAAGGTATTTCTCCAGCTAAATATCTTATGAATTACCGAATGGAGCTTGCAGGCTCACTCTTGTCAGGCTCAAAAATAAGCGTATCCACCGTTGCAAATTCGGTAGGCTACGCCGACGTATTCAACTTCTCCAAGGCATTCAAAAAATACTGGGGATGCTCTCCTCAGGAATATTCCAAAAGCACACAAAAAGCGAGGTGAAATTCACCTCGCTTCAGACTGTCGAAAAACGCCCATCAAGCGAAAGCAAGATGAGCGTTTTTTGTGTTAAAGCGAAGAAAAAGTATAAAAAGGAAAATTTATCTAAGGATTCGAAGTGGAGGTTGTCCCTCCACTTTCTCTTTGCGAACCTT
>JAFSID010000104.1 GCA_017439965.1 Clostridia bacterium | reverse complement strand
TGTATTGGCTTTTTTCTCAATAGAGAAAGGAGTTCAATAAATGGGAAAAAATCTAAAAGGCAGAGAATGCGGTAAAGGTATATGTCAGCGAAAGGACGGACTGTATATCGCACGATTTGTTGACAAGCGGGGAAAAAGGCACGAAAAGTATTTTCCGACACTTCCCGAAGCCCGTAATTGGATTGCTGACGCTAAATATGCAGATAAGCATGAAAATGTATTTATTCCCAAGGATATGACAGTAGATTCTTGGTTTGATTATTGGATTACAAACATCGTTGGAGACCTGGCACCCAACACCTTAAGAAACTACAGGGAGCGGTACCAACACAATATCCAACCGATTTTAGGCGGTATGTTATTAGCCGATGTCAAGCCGATGCACTGTAAACTTGTTCTTAACAAGATGGACGAAGATTACGCAGGGTCTACAATACGTCAGACATTTATCGCTATGGGAACAATGTTCAAATCTGCTTTGATGAATGATATGATTGCAAAGCATCCGATGAACGGTGTCAGGTATACCAAGCCTGTAAGAGCTGTAAATGACATTAAGTTCTTGACGATTGATGAACAGAGGCGGTTTTTAGAAGCAGCACGAAGATCTCATAATTATTTTCAGTATGCTTTGATTTTGGAAACAGGACTCAGAACAGGTGAGCTTATAGGTCTTACATGGGATGCAATAGATTGGAAAAAACATACCCTGACGGTCAATAAGACTTTGGAATATCGTCACAAGCAGGGTCATTGGCGAGCAGGACCGCCGAAAACGGTTCAGAGTTATCGCACTATCCCCCTAACTGACCGTGCTTATGAAATATTGCAGACAATCTACGAAAACAGAGAATATCAAAAACGTGCCGATACGCTTTCGCAAACTCTTGAGTATATGGATAGGCAAACAGGCAAAAAGTTAAAGCTAGTTATGGGAGACTTAGTTTTTATTAACTGGCGCACGGGCGAACCTGCGAAAAACAGTTCCTATGATACTCACCTTTACAAATTATGTGACGAGGCGAACATAAAACGCTTTTGTATGCACGCGCTCCGTCATACATATGCAACCAGAGCAATAGAAAGTGGAATGCAACCAAAAGTTCTGCAGAAATTGCTTGGTCATGCTAGTATTAAAACTACTATGGACAGATATGTTCATGTTACAGACGACTCGCTTTCAAATGCGGTTAGACTGTTTCAAAACAACTGTCTAGTACAAAATGGTGTAGAAATGGTGTAGTAGAGACTACCCAAACACCGAAAAACCTTGATATATAAGGATTTTTTAAAGGAGAATGAAGTAAAATGAAATTAGGTATAGTAGGACTTCCCAACGTCGGAAAGTCTACACTTTTTAACGCAATAACGGGAGCAGGAGCAGAAGCGGCAAATTATCCCTTCTGTACAATTGAGCCTAACGTCGGTGTCGTAACCGTGCCCGACTCAAGACTTGATGAGCTTGCGAAGATGTATAATCCCGAAAAGATTACTCACGCCGTAATAGAGTTTGTTGATATTGCGGGTCTTGTAAAGGGCGCAAGTCAGGGTGAGGGTCTTGGAAACAAGTTCCTGTCTCACATCCGTGAGGTGGACGCAATCGTTCACGTTGTCCGTTGCTTCGTTAACGATGACGTTATCCACGTAAATTCAAAAATCGATCCGCTTGCGGATATCGAGACCATCAATACGGAGCTTATTCTTTCCGATATTGAAATTCTCGACAGACGAATTGACCGCACCACTAAGGCGATGAAGGGCGACAAGACTCTTCAGGTCGAGCTTGACTTCCTCAACAGACTTCACGCGCATCTTGACAAGGGACTTTCGGCAAGAAGCTTTGAGAGAACCGAGGATGAGGAAAAATTCCTTGCGGAAATACCTCTCCTTTCCGAAAAACCCGTAATTTATGCGGCAAACATTGCCGAAAAGGATATTGAAAACATTGATTGCCTTGAGGAAAAGAACGAGCATTACAAGGCTGTTGCGGATTTTGCAAAGACGGAAAATTCGGGCGTTCTTCCCATCTGCGCGAATATCGAGGCGGAGATTGCCGAGCTTGAAGCAGATGAAAAGCAGATGTTCCTTGAGGACCTGGGGCTTTCTGCATCGGGTCTTGATAAGCTTATCAAGGAAAGCTACGCACTCCTCGGTCTTATAAGCTTCCTTACCGCAGGTCAGCCCGAGGTAAGAGCGTGGACCATCAAGAACGGCACCCGTGCACCTCAGGCGGCAGGTAAGATTCACTCGGATATCGAAAAGGGCTTCATCAGAGCTGAAATCGTTTCCTACGAGGACCTTATGAGATGCGGCTCGATGAACAGCGCCAAGGAGCTTGGACTTATTCGAAGCGAGGGCAAGGAATACGTAATGAAGGACGGAGACGTAACTCTCTTCAGGTTTAACGTATAATGAGTATACTTAACGAGAAAAAAGCGTTTATAATGGATATGGACGGCACCGTTTATCTCGGTGACAACGTCATTAAGGGCGCTCCCGAATTTGTAACCCGTGCAAGAGGTATGGGCGCAAAGGTTTATTTTTTCACCAATAACGCCTCCAAAAATCCTGACATTTACGTTGAGAGACTCACCCGCCTCGGCTTTGAGGCTTGCCGTGAGGATATAATTACCTCGGGCGACGTAACCATCGACTTTCTTAAAAAGAACAGAGCAGGGAAGAGCATCTACCTTGTGGGCACTCCCGCTCTTCACGAAAGCTTTGAAAAGGCAGGGCTTTATCCCGTAAAGGAGGGCGAGTACGCCGATATCGTGTTGTCAAGCTTCGATACTACTCTCACCTATGCAAAGCTTGAGCACGCCTGCAATCTTCTCAGAAACGGCGCTGAGTTCCTGTCCACTCACGAGGATATTAACTGTCCTACCGCAGACGGCTTTATTCCCGACAGCGGTGCAATATGCGCTCTTATGACTCTTTCAACGGGCCGTGAGCCGAGATATTTCGGAAAGCCTCACCTTGAGACCGTTGAGTACATTGAGGCTTATACGGGTATTCCGCGTGAGCAGTGCGCAATCGTCGGCGACAGACTTTATACGGATATTGCAACGGGTAAGAAGCACGGTATGACCGCTATCTTCGTTCTTTCGGGAGAGGGAACGATGGAGGACGTTGAACAGCTTCCCGACAATATGAAGCCTGACCTGATATTCAATTCCGTAGACGATATAAGATAATGAATGTAGGATGTCGAAAAGGCAAAAAGCCTTTTCGAAGCTGATATATCAGCTTCCCCAAAAAGCAAATTGCTTTTTGGACTACATTCATTTGAACGAAAATCGACAGTTTTCTCAAAGAAAACTGTTAGCAAATCAAAGATTTGCTGTCGAAATTCTTGAATTTCGACTTTCGGTTATCGTTATAAAATGGGCTGTAAAAAACTCAAACTGAGTTTTTTACAGCCTCTTTTTTACTTGTAGCAGCTTTTGTAGTCCCTCGGCGAATATCCCGTCCTTGCTTTGAAAATTTTGCTGAAGCCGAAAACGTCGGTATAGCCAACGGCGTTTGATATTTCCGCAACGCTCATATCGGTGTTTTCAAGAAGCCTGCAGGCGTTTTCAATTCTGAGGTTGATAAAATAGGTTTTCGGCGGTATGCCGTAAGCCTCCTTGAACAAATGGTTGAATCGGCTGACGCTTATGCAGGAAAGGGAGGCGTAGTACTCTGCGTTATACGGCTTGTCATAATTTAATACCATGGCCTCAAGAACGTTTTGTAAGGCGGTCTGCCTCACTCTTGAGCCTGATGCTGAGGCTATTTTGTAAAGAAGCTTGAGCATAAGGTATTCACATTTTAAAAGGGACAGAGAATCGCCCTTTTGAAATTCGGTGCATATTGCCGAAAGCAAGCCCGAAAGCTCCTCCGAGACGACCGTAAGACCGCTTTTTATTCCTATTGAATCAGTCAACGCATCAAGCTCCGAGCCTGTGAAATGCAGGTAATAATACTTAGTGTTATCCCTCGCAAGCTTTATGTATTTTTGAGGCATATTCGGAGGGTATATCCATACCTGCCCTTTGGAAGCGTCAACTCCGTCAAAGCAAATTTTACCATCCTCACAGTAAAAGAGAGACCAGTCACGGCGTCCGTTTTTTCTGACCGTCATTGCATCCCTCTCGGATATGGCAAGATATCCGCAGGATATAATAGATACAGTGCGATTGCTTGGTACGAAGCGTGTATCCTCGGCATCCGTAAATATTTTCATATCATCACCGCCTTGTCTTAAATTATACATCTGATTTTGACTTTTGACAATATGTATATAGCAAAAAATGACATATATTTTTTGAGCTTGACTATTATTTCCATTCCAATCGGGCTTGAAAAATGTTATTCTGTATACGAGGTGATAAAAATGAATTACAGAATTGAATTTGATATACTTGAAAATGAATACTGGTGGGGAGGTCTTATCTCGGAGGCGGAAAAAATGCCGTATGATTCCGAGACCGTTTTTAAGACCGACCTTGAAAGAGATAAGATAACTCAGGCGGCACCGCTTTATCTTTCAAGCAAGGGCAGATATATTTGGTGCGAGGAGTCCTTCGTTATCGAATTTAATAAGGGACACGTTATAGCCGAGTCGGATTATGAGATATTGCTGGTTGAGGCAGGCAAGACTCTGCGTGAAGCATATCTCGGCGCAATGAAAAATCATTTTCCCTTCAAGGAGGGAATACACACTCCGCGTGAGTTTTACGAGCATCCGCAGTTTAACACCTGGATGGAGCTTATCAAGGAGCAGAAGCAGGACGATATAATCAAGTACGCCGAGGAGGTTGTTGAGCACGGCTATAAGCCGGGCATATTCATTATTGACGGTGGATGGCAACAACGTCAGGGTACTTGGGAGGCCGATCCTCAAATGCTTTATGACCCCAAGAAGCTTGTGGATCGCCTTCACGAGCTTGGCTTTATCGTAATGATATGGGTAAGCCCGTTTATTAATCCCGAAGGAAAGACCTTCTTGGATTTGTATATCAATTATGCAGTTGAAGGTCAGGCGGATAAGCATTTGCTTAAGCATAAGCATATGGTACGCCACAAGGACGGCGACGTTGCCATCCAAAAATGGTGGAGTGGCTTTAGTGCAATCTATAACTTTACATCAGAGGCAGACTGCGAGCATATGGCAAAACAGCTTGCTCACTTAATGGATGATTACGGCTTTGACGGTTTTAAATTTGACGGTGGCTCCTACAAGCCTCAATCCTTCCTTCGCGGTACTGATTTTCTTGGAGATTATACCTGCTCCGAGCTTAATAATGCCTGGATGGAGTTTGCCTCCTCCTATAAATTTCACGAGGTCAAGGATTCCTGGAAGCAGTGCGGTAAGCCCATTATCCAAAGACTCTTTGATAAGCTTCACAGTTGGGATAAAAACGGTCTTAACTGTCTTATACCTCACGGATGCTTTATCGGTCTTATAGGCTCTCCCTTCGTATGTCCCGATATGGTCGGAAGTGGCTCGTGGACGGCGTTTTTGAGCGGAAATTTTGACGAGGAGCTTTTCGTCAGAATGGCTGAATGCTCGGCTCTTTTCCCGATGATGCAGTTTTCCTCACTTCCTTGGCGTCATCTCTCTGAGGACGCTCAGAAAATATGCAAGAGCATGGCTGAGCTTCACGAGAGGATGTATCCCGAGATTGAAAGAATACTCACCAATACCGAAAAAACGGGTGAGCCTATGATACGCAGTATGGAGTATATGTATCCGAATCACGAATACGAAAAAATCAATACTCAGTTTATGCTCGGAGAAAGCATACTCGTTGCT
This sequence comes from Clostridia bacterium, assembly GCA_017439965.1. Lineage (GTDB taxonomy): Bacteria > Bacillota > Clostridia > Oscillospirales > SIG627 > RGIG6353. The sequence goes on along the minus strand of JAFSID010000104.1, from coordinate 4,577 downwards.
CCCGTTGTAACGAAAGGGGAGAGAAAAAAACAGGTATATATTCCCGACGGAGAATGGGTCGAGCAGAATACAAACGAGACCTTTACGGGTCCCGGCACAACGCTTGTTGACGCGCCCGTTGACAGACTTCCTTGGTTTATAAAGAAATAAAAATAAGGCAAATGCGAAGCCTCGCATTTGCCTTAAATTATTTTAGATACTTCTTTATTTCCTCAAGCCTTTCGAGTGCCGTATCCACTCCAAGCTTATGCGCAAGCTTAAGCCTTTCGGGGTCTCTTTCGACTCTCCTGACTGGAATATCGTAAGGCGGACGGATAACGAGAATATCTCCCGAAGCTTCAAGTCTGTCGATGTAGTCCAGGGTTGAGTTGTATATGATGTGCCGCATTTCCATCGCCTTGATAAACTCGGGGTATTTTGCGTATTTGAGCCTTACGAGAGGTAAAATAGAGCTTTTTTCCTTGCGGTATCCCTTGGGGCGCGTCAACACGACTATGTTTTTAGTAAAGCCGTATCTGTTGAGATGCCTTACGGGGATAGGGTCTGCAATACCTCCGTCAAGAAGCCTTTGACCGTCTATTTCGACGATTCTTGAAACGAGAGGCATTGATGCCGAGGCCCTTATCCACTCAAGCGGATTATCCCGTCTCGACTGTAAAAACTGATATACAGGCTCTCCCGTGTCAACGTCTGTACATACTACGCAAAAGAATTTCGGACTCTTCTCAAATGCATCAAAGTCAAAGGGGTCAAGTCTTAACGGCACCTCGTCGTAGCAGAAATCCGCGCTGAAAATATCACCTGTTTTAAGTAGCACACCCATTCCGCAATAACGCTTGTCGCGGACGTATTTTACGTTGTAACGAAGCGCTCTGCCACGCTGACCTGATTTGTAATTACAGCCGAATGCCGCACCTGCCGACACGCCTATAACTCCGTCAAGCTCAACGCCGTTTTCCATAAATGCATCAAGGACGCCTGCGGTAAACATACCGCGCATTGCACCGCCCTCTAAAATCAGTCCCTTTCTCATCTTAAAAGCTGTCGTAATATACCACCTCGTCAAGCGGTCTGTATTCAAAGTGCATATCAAGAGGCTTTGCCTCCTCGCTCGGATGCCCCATAACGAGCAGAGCGACAGGCTCAATTCCCTCGGGAATGTTGAATTCACTCTTCATTGCCGCAGGGTCAAAATGCATTACCCAACAGCAGCCGAGCCCGAGATTGTGTGCCTCAAGCATCATATGAGTCGTGACTATTACTGCGTCAACAGGAGAGGAAAGTGCCCCGTCGTATTTTCTCACCCAGCTTTCCGATGCCTTGTGACAGATCAGCATTGCCGTCGGTGCGTTGAAATGACATTTTGTGCACTCACGAAGCCTTGCGATTGACTCGTCGGTGTTGATAACGAGTATTCTCTGAGGCTGATTATTACAGCCCGTCGGCGCTATATGACCCGCCTTGAGTATCTTGTCGATAAGCTCACGGCTTAAATGCTCGGGCTTGAAGCTTCTCGTTGAAAATCTTTCGGAAATAAGCTTTTCAAATTCCATATTTTCTCCTATCTGTCCTGAATGAGCTTGTGGAGCTTAATGCTCATACAGTTGCTCATATTATGGTAGTTTATCTGATTTGTTTTGATAAACAGTCTCATTTGCTTATGCTTTCTTGTTTTTGGCGGTCTGGACTTTTTTTACATCTCCTTGAGCTTTTATCTCTTGTTGTCTATTGCTCTGTGAATAATCTTTATAAGCTCAACGATGGGGATTATGAGTATTGCAAGACCGAGTGCGATTCCGTATTCCATAAGGTCAAGATGCGCAAGCTCAAATGCGTTTGCAAGGAAATCAACCTCAACGACAACGGTCGTGAGAAGGAGGGAGAGAATACCTGCACCCCAAAGCCAGAGGTTTTGTTCCTTCATCTTGAAGATTGAGCCGTGAAGAGACCTCATATTGAACGCGTGGCATATCTCACAAAGGGAGAGGGTGAGGAACGCCATAGACGTACCGAGCATTTCTGCGGAATACGTTCCTGCTGCAATTGCTTCGGCGTGATGAAGTCCTGCGAGCCAGTAGCGTCCGATAAGATAGGATACCATAGTGATAACCGTTACGAGTACACCCTGATAAGCAACCGCAAAGCCAAGACCTCCTGCGAATATGCCCTCCTGACTTGAGCGGGGCTTACGGTTCATAATGTTCTTTTCGGGCTTTTCCATTCCGAGTGCAAGGGCAGGGAAGCAGTCGGTGATAAGGTTTATCCAGAGAAGGTGAACGGGCGCAAAAATTGTAAATCCGAAGAGTGTTGCAAAGAAGATTGTCAGAACCTCGGAAAGATTGGATGCGAGAAGGAATTGAATTGCCTTACGGATGTTGTCGTAAATTCTTCTTCCTTCGCCAACCGCAGATACGATGGTTGCAAAGTTGTCGTCGGCAAGTATCATATCCGCAACGTTCTTGGTAACGTCAGTACCCGTGATACCCATACCTAAGCCGATATCTGCATTCTTGATTGAAGGAGCGTCGTTTACGCCGTCGCCCGTCATAGCGGTAACCATGGATTTCTTTCTCCAAGCGTTGACGATTCGTGTCTTATGCTCGGGCTGAACTCGTGCGTAAACAGAGTACTTTTCAACGGCGGTCTCAAATTCCTCGTCGGAAATCTCGTCAAGCTCTGCGCCCGTGATAGCCTCTGATGAGTCGGTGATTATGCCGAGCTGAAGCGCAATTGCAACAGCGGTGTCCTTGTGGTCTCCCGTAATCATAATGGGACGGATGCCTGCGCTTCGGCACTCGTCGATAGCGGGCTTAACCTCGGGACGTACGGGGTCTATCATACCTACGAGACCTATAAAGCAAAGGTCACACTCAACGCTCTCGGAGTCGTATACCGAGGGCTCTGCTGTAAGCTGCTTCATTGCTGCCGCAAGAACGCGGAGCGCACGGTCTGCCATAGCCTTGTTTGAGGAAAGTATATCAGCGCGTACCTCGTCGGTCATTTCTACAAGCTTTCCGCCGATAAGAGCCTTCGTGCATCTCTTGTGAAGCTCGTCGGGAGCGCCCTTTGTAAACTGAACGAGAGAGGCGCCCTCTGTTCTGTGAACGGTGGACATCATCTTTCTGCCCGAGTCAAAGGGAACCTCGCCGATTCTGACGAATCTTTCCTTTTGAACGTTCTTGGAAAGCCCAAGCGTTTCTGCGTAGTTAACGAGAGCGCACTCGGTAGGCTCACCAACGGCTGTACCCACCTCGGTGTCAAACTCTGCGTCGGAGCAGAGAGACATAGCGTTTGCGAGAAGCTCCTCGTCGTCACCGTAGTGATCGACTACCGTCATTTTGTTCTGTGTAAGAGTACCCGTCTTGTCCGAGCAGATTATCTGCGTACATCCGAGAGTCTCAACTGCGGTGAGCTTTCGGATTATTGCGTTACGCTTTGACATATTGGTAACGCCGATGGAAAGAACGATGGTAACGACTGTCGCAAGTCCCTCGGGAATTGCCGCAACCGCAAGAGATATTGCAATCATAAAGGAGTTGAGGATAGGCTCAAAGCCAACGCCGTCACGGATGAGCTGAACGCAGAATATTACGAGACATATACCGATAACGAGATAGGTAAGAATCTTGGAAAGCCCCGCGAGCTTTATCTGAAGAGGTGTTTTGCCCTCGTCAGCCATAGCAAGCGCGTTGGCAATCTTGCCCATTTCGGTATCCATACCCGTTGCGGTTACAACCGCCTTTCCGCGACCGTAAACGACCGTCGAGCCCATAAATACCATATTTTTTCTGTCACCGAGCGCAACGTCTCCGTTAGCGCCTGCGGTGAGTGTTTCAACCCTTTTGTCAACGGGAACGGATTCTCCCGTGAGCGCCGCTTCCTCAACCTTCATTGAAGCGCACTCAATAATTCGTGCATCCGCGGGAACTGCATCTCCTGCCTCAAGCACGATGATATCGCCTACTACAAGCTCCTCGCTCGGAACAAGAATCTGCTTTCCGTCACGGAGCACCTTGCTTTGCGCCTTGGACATTTCCTGTAAGGCTTCAATGGCTTTTTCTGCCTTGCTCTCCTGAAGAACGCCTAAAACCGCGTTGATTAGAACTACCGCGAGAATGATTACGACGTCGGACGGGAAGCCCATATGCCCCGAATGGATGCCCTCGTAAATTTCAACGCCCGCCGAAATTACCGCGGCAACTAACAGAATGATTGTCATAGGCTCGCAAAGCTGCTTGAAAAAACGGTGAAGAAGCGACTCTTTTTTTGCCTCGTCAAGCTTGTTCTTGCCGTTCTCGGCAAGTCGTTTCGATGCCTCCGAGGAGCTTAAGCCGTCGGCGGTCGAGTCAACGGTACGAATAACCTCTTCGGCACTGTTCAGATAATGCTTCATTGTTTTCCTCCTGATACGTTTATAACGATAATTGAAAGTCGAAATTCAAGAATTTCGACAGCAAAGCTTTGTTTTGCTAACAGTTTTCTTTGAGAAAACTGTCGATTTTCGTTCAAATGAATGTAGTCCAAAAAGCAATTTGCTTTTTGGGGAGGCTGATATATCAGCTTCGAAAAGGCTTTTT
>JAFSID010000103.1 GCA_017439965.1 Clostridia bacterium | reverse complement strand
CACGTATTGTATAATGAATGTAGGATGTCGAAAAGGCAAAAAGCCTTTTCGAAGCTGATATATCAGCCTCACCAAAAAGCAAATTGCTTTTTGGACTACATTCATTTGAACGAAAATCGACAGTTTTCTCAAAGAAAACTGTTAGCAAAACAAAGCTTTGCTGTCGAAATTCTTGAATTTCGACTTTCGATTATCGTTATAATTAATACAGATAAAAAACGTGAAGGAGTAAGTCAATGAAAAAATTCTTAATTTCCCTTTTCGCATTGCTTTTAATTTCCACCCTCTCGATATCGACGTTTGCAATATCCGACGCTGATTTCGTATCAAGCAAGGAGTTTTCGATTGCAAGCTTTAACGGAGTTCGTACCTTCATAGGTGACTCTTCAAAAACAGACTTGCTTGAGGATGCATCACTATGGCTTATTGACAATGCAAAGCTGTATAACACGAAATACGTTTCCTTCATCGGTAACGTTGCAAAGGCTTGTAAATATCAATACAGTATGATTGCAAACGGAACGATAAGCTCAAACGACCTTACCCCCCTAAGCCTTGCAGACCCTGATTGGAACAGTCAGTATAAGGCTTTTTCCAAAATTATAAAGGGCTTTACGGGTGCAGGAATACCCGTCGGTGTCAGCACCTATTACGACGATTACGTTGCATCGGGCTATAAGCGTGACTCTCTCCAGTCAACGTACATGTCGGTGGACAGCCTTATGCCAAACGGCACAGCCTTTGATTACCACAATGATTCCAATTATTGCGTATACTTCGAAAATAACGGCACGAAATACGTTATATTCCAGCTTGAGCTTTGGCCTAGAACTACGACTCTTAATTGGTTTGACGATTTAATGAAGGCAAATTCCGACAGATACGCCATCGTATATACGACCTCGTTTATAGATACAAGCGGAGCTATGTACACAATGTGGGACTGGAACGGCGGTTTTACAAGTATGGGTACTACAAGACTTAAATCCTTCAATCTCACCTGGGACGATAATCCACGTGACGGTCAGGGTATCTGGGACTATTCCTTCTCACAGTTTGACAATATTTTAGCCGTCGTTTCCTCAAACGTTTCAACATCAAGCATTATTACCTCCAAGGCTACAAACCCGAGAGGAATTGAAACGGCACTTATCGGCGCAAACGCAGACTACGCACTCAACAAGGAAAAGCCTCACGTCCTTCTCACGAAATTCTCGGATGACAATACGAAAATCACTTGTGTTTGGGCTACCGAGGACGGTATTAAGGCAGATACCCTTACCAGCGTAAGCCTTAATAAAATCGGCGAGCTTAAAATCCCCGAAATAGATAACTCTCTTCCGAAGATAAAGCCGCAGTACAACGGCGCAAACGATGCTTATATGCTCGGCTACAGCGACAACACCTTCCGTCCCGATAACGAGATAACGAAGGCTGAGGCTTGTACGGTATTTGCTCGTCTTCTTCTCGGTACAAATGATATTCCCAACGAATACAACACACGCTTCAAAGACGTCAGAGTCGGCGATTGGTTCCACAATGCTATTGCATTTCTCGATGAATCGGGCTACTTCTACCGTTATGAAGGTGATACCTACAATCCCAACGAGCCTATAACGAGAGCGGAATTTGTGGAGCTTGCAAATCTCACCTCGTCACTCGTTTCAAAGAATCGCAGCGTTACCTTCACTGACGTGTCCGAGGACGATTTCTATTATGAATCAATTATAGCGGCGGCAGGCTCAGGACTTGTAAACGGCTATGAGGACGGTACGTTCAGACCTGATAACACCATAAAAAGAGCCGAAGCGGTAACGGTTATAAACAGACTTTTAGGACTTGAGGTCAGTGAAAGGACCGTCAGCCCATCGAGGCTTGATAATAATTTTTCAGATACCGTAAACCACTGGGCAAGGCTTCAAATTCTCATGGCGTCTAACTCAAGCGTTCACGGTGACTATTACTACGACGCAGACCTTGACGGCGTGACCGAGGAGGAGAATACAATGACCTTTGAAAACGCTCATTTTTCCTTCACCGTTAAAAAGACGAACGGTAAGGTTATCGAAATCATCAACAAGTACACGGGCGAGAGCATATTTGGTGCTTCGGCAAACAATTACTTTATTTACCTTACCAACAAAAACGGCTCAACCGTCTCCCCTGCTATGCTTGAAAAGGAAGGTAACAGAATAAAGGTAACCTTCAAAAACGGCTCGGTCGTTTATATGCTCGTAGATATCAACGACAACTATATGACCTTTGAGATAGACTCACAGCTTGTGACGGGTGACGAGGCTGTAACCTTTGCAAATCTCACTACAAACATCGTTTTATCCGACGATGACGATTCGTACAGAATAAACGCCATCGGTATGAGTGCGTGGACGAATCCTGTTATCAAGGGCTATGGAAAGTACAATTATACTACCGCCAAGGTGTACACGAAATACAACGAGGGTGTTATGGGCGGAAAGCTCGGAATTGCCTTCGGTAAAAAGGCTGATATTCTCGGATATCTTAAAGAAATTATGCAGGCTATCGATCCCGAGGTTGGTATCACGGGTACGACGGGCGGTGCATACTCGCACGATTACAAGCCCAATTCCGACGATTACGTAATCGTAAGCTCGATAAACGCAACCTCCGTTCCTCAGATTATTGAGGCGGCAAAGAAATACGGCGTTGAGCAGATAGATATTCACAAAGGCGGTGCATCTCACCGCCCCGGTGACTTCTACTTCCACAACACGACAAGCGGTACTGCAACGGAATACTACGAAAAGTACGGCAAGCAGTTTGAGGAGGCAGGACTTCTCACGGGTCTGCATACCTATGCGTACTACATCGACTATAACGCAACAAACATTCTTTCAAACCCCAAGTGGCAAAAGGACCTTGAGGTGCTTGAGGAATACACGCTCCGCAAGGATATAAGCGCAACGTCAAGGAACCTTCCCACAGAAGAGGATGCAAGCGGATTTGATATGACCTATTCCTTCTTCTACAAGAACAGCCGTTACGTGCTTATTGACGAAGAAATAATACTTATTTCGACTGGTGGCTCGACTTCGGGTATTCTCGGATGCAAACGAGGTCAGGGCGGAACGACAGCTACCACTCACAAGGCAGGCGCTAAAATCAAGCATCTTTCGGGATATTTCAATTTATTTGTCCCCAAGCTCGGCTCAGAGCTCTTCTATCACGTTGCAGACCTTACCGCAAAGGCATACAACGAGGGTGGCTTCAAGATGATTTACCTCGACGCAATCGACGGTCTCAGCCGTCATCTTCCCGAGGGTCACGAAACCTGGTACTACTTCCAGAAGTTCCTTCACAGAGTTGTATCTCAATGTGAAATATCCCCCATAATCGAGACCTCCTCGGGCGCTCCTCAGGAATGGAACGTAAGAGGAAGAACGGGCGCTACCGACTCACCGAGCAGAGGCTACAACAACTTTAACCGCGGTCACATCACAAGCAACAAAACGAGTATGTCCTACAATCTCAATACTACTCTCGGATGGTACGGGTTCTATCCTGACAGAACTGAAACCTACAAGAATATGAGAACGAGAACGCAGTTCCACAATAACCTTGACTATTTAGGCTATCAGGCAGTCCTTTACAATATGTCAATCGTTATAAACGGATTTACCCCCTCAACCATCGAAAGCAGTCCGTTTTATCAAGCAAATCTCAACTATTACAAGAAGTATTACAGTGACTTAAGAAAGTCGGAATACTTCACCAAGGAAACGCTTGACAAAGTCAAGGAAAGCGAATATGAGTTTAAGATAATCGAAAAGGCGCAGAACGAATTTGCCTTCCTTGAGGTATATTACAACTACTTCGGCAAGGTTGGTGCCTCAAGCGGAAACGGAATGAGCTTCAAGGGTAATAATCCCTTTAAGGCACAAAAGCCCTTTATCCGTATTGAGCAGATGTTCTCAACGCTTGCGGGTAGTGACTCCTTCACGCTTGCAAGCTTTGACGAGTCCCTCCCACTCTCCGAGCAATCACTTAAGGTGAATTTATCAAACGTTAACCTAAACACCAATCAGGCACTCAAGCTTCGTGTCAAGGGTACGGGCGCTGACGGTGATGCAATGCTCATCTCCATATCAGGCACGGACAGTGGCAGAGGAGACTATTTCATCGACTTAAGCTTTGAGGGCTGGAGAGATATCATTCTTGCTGAGCTTGATAACGGCGAGTACGATGTTGACAAGTACAAGTTTAGCGGTGTTTCAAACATGGGTGAATATCCAACCTTTGTAAGCAGTATTTCATTTGGTGCGGCAAAGCTTCTGGAAATACGTCTTTGCGGTAAAACCGCAGGAAACGCCTCGGTTGGTGAAATTCTTGCGTGTGTTCCTTGCGATGCCCCCGTTAAGAATCCCACAATAACCGTAGGTAACGATACCGTAACCTTCAATACGACTCTCAAGTCCGGTGAGTATCTTGAATACGACCCCTTGACTGATACGGCTACCGTGTATCACGCATATGACGAAACCACCGAGACGGTTACCGTAAGCGGTGCTGTTCCGAATATTGCGACGGGTAATTTTGAAGCAACATATTCAGCTGAAGCGCTGAATGACGCTCCCGTAAGAGCCGTCGTTGTAACGGGCTTTGCAGGACAAGAAATCACAAATTAACAAAGATTTTGCTCCGTCTGTTTAAGGCGGAGCTTTTCTTTAAAAAATAAATGAAAATGCCCACCTCGATTTTGTGCAATTGCATTAATTATAAAAACCGGAGCTAAAAAATTATATTTATAATGGATAAATATATTGATTTTGTTTTATCCGTATGTTAAAATATAATAAATTCAATCAAAGGAGAATTTGTATGAAAAAGTCACTGCTTTTAATTATGGCAGCAATTCTGATGCTTTCCGCTTTGTCTGTTACCGCATTGGCTGTAACGGATGACGACTTTGTTAATGAAAACGAATTCGTCGTTGCAAGCTTTAACGGAGTTAACAGCTTCATCGGTAAGGGCAAAGTGAACGACCTTGAGGATGCAGCTTACTGGCTCATCAACGAAAAGGACCGTTATAACATAAAATACGTATCCTTTGTCGGTTCAATAGCCAACGTTTGCCAACACTCATACTCATCCATAGTAGTCAATCAGGGTAAGAGCGTTGACGACCTTAGCGCGATAAGCCTTGACGACCCCGATTGGAACAAGCAATATCAAAATTTCGCAAGAGTTCTCGACGTATTCACACAAGAAGCGCTTCCCGTTGGCGTCAGCGGTCAGAGTACCGACCTTGTAGCCGACGGCTTCAACAGAGAGTCTCTTCAGGCAACCTATATGGCTGTCGAGACCATTATGAATGAGAGCGTAACCTACGATTTTCTCGACGATTCAAACTACTGCACCTACATCGAAAACAATGGTATAGTCTATATGATTTTCCAGCTTGAGATATGGCCCCGAGAAGCAACTCTTAATTGGGTTAATGAAACTCTCAAGAATAACACGGACAAATACGCTATCATCTATACCACCTCATTCCTTGACTCAAGCGGTTCAATGTACACTATGTGGGATTGGGCAGGTGGCTTTAAGATGGAAGGTAACTCCGGTATTGCCGCGAGAAACCTCGCCTGGACTGACAAGCCCCGTGACGGTAAAGGCGTATGGGATTACTGCTTCTCAAACCACGATAACATTCTGGCGATAATCTCATCAAACATAAAAGTACCCGAGGTTTACGCGACCAAGGTAACAAACGACCGAGGCATCGACGTAGCTCTTATTGCGGCAAATGCAGACGTTGCAATGAACGCAAACGGTCCTACCGCGCTTTTAACCAAGATTTCCGCGGACAATAAGGAAATCTCGTGCGTGTGGTCCACAGCGTTTAAGGGTATCGGCAATAACGCCGTACACACTGTAAAGCTTGATAAAATAGCAACTCTTACTGAGCCTCTTGCAGCCTCCAACCTCCCCCATATCAAGCCTCAGTACAACGGTGCGAACAACGCTTATATCTTTGGATATGAGGGTAACACCTTCCGTCCCAACGCAAATATGACGAGGGCCGAGGCTTGTACGATATTCGCTCGTCTCCTTCTCGAAACACAGACCATTCCCGACGGATATACGACGAGATTCGAAGACGTAAAGTCAGGCGATTGGTTCTACAACGCAATTGCATACCTCGATGAAACAGGCTTCTTTTCTCGCAATAAGAACACTGAGTATAAACCCAACGAGCCTATAACGAGAGCTGAATTCGTGGACCTTGCGAATGCAGCCTCATCACTCAGCAGCAAGAATGACGGAGTAAGCTTTGCCGACGTGCCCGAGGACCATTTCTATTACACCTCTATTATGGCTGCGGCATCCTCGGGACTTGTAAACGGATACGAGGATAACACCTTCCGTCCCGATAACACAATCACACGCGCCGAGGTAGTAACCGTCATCAATAGACTTTTGGGTCTTAAGGTAAGTGACAAAACGGTCAGCACAAAACACCTTGAAAATGAGTTTGTTGACATCGGGGAGCATTGGGGCAGACTTAACGTGCTTATGGCATCCAACTCCGACGTACACGGTGACTATTACTACGAAAAGACTCTCGACGGAGTTACAGAATCTTCAACCGAAATCACCTTTGAAAACTCACATATTTCCATTTCTGTCAACAAGAAAAACGGTAAGGTAACAAAGATTATTAATAAATACACAGGCGAAAATATTGCTACAAACGCTACCAAAAACCGTTTTCTCTATCTTGAGGGTAAAAACAATTCTATCGTAACACCTAACGGATTTGATATTGAAGGAAACAGAATCAAGGTCTCCTTCAAGGGCGGAGTCGTTGTGTATATGCTCGTTGAGATATGCGACAACTATATGACCTTTGAGATTGACTCCGAGCTTGGCTCGGGCGGTGAGGCTATCGTATTCGGTAACCTTGCAACGAACATTATTATCTCGGAGGACGACGAGTCCTTCAGAATCAATGCAGTAGGTATGTCCGCATGGACTAATCCCGTTAACAAGGGATACGGTAATTACAGCTCGACCGTAGCTAAAGCATACTCAAAATACGTGTCGGGTACTATGGGCGCAAAGCTTGGTATCGCCTTTGGTAAGAAGGGCGTAATTCTTGATTACCTAAAGGAAATAATGCAGGCTATCGACCTGTCGGTAGGTATCACGGGTACAACGGGCGGTGCATACGCTCAGGACTTCAAGCCCAATTCGGGTGACTACGTAATCGTAGGCGTAATCAACGAGGAAACCGTTCCGAAGATTATTGATACCGCAGTCAGATTCGGAGTTGACCAGATAGATATTCACAAGGGTACGGGCACTCACCGTCCAGGTGACTTCCACTTCTACAACACCGAAACGGGTACTGCAAAGGAATACTATGAAAAGTACGGTAAGCAGTTTGAGGAGGCAGGACTTCTCACGGGTCTTCACACCTATGCTTATTACATTGATTATAATGCAACGAGCATTCTTTCCGACCCCAAATGGCAGAATCAGCTTGAAACTCTTGAAACCTACACTCTCCGCGGAAAGCTTACGAAGTTCAAGGTAAGCATCAAGACCGAGGAGGATGCAACTGCCTTTGACAGAAATAACACCTTCTTCCACAGAAACAGCCCCTACGTAAGAATTGACAACGAGATAATCCGTGTAGGTCAGGGCACGACGGAAGGCTTTATCAAGTGTATCAGAGGTCAGTGCGGAACCGTTGCCGCAGACCACGCGGCAGGCACTACCGTTTATCACCTCGGCGGATATTTCAATTTGTTCACTCCCGTGCTCGGCTCTGACCTCTTCTATCACGTGGCAGACCTTACGGCAAAGGCGTACAATGACGGTGGCTTCGGTATGATATACCTTGACGCTATCGACGGTCTCGGTCAGCACCTTCCCGAAAACCACGAGGTTTGGTATTACTTCCAGATGTTCGTTCATAGAATCGTTTCACAGTGTAAGGTATCCCCCATCATTGAGACCTCCTCGGGTGCTCCTCAGGAATGGAACGTAAGAGGACGCGCAGGCGCTTACGACTCCCCCAGCCGTGGCTACAATATGTTCAACGAGGGTCATATTGCAAATAACAGGTCTAATATGACGACCAATATGAATACAACGCTCGGTTGGTATCAGTTCTATCCCGACAGAGCTTCGGTTTACAAGAATACGCTGACTCGCACGCACTTCTTTAACAACTTTGACTATATGGGCTATCAGTCAATCATTTACAATATGTCAACGGTTATAAACAGCTTTGACCCTGACACTATCAATGCAAGTCCGTTCTTCCAGCAAAACCTTAATTACTACAACAAGTATTACAGTTCTCTGCGCAAATCCGAATACTTCAGTGACGAGGTAATCGAAAAGGTTAAGGCAAGCGAGCACGAATTTAAGGTTATCGAAAAGACCGAGGGCGTATATGCATTCCTGGAAATGTACTACAACTACGGCAAGATAGGTAACGCTGTCGGTGCGGAAATGACCTTCAAGGGCAACAATCCCTTCAAGGCTCAATCTCCCTTCATCAGAATTGAGCAGATGTTCTCAACTCTTGGAGAAAACGCAACGTCTCTCGTAAAATTCGATGAGGAAAAGAAGTTCTCCGAGCAGCAGCTTGTTGCAAGCTTTACTGCCGTTAACGTCGCAGAAAAACCGACGCTTAAAATGAGAGTTCAGGGTACGGGCAACGACGGTGACGCAATGCTCCTCTCCCTCTCGGGTAATGACGGAGGAAGAGCCGACTACTTCGTTGATTTAAGCTTTGAGGGTTGGCGTGACGTAATCGTTGCGGAGCTTGATAACGGCGCATACGATACGGATAAATATAACTTTACGGGTATTACCCTCTCGGGCGGTAACTACGCTTCATTCGTAAGCACGATATCCTTTAGCGGTATAAATCGCCTTCAAATCCGTACCTGCGGCTCAACCGTCGGCGAAGCGAGAATCGGCGAAATATTCGCTTGTACTCCCGTTGATGCGACTGTAAAGAATCCTACCGTTAAAATCGGCGGCGAAAGCATTACCTTCAACACTACACTTAAAGCAGGTGAATACCTTGAATACGATCCCTTGACCGACAAGGCTATCGTATATCACGCATACGAGCAGACCACTGAGGAGGTTACCTACACAGGAGGCATCAAGAATGCCCCCTCGGGCACCTTCACGGGCTCCTACTCAGCAGAGGCACTTACCGACGCTCCTACAAGAGCTATCGTCGTAACAGGCTTCGCAGGACAAGAAATAACAAACTAATAAGAAATTGCTCCGTCTGTTTCAGACGGAGCTTTTCTTTGCAAAAAATATAAACGAAAATATTAATCTCTGTTTGTGCAAATACATCAGTAAAAACCACGAAAAACAAAAAAATATATAAGTTTAACGGAATTATGTATTGATTTTGCAACGTTTGTATGATAAAATGTAATTAATTCATTCAAAGGAGAAATTATATGAAAAAGACGTTACTTTTCATTCTGACGGCAATTCTGATACTTACCTCGTTGAATGTAATAGCCTTTGCAGATAAAGGCATTCCCGAGGTTAAAGAAACAGAATTTTCCGTTGCAAGCTTCAACGGAACGAAAAACTTTACGACAAACGCAGGACTCGATATCACTCTCGAGGATGCAACGTTCTGGCTTCTCAACAACAAGGATGCGCTCAACCTCAAGTACGTATCCTTCCTCGGACAGATTGCAGGCGGTGCAAATTTCACCTACTACAATTACAGTAAGGTTGTATCTGAGCTGAAAACCGCCAACGCAAACGATACCGAATGGAATGAGGAGTTTAAGATTGTCAGAGATGCAATGAACTTAATCCGTGACGAAGGTATTGCCACGGGTATCTCCTACTCCATCAATGACCATTATGCAAACGGCTTCATACGCGATAACAACCAGGCAGCCCTCTTCCCCGTTTCCGAAATCGTTACAGACGATGCAAACTATGACTACTACAATGACTCAAACTATTACACGATAGTCGAAAACAACGGCAAAAAATACATTATTTTTCAGCTTGAGCTTTGGCCTCGTACCGCCGTTGTTGATTGGTTCAACTCGGTAATTGCTCAGCACAAGGACAAATATGCTATAGTTTTCACAACGTCAATAATTGACGGCGATGGCAATATGTACACAATGTGGGACTGGAAGGAGACAGGCGGAAAAATTGTAATAACCGGCTTTAACTCCCCTATTCGCTCCCACAACATCGCAAACTACGAACAGCCCGTTGACGGTGATATACTTTGGAAGTATGCGTTCGCAAACCACGACAACATACTTGCAATCATCTCAGATTCAGTCTCAAAGCCAGGCATTGTAACCTCAAAGGCTACAAACAACAACGGTTTTGAAACGGCTCTTATTGCATCAAATATGCTTAACTCAGGTGAGGATAAGGAACATAGTAGTCCCCTCCCTCTCATTGTTTCCTTCTCAGAGGACAACAAGACCATTACCTGCTCATACTCTCTTCCGTTTGAAAAAATTCTCGAGCAGAAAACCATAACGCTTGACAAGATAGGCACTCTTGCAGAGCCTACCACAAACGATTCACTTCCTCAGGTAGCACTTCAGTACAACGGCGCAAACAATGCGTATATCTTCGGATACGAGGGTAACACCTTCCGTCCCAACGCCAATATGACGAGAGCTGAGGCTTGCACGATTTTTGCCCGACTCATTCTCGGCGTACAGACGATTCCCGAAGGATATACCACTCGCTTTGAGGACGTTAAGGCAGGAGATTGGTTCTACAATGCAGTGGCATACCTTGACGAAACGGGCTTCTTCTTCCGCAACAAGAACACTACCTACAAGCCCAACGAGCCTATAACGAGAGCCGAGTTCGTTGACCTTGCAAATTCCGCATCGGCACTCGCAAGCAAAAACGATAACATTTCCTTCAAGGACGTTCCCGAGGACCACTTCTATTACACCTCCATTATGGCAGCGGCAGGAGCGGGACTCGTTAACGGATATGAGGACGAGACCTTCCGTCCCGATAACACAATCACGCGCGCCGAGGTCGTTACGGTCATCAACAGACTTTTAGGTCTCAAGGTAAGTGAAAAGACCGTCAGCGCTTCACATCTTGACAACGAGTTCGTTGATATCAAGACTCATTGGGGCAGACTTAACATCTTAATGGCTTCCAACTCCAACGTTCACGGTGATTACTATTATGAAAGAAGCCTTGACGGAGTATCCGAAACGGCTTCTACCTACACCTTTGAAAACGATTGGTTTGCATTTACCGTTGCTAAAAAGAACGGTAAGGTTACAAAGCTTCTCAACAAATACACGGGTGAGGATTACAATCTCCCCTCCTCTAACTATCAGTTTATTTATCTTGTAGCAAGCAACGGCGCAAACGTTATTCCTACGAATATGGAAACCGAGGGTAACAGAATCAAGGTTACCTTCAAGAACGGCTCTGTCGTTTATATGCTCGTTGAAATCAAGAACAACTTTATGACCTTTGAGCTTGACTCCGAGCTTGTTTCGGGTGAACAGAAGGTCGTATTTGGAAATCTCCAGGCTAACATCAAAATTTCCGAGGATGACGATTCCTTCAGAATCGGTCTGGTCGGTATGAGTGCATGGACTAACCCTGCGCAGAAGGGCTACGGTATTCACTCCTCAGTTTACGCATCCGCATTCCCCTCTTGTCCCTCGGGCATTATGGGTGCTAAGGTCGGTATTACCTTTGCCAAGAAGGGCGTCGTTATTGATTATCTCAAGGAGATACTTGAAGCAATCGACCTCTCGGTTGGTATGGCAACGACAACCAGTGCGGCTTACAGCAAGGATTACGCTCCTCTCTGGGGTGACTACTGGCTGATTACAAGCGTTAACGAGGAGAACATTGACAAGATAATCGAGGTATGTAAGACCTACGGTATTGACCAGGCAGATATTCACAAGGGTGCCCAGACTCACCGTCCCGGAGACTTCCACTTCTTCAACACCGAATCGGGTACAGCAACCGAGTGGTATGAAAAGTACGGCAAGAAGTTTGAGGAGGCAGGCATTATGACCGCTCTTCACACCTACGCGTACTACATCGACTACAACGCTGAGGACATCCTCACAAATCCCAAGTGGCAGAAGGACCTTGAGACTCTTGACGACGAATACACACTTCGTAAGAAGCTTTCCAAGTTTGCAAGAAACATTGCAACGGTTGAGGATGCTTCGAAGTTCGATTTGACCTATGAGTTCTTCAACAAAAACAGCCGATTCGTGCTCATTGACGAGGAAATTATCCGTATTACCGCGGGTACCTCCTCGGGCTTTATAAACGTTGTAAGAGGCTGCGGCGGTACAAAGGCAGCAGAGCATGAAGCGGGCACAAAAATATATCACCTTTCCGGATACTTCCAGTTATTCGTTCCCAAGCTTGGTTCAGACCTCTTCTATCACGTAGCAGACCTCACCGCAAAGGCGTATAACGAGGGTGGATTCGGAATGATATACCTCGACGCTATCGACGGTCTTAACAGACACACCTCAAGCGATATGGTTTGGTACTACTTCCAGATGTTCGTTCAGAGAATCGTTTCTCAGTGCAAGGTATCTCCTATGATTGAGACCTCCTCGGGCGGTCCTCAGGAATGGAACGTAAGAGGCCGTGCAGGCGCCTACGACATACCCACCCGTGGATACAATAATTTCAACGCAGGTCATATTACAAACAACAAGACCAATATGACACACAACTTCATAGCAACGCTCGGTTGGTACGATTTCCACCCCGACAAGGGCTCTACCTACAAGAATACGATGACTCGCACTCAGTTCCACAATAACCTTGACTATCTCGGTTACCAGAGTATCATTTACAATATGACAATGGTTTACAACGGACTCAGTGCAGGGTCACTCGATACAAACCCATTCCTCCGAGCAAACATAGAGTACTATAACAAGTATTACGGTGAGCTGAGAAAATCCAAGTACTTCTCGGATGAGACGATTGAGAAGGTTAAGGCAAGTCCCTATGAATTTAAGGTAATTGAAAAGAGTGCGGGAGAATTTGCTTTCCTTGAAATGTATTACAATTACGCAAAGCTCGGAAAGAGTGGTGCAGACGATTTCAGCTTCAAGGCAAATAACCCGTTTGACACGCAGGCTCCCTTTATCCGAGTTGAAAACCTCTTCTCTACCCTTGGCGCTGATCCCGTAACATTAGTAGAGCTTGACGAGAACAAGACTCTCGGTGAGCAAAAGCTTACCTTCAAATCAAATCCCATCAACATTACCGATAAGCTCGCTCTTACCCTTCGGGTTAAGGGTACGGGCGCTGACGGAGACGCTATTCTCATTTCCTTCGACGGTGCTGTGGGAACGGGTCGTGCTGACTACTTCGTTGACTTAAGCTTTGACGGATGGAGAGACGTAATTCTCACTCAGATTGACAACGGTGAATATGACCGTTCAAAATACAGCTTCTCGGGAATCACCCTTGACGGCGGTAACTTTGCAACCTACGTTTCAAGCATATCCGTAAACGACATAACACTCGTCGAAATCAGAAAGTCGGGCAAGACGGTTGACAACGCACAGATTGGAACAATATCGGCTTGTACTCTCGTCGATGCGCCTATTACCAATCCCACGGTAACTATTGGCAATGAAACGGTAACCTTCAACGCAACGCTCAAGAGTGCAGATTACATCGAGTACTCGCCCGATACCAACAAGGCTATCCTCTATCACGCATACGAGCAGACCACCGAGGAAATAACCTTTAACGGCGGTATCAAGGCTGTCGCAAGCGGTAGCGTCACAGGTAGCGCATCTGCCGTGGCGCAGACCGAAGCACCCGTAAAGCTCAACGTCGTAGTTGGCTTCTCGGGATCAGAAATTACAAACTGATAATAGGATATACAAAAAAAGAATGCTGAACGGAAAACCGTTCAGCATTTCTTTTAGCCCTGCAATACCGAGGGCGAATTAAGAACGAGCGGACTGTACATAAAGAGCACGTCGGCGTTGTTAAAGTCGGCAAAGAAGCTAAGGAATGAGGGGTTGATATAACGGAGGTCAATAACCGTCGTCTTGGAATAGCACTGTGCAAGAAGAGGCGCAAGCGAGCTTCCGAAGGAATCACGGAAGAGAATGAGATGCGAGCCGTCGGTGACCGTCGCATTGTTGATAACGACAAGCGGTACTGCGCCCGACATAAAGAAATCGTAGGTGTCCTTGGAATCGAGCTTCCCGTGATTATAAACGTAATCCTTCTGCTGATTACCCATCGAATCAAGACTTGTAACCTCGTAGGAGTCGATAATCTCATTGGTGAGATACACTATTTTATCAGCCTTCAGCGGTAACATAAGCTGACCCGTATATACTCCCCAAAAATCCTTGTCAAGAGTATTCTCGGTATAAGTCTCGGGCATATCCTTACCCAGAGAGGACAGCACCTTTTCTGCGGTGTCAAGGATTTTGTCCTGACTCCAGTGAGTATCGGTCATATAATAGGACTCTCCCGAAAGAGTGTCGGTAATATCAATATATTCCGACCATCCCGCTTTATCCGAGATAAGACCCTCAAGCTCATCCCAATCAAACGAAAGTCTGCCCGATTCCTTGGAGAAATAGAAGTTTTTGTCGGGAATCAGAGAGAAGAAAACTCTGTCGGTCTTACCTTCAACGCTTGAAGCAAATACTCTGTTTATTGTATCGAGGTTGCCCTGCACAACCTTTTCATCGAGCGGATATTCCTGCTTTATAACGTAATCGCCGAAGGTATAAAGGTCGTTTGCTGTAAGGTTATTAAAGACCTTGAGAGAAGAGAACATTTTAACGCTTCTGAAGGCATCGCGGAAAGGAAACTGGTCAAGAGTATAAGTCTCAAAATCCTTCATAAAAGAGCCGTTTAAAAGCGTTTTGGCGCTTGTTTCGGGAAACTGTGCAAGCACTCGTCTTTCTGAGTCGGAAAATTCCTGCGAGGGAGAGATGAGCATATACGCGCCAA
The DNA here is from genome assembly GCA_017439965.1 of Clostridia bacterium. GTDB lineage: Bacteria > Bacillota > Clostridia > Oscillospirales > SIG627 > RGIG6353. The sequence continues at coordinate 11,983 of JAFSID010000103.1, read as the reverse complement.
GTCCGAAAATCATAAGTGCCAAAAGCACCGTGAGGATAATATTCTTTATTTTGTCACACATAATATCACCTCTTAAAATCTGAAATAAAGGAAGGGGTTGAACGAGCCGTCAACGAGATAAGCCGTTATAACGATAAGGAGTAAAAGGAGTGCAGGGATTTCGACGATATTCAAAATCCTTCTCACGCCTTCCCTCTCGGAAAGCCTTGTAAACGCCGTCTTGACAACGGGGGTTGCACCAATGATTGCAATAGCAAGGGTGGGTGCAAGGCTACGCAGATAATAGAAGAACTCATCCGACACAAGCGGTAAGCCTCCTGCACCAAACATACGTCCAACGTAGGCAAATGCCTCGGTAGTGCTTGATGCGTTGAATATAACGAAGCTTATGATTATCAAAAAGAGAACGTAAATGTGACGGACGAATTTAGCCTTTTTGAGAAGGTCGGACAAGAAGAACTTTTCTATAAGGAGAAGCACTCCGAAGTAAACGCCCCATATAATAAAGTACCAATCCGCGCCATGCCAGAAGCCCGTCAAGAACCATACGACGAAGATATTGAAGATGTGACGCGCCTTTGAAACTCTGTTACCGCCGAGTGGAATATAAACGTAGTCACGGAACCAATAGGACAGTGACATATGCCAACGTCTCCAGAATTCCGTAATGCTTTTTGAAATAAAGGGATAGTTGAAGTTTTCAAGGAAGTTGAAGCCTAAAATCCTTCCGAGACCTATTGCCATATCGGAATAACCCGAGAAGTCAAAATAGATGTGGAGAGAAAAGGCAATTCCGTAAAGCCAGAAGAACGCTACCGACCAATCGCCCGATGCCTTGAAGGTATCGCAAAATTCTCCTAAAACGTTTGCAATAAGCACCTTCTTGCCGAGACCGATAAGGAAACGGCGGGAGCCCTCTGCGACCATCTTAAAGGAGTGTGTACGGCTCTGAAGCTCCTCGGCAACGTCGGAATAACGAACGATAGGACCCGCAATAAGCTGAGGGAAAAGTGCGATATACGCCGAAAGGGTTATAAAGTTCTTCTGCGCAGGTACGTTTCCTCTGTAAACGTCAATGGTATAGCTTAAAAGCTGGAAGGTATAAAAGCTTATACCGATGGGAAGGGTTATACGGAGCAACGGAATAGACAGACCCGTTACAGCTGCAAAATTTGAAATAAAGAAGTTTGCATACTTAAAGTATCCGAGAAGTCCGAGAGATATCACGGCTGACAGAATCATAAAAAGGCGTGAAAGCCTTTTTTTGTCACGGTACTTCTCAATGAGCAGGCCGAGCACGTATCCGCAGGTAACGGAGATTATCATTATAAATACGTATCTCGGCTCTCCCCATGCGTAAAAGACAAGACTTGAAATAAGAAGGACCGTATTTTTAAGCTTTCTCGGTGAAATAAAGTACAAAAGAAGCACTATCGGTAAAAAAGCATACAAAAACGGTATTGATGAAAAAAGCATAAGCTACCTCTTTCCAAAAAAATAGGGCGGTATAACCGCCCTTATTAATTTGTATAATGAATTATTCCTCGAAGCTGGTCTTGGCCATGCAGAAATATACGTAATTATCAACAGACTCGCATACGATCTCCTCCGCCGCAACGCATACGAGCCATCTCATATTAGCGTTGTCCTTGAGGGTCTGTACGAATGCGTCAACGTCAGCGCCCTCTTCAAGCTCGAATACGTAGCCAACGAAGGGAATAGAACCGATCATAGGCATAAATACCGCACCGCTCTTAAAGCCGTGAATCTCCTCGTCAAAGCCGTTAAGGAAGCCTTCTGCAACCTCCATAGCGCCTGCCATAAAGGGAAGGCTTCTGTCATTTGCAAGAGCGTTTGCAAGAGTAAGAGAGCCTGTAAGACCGTCGTTCAAGAGAGTCTTGAACTCTTCGAAAAGGTGGTTTGCGGGAGTGAGGTCACCCTCTACGACAGGAGCATCCTCTACGGGATACTCAACTACGGGCTCTTCGGGAACAAGCTCCTCCTCGGGAAGAGCTGCCGGGGTATCGTCAACTACGGGAGTCTCGTCAACCTCGGGAAGAGCTGCGGGAGTGTCGTCAACTACGGGAGTCTCGTCAACCTCGGGAAGAACTGCGGGAGCATCAGGCTCAACCTCTTCACCCGGGAAAACGGGAAGGTCGTCAATTGCGGGATCCTCGAAAAATTCATCCTCAGCGGGTGCTTCTTCCTCGAAGGACTGCTTAGCCATACAGAAGAATACAGTGTTGTCAACAGCCTCGCATACAATCTCTTCGGCTGCGGTGCAGATGAACCAGCGCATATCAGCGTTATCCTTGAGGGTCTGTACGAAAGCGTCAACATCAGCGCCCTCTTCAAGCTCGAACACATAGCCAACGAAGGGGATTGCGCCAATCATAGGCATAAATACCGCACCGGACTTAAAGCCTGCGATGTCATTTGCAAAGCCCTGAAGGTAACCGGGCTCAACAGCCATAGCACCGCCCATAAAGGGGATGATGGGATTGGTGATAAGTGCGTTAGCAGCGGTCTCAGCATCGGTGTACTCGCCGTTAGCCTTCATATCCTTGAAAGCCTTGAGAAGAGTGTTTGCGGGAGTGAGAGGAGCATTTTCATCAGCCTCGGGTTCAACGGGTGTTTCAACATTTTCTTCAACCTTGCCCTCGTCATTTTCGGGAAGGTCGGCGGTGTCGTCTGCACAAGCAACGAGAGCAAGTGCAAGCATTGCTACAATAAGAATTGCAAGAAGTTTTTTCATTTGTTTGTCTCCTAAATATTTATTTTTTTAATTTTTAACAAAGGTCAGAGTACGCTCAGCCGTTTCATTGCTGTGAACAAGTCTTACGGCGCCGTTGAGCGCTTTTCCGTCGAGATAGAGTCGATGCTCTGCCTCAACCGTCGGATAGTACCACACAATTTTCGCATCAGAGTGAATTGTGTATTCCTCTCCGCTGAATAGTATCTCACCGTTTTCCGAAAGTATTTCAAAATATCCGTCGGAAACAGCAAGATGCGTTTCGGAATTTACCTGAACGTTAAGTGTAATACTTGAATTGACAACGGTTGACCGTGACAGAGGTGCAGGTAAATGCTCAAGTGCAAAAACGGTTGATTCATCGGTTATGGCAACGCCCTCAACGTAAACGAAGGCATCGTTCGATTTGCCAATAAAAAATACAGATGCGAAAATTAACAATAAGGATGCGGCAATCAGTGGAAACGCGTAACGCTTGAAGCTGCGTTTTTGAGGAGTTGGTACAGACTCAAGCGCCTCAGCGGTTTTTTCAAAAAGACCGTCGGGTGCTTTTATATTCTGCCATGACTGACGCTGGTTATCACTGAACAAGCTTTATTCTCCTTCCTCAAGTATTGTTTTCAGCTCTTCTCTGCCTCTTGACAGCCTCATTTTAACGGCTGATTTTGAAAGCGAAAGAGCCTTTGATATCTCATCAACGCTAAATCCCTCAAGGTGATGCAAGAGAATTACCGTTCGGTATTTTTCTGAAAGCCTTGAAAGTGCTTCAAAAACTCCTTGCGATACCTCGTCCTCTGTGGCAAGGTCGGTCATATCGTCAATCGGAAGATAATCACGAACGCTTCTGCGACGGAGAATATCAAGGCAACGGTTTTCAAGAACTCTTACAAGCCACGCCCTCTCCTCGCTATCGGAATAAAGGGTAAAGGGACTTGATAAATATTTGATGAAGGTATCCTGTACGGCATCCTCGGCATCCTCACGGTTGTGAAGCTTCACAAGAGCAATGCGGTACAGAAGGTCGGAATATTTAGAAAACAACAAATTCAGCCGTTCTCTGCGGTCAAGGTTTTCTGTCATTTTTCCTCCCTCTCGTTAATATAAACGCACAAGCACCGTTTAAGGTCACATAATTTTGAAAAAAATTTTTATTTTTTTGCTTTTACATATTTTATCATATATACATCTATTTGTCAAACATAAAAGGTCGGCATCGAAAAGCCGATGCCGACAAAACAAAAGACTATTTATTATTCCAGATACGAGTGAACATCGTACACATCTGAGCACGGGTAACGGGTGCTTGAGCGCGAAGAGTACCATCGTCAAAGCCGGTAACTATTCCTGCGCCTACTACCTTTTTAACAGAATCGAGCGCCCAATCGTGAACGAGGTCACTGTCCGAAAACTCAAGCTCCGCAAACGAGTCGGAGGTCAAAAGCTTTGAAAAAACGTGCATTGCCTCCTCACGCGTAATAAAGGCGTTGGGATCAAAGGTGATAGTACCGTCGGGATTTGATTTGCCGTTCATATAGCCCTCGGTCGAAAGAGCCTTGATGTAGGACGACGACCATTCGGCAATAGCGTCTGCATCGGAAAACTCTGTGCCGTAGGCGGTATAGCCGTTTAAATCAAGCGCAAGATAGGATGCAAGCATTTTGGCAAACTCTGCACGGGTGATATTATTATCAGGCTTGAATATTGTCCTGTCGTCCTCTACGTAGCCATTGATAAGTCCCATATCGTATATCTGCATTATGTAATCGTAGGACCAAAGACCCGAAATATCCTCAAACGGATCAACCTCATATCCGTAATGGGCTGTAAAATCATCGATCGTGAAGGAGCCTGCATCAAGGTCAAGAATGGGAGATACGATAAATGCCTTATCCGACAGAGAATCGGGCATAATCGCAATTAGCTGTGTCCATCCCGTAACCGATGAATAATCCTTATATATATAATACGGGATGAATACTTGCTCGTCTCCGTTCTGCAAAACGAGATTAAATCCGCTTCTGTACCCTTCCTTGACGTATACCGTGAAATACTTTGGTATTATATCGAGAGGAACGGTTTCCTTGTAGGATAATATTCCATCGGAAACAAGCACTCCTCGCTCCGAACGATATCCGTCAACGATGAGCTTATACTCGGGAGAGAAAACTCTGTCACGGTATTCATTGTCATCAAAGCTCTCAATTATTTCATCAGGTCTGCCAAAATAGAACGTTAAAACGCTCTCGGTATCCTTATACGACACGGCAAGGTCAAGCCTTGTAAAGAGAGGAGCGCTCTTTACAGTGACGGTACCGTCGGGAGAAAGCGTAATATACTCGTTTTCAAAAAGATTGATAGGTTTCTCTTCGATTGCTTCGGTGTCGGTCTGTGCATCTTCAACGGTGATTTCAGCATCCTCTGTGACGGGCTGACCTTCTTCGTCGGTTACCTCAGATGCTTCCGTCTCTGTATCGGGTATCTCCTCAACGGGAGTCTCGGCATCCTCATTATCCTCTGTCTCGGAGTCTTCGTCATCGGATAAGGTTAAAGACGCATCGGTATAAGTAAAGGCGTCAAGGGTTGAGGTAACGGGCATACCGAAACGCTCGGCTTTTATCTCGAGAGTGAAGGTATTTCCCTCTTCAACGAGGATTGCTTTTTTGTTGAGAGTAATAGTATCAAGAGCGTTGGTAACGTTGATATAACCGTCAGCCTCAAGAGCCGTATCAGCAATAACGAAGGAGGCAAAAATTCGGTCATTGTAGGTTGCGTCAAGAGGGGTGTATATTCCGTTTTCAAGGACTGTGCCCTCGGTAGATGCTTTATAGGTAACAGAATACTCGGAGGCAGAAATGCAGCGCGATTTTGTAAACAGCGTTGGTTTTATTTCAAGTTTTGAGCCTGCAAGCAAATACGAATCCGAAAGTCCAAGGTCAGCAAAGCCGATATCCTCGGAATCACTTGAGTTATTAATAAAGAGAACGCTGTTTGAAACCCTTCTCTCAGTTTTATCCTTGACGGAGTTGAGCACCTTAATTTCATTTTCCGACGGGAAGGATACGGCAACGGTGGTCGAGCCTCCTCCGTCGAGATTGAAGGCGGTTACAGCTCCCTCTCCTATCATAAATTCTCCGAGCGCGGACATAGACATACCTGCGCCGCTTTTTCCGTCGCCGTCTACGGCAACGAAAAAGAGCGAGCCATCCTCACGCAAGCCGACGGCTGTGCGTGCGTTACGGTATTTCTCGTGGTCCTCATCTACCGTCTCGGGAACGAACGCTCCGTCTTTAACGAAAATATCGGTGCCTCCGACGGCGGTCTTAACACTCTCCCAGCCCTCAGCGGAGGTGACGGTCATTTTTAAGGTGTCACCCTTTTTGATTGCCTTATAGGAGTCGAAGCCCTTCAATACGTTGGGTACGGTTATAACCATTGCCCCCTCGGGTATGGCGGTATTCATAGCATCGGCAAGGACATCCTCAACGGTAAGTGTTATCTCCTCACCGATTTTCACGGGCTTGTCACCTCTTACGACTATCTCAAGGCTGTTAAAGGTTGAGGCGGTTGAGGAGGAATAGCTTGAGTCGGTCATATACACGGCGTACACCGTGGGATATTTATTATAGTACACGCTGAAATCGAGGGTTATCGGCTCGGGCTCTGTGGTATCGGTAATTTCGGGGTCGGTGGGAGTATCGGTAATCTCCGTGTCGGGCTCGGTCACGACGTCCGCTTCGCCGTCGGTTATACTTTCCTCGTTAGTTGTTGCTTCATCCTCGGAGATAACAGTCTCGGGCTCTTCTGACGGATTAGTCTCAACGGGAGTCACGTCGGTTGAAGCATCGGCAGAATCGGCAGGCTCAACCGTTTCCTCTGAAGCAACCTCTTGAGTAATCTGCTCGGCTTCTTCGATATCGGGAACGGGAATATAGCTGTGACTGATATTGATTCTTATTTCAGGCTTACCGAATATAACATCAAAGTCCTCAGTTATACCCATAGCGTTATTACCCGCATCCGAGGACAAAACGATTCCGTCGGAAATAACGGCGCTCATGGGGATACCCGTAGTAAAGCTGAAAAAGTCTCCGTTTACTCCGGCAACGGCATTCTTTTGATTTTTAACCATTGAGGATACGGTTTTGTGTGACAATTGGCTTTTTCCAAAGCTTACGATTGGCAGAGTATCAGCGCTCGGTGAATAGTCGAGAATATGTACGTTCTGCGAATATGCAGAGGCGTCCTCGCCCTTGTAATTCAGATAATCAAGTCCAACGGACAGGGGCTGCTTTTTTATAAAATAATTACTGTACAGTCCCGATGCGGACGGAACGATTAAATTGAAGGAAAACACAAGTGATATGATAAGGCAGATTATTTTTTTCATACTGTCTCCTAAAAAATAAAGCGGTGATAATTTATACATTAATTATACACTTACCTAATAAGACAGTCAAGGCATTTGAATTCAAAAGATTATTAATTTTTTAATAACAAAAACCAATTTTTTCTTCAAGAAAAAGCATTTTCTATTGACAATATATTAAAAAAAGTGTAAACTTGTATATATTTGTTATGAGAACATCCGTTCTCGGAAAGGAGATAAAATGGTTAACGAAATTATTGAAGCCCTCAGTGAACAGCTTAAGGTTGCTCCCGAGGAAATGAATGAAAACACCTCGGTAATAGACGACCTCGGTGCAGATTCACTTGACCTCGTTGAGCTTCTTATGACCCTTGAGGACAGATACGGCGTTATCGTTCCCGATGACGAGGCTGTAAACCTTAAAACTATAAAGGACATCGCTGAATACATAGAAGCAAACAAAAACTAAGTTCATAAAGGAGCTATCATGCATATCACAGACATTTACGGAGAAGCCTCGTTTAACGACGATGCAATGAAAAAACATTTATCCTCAGAGGCGTATACTGCGCTCAAGGAGACTCTTGAGCAGGGTCATCCCTTGAGTATTGAGATTGCCGACGAGGTTGCACGGGCAATGCAGGAATGGGCGACGAGTAAGGGGGCAACCCACTTCAGCCACTGGTTCCAGCCACTCAATGAAATGACTGCGGAAAAGCATGACTCGTTTCTCGGTTTTGATAAAGACGGAGGCGCCATTACCGAATTTTCGGGTAAGGAGCTTATCAAGGGCGAATCCGACGCCTCCTCTTTTCCTTCGGGCGGACTGAGAGCTACCTTTGAGGCGAGAGGCTACACCGCATGGGATTGTACCTCCCCTGCCTTTATTAAGGATAAAACACTTTACATACCCACGGTTTTCTGCTCATATACTGGCGAAGCACTCGATAAGAAGACTCCGCTCCTTCGTTCAATGGAGGCGGTCAACACTCAGGCGCTGAGAGTATTAAAACACCTCGGTGATAACGAGACGACGAAGGTCATTGCAAGTGTTGGACCTGAGCAGGAATACTTTTTGATAGATAGAGAATTATATGAAAAGAGACTCGACCTTCTGCTTTGCGGAAGAACTCTTTTCGGTACGATGCCTCCAAAGGGTCAGGAAATGGACGACCATTACTACGGACGCTTAAGGCTTCGTATTTCGGATTATATGCACGATCTTGACGAGGAGCTCTGGTCACTCGGCGTGCCTGCAAAGACAAAGCACAACGAGGTTGCTCCCGCACAGCACGAGCTTGCCTGCATTTACGATACGGCAAATATTGCCTGTGACCAAAATCAGATAACGATGGAGTCAATGCGTACGGTCGCAAAGAAAAAGGGTCTTGCCTGCCTTCTTCACGAAAAGCCCTTCTCGGGACTTTCGGGCTCAGGTAAGCACGTAAACTGGTCCCTCTCCACAAACAGCGGAAAGAATCTCTTCTCACCTGGCAAGAATCCCGCGGAAAACGTTTCCTTCCTTCTCTTTATGGCGGCAATGATTGCAGGTGTTGACGAGTATCAGGACCTTTTCCGCTTCTCGAGTGCCACCGCCTCAAACGATACGAGACTCGGAGCTCACGAAGCACCTCCTACCGTAATTTCGGTATTTCTCGGAGACGAGCTCTGTGAGATATACGATGCAATCGAAAACTCTCACAGTGTAGAAAAGAGAAGCTCGGTAAGTCTTGACACGGGTGTTGTATCAGTTCCCAGCTTCAAAAAGGACACAACCGACCGCAACCGTACCTCCCCTTGCGCCTTTACGGGTAACAAGGTGGAATTCCGTATGTGTGGCTCGTCTGCTTCAATCTCCCGTCCCTGCTACATAATCAACACGGTTATGGCTGAGGAGCTTCGTATAATTGCGGACAGACTCGACTTATGCAAGGGCGACAAGAACGAGGAAATACTTTGCATAATCCGTGACCTTATTCGCACTCACAAGAGAATACTTTACAACGGCAACAATTATTCTGAGGAATGGAAAAAGGAAGCCGAGGAAAGAGGGCTTCTCAACATTCCGACAACCCCCGACGCTATTGCGTGTCTCAAAAACAAAAAGAACATTGAGCTCTTTGCACGTCACGCCGTAATGAGCGAGACCGAGGTACTCTCCCGTCACGAAATATGCTCGGAGACCTACGCCAAGGCTATAAACATCGAGTCTCTTGTTATGCAGGATATGGCTGACAAGCTTATACTTCCTTCAGTTATGGATTACTGCGGAAGACTTGCGCGTGATATAAACGAGGTTTATAAGACGGGCGGCTCGACAAGGGTTATGAAAACAAAGCTCCGTCGCATCACAAAGAGTCTGAAATGCGCTGACAAGGCACTAAAATCACTTCGTCAGCAGCACAAAGCAGTATGTAACGTAGAGGACGTTGCGGAGCGTTCAATGGCATATAAGGATAAGGTAATTCCCGCAATGCAGGAGCTCAGACTTCACTGTGATACGCTTGAGACCCTTCTCCCTCAGAGTGCTTGGCCCATTCCCTCTTACACCGACCTTTTATACAGAGTTTAAGGAGCATATATGAAAACAGAAAGAATTTATCTTCACGACTTCACCGACAAGGTTTATCTCGACCTTTTTATCTGTGACGATGCACCGGGATATTCACATCACAAGCGTCCCTTTATGCTCGTATGTCCCGGAGGCGGATACGGAGCGCTTTCGGCACGCGAGGCAGAGCCTATTGCCCGTCGTTATATGGGTCACGGCTTTAACACCGCGGTGCTTTACTACACCGTAAATAACCGCGTAGCCAAGATAGGTGTTGAGGGATACTCAATGACCGATGAAAAATCGGGACTCCCTATGCCTCTTATAGAAGTTGCAACAGCAATTTCAATGATTCGCAATCACGCTGAGGAATGGAATACAAACCCCGAGCAGATTGCCGTTATCGGCTTTTCGGCAGGAGCACATCTTGCAACGATGTCGGGTGTACTCTGGAACAAGAACGGACTACACGAAAGAATCGGAACGGACAACAACCGTCCCAACGCAATTCTTCCGATTTACCCCGTTATTTCGGGTATCGACAGACCTCACAAAGGCTCTTTTATAAATCTTCTTGACGAGGATGAGCCGAGCGAGGAAAGGCTTTACGAGTATTCACTTGAAAAGCAGGTATCGGATACCACACCTCCCGCATTTATTTTCCACACCGTTGCCGACGCTGCCGTACCTTGTGAAAACTCTCTTATGCTGGCACGCGCAATGAAGGAAAACAACGTCCCCTTCGAGCTTCACTTACTTCCCGAGCTTAACCACGGAATGTCACTCGGCGAGGGCGAGGTATGGCCCGAGGCTCACCCCTACAACGCACGTTGGATCGAATGGTCGATAAAATGGCTTAAAACCGTATTTCAAATTTTCAAAGACTAAGGAGTTATACAGCAATGTCAATAAAGCTTAACACAAAATACCTCGAGGGCTTTATTAAGCCTCACGAGCTTGAGCAGATAAAGAGAGAGGTTGCAACCGCTCACGACGTTCTTCTTGAAAAGGGTGAGCCCTCCGAAAAGCCTACGGGCTGGATAGACCTCCCCGTCAACTATGACAAGGAGGAGTTTGACAGAATCATTACAACCGCAGAGAGAATCCGAAAGACCTGCGACATCTTCATCGCAATCGGTATCGGCGGCTCTTATCTTGGCGCAAGAGCGGCAATTGAATTTGTAAACGGCACTCTTGCAAACCTTACAAAAAAGAACGGACCCGCGGTATACTTCGCAGGTAATACGATTGACCCCGACGCACTTGAAGAGCTTCTCACTCTCTGCGAGGGTCGTGACGTATGCATAAACGTAATTTCCAAGTCAGGCTCAACGACAGAGCCTGCGGCTGCCTTCCGCGTATTTCGTGAGCTTCTTGAAAAGAAGTACGGAGAAAAAGGCGCCGCTGAGCGTATCTTTATCACTACCGACAAGCGCGACGTACCCGGTAAACTCAAGCATTTTGCGATTGAGAAGGGCTATGAGACCTTCGTTGTGCCCGACGATATCGGCGGACGCTTCAGCGTGCTTTCGGCGGTAGGACTTCTTCCCATTGCCGTTGCAGGCTGTGACATCAAGGCTATGATGAAGGGCGCGGAAAAGGCAAGAGCAGACCTTTCCGAATGCAACATTGACACAAACGACGCTTACAAGTATGCGGCAATCCGTACTCTCCTTATGAGAAAGGGCTTTGAAATCGAGCTTTTCGTATCCTACAAGCCCTCCTTCCAGTACACTAACGAGTGGCTCAAGCAGTTGTTCGGCGAGAGTGAGGGCAAGGACAAGAAGGGTCTCTTCCCTGCTTCAGTCATTTACTCTACCGACCTTCACTCAATGGGTCAGTACCTTCAGGACGGCAAGAGAATAATCTTTGAGACGGTTATCGACGTTATAAGCTCTAAGAGCTGTGTGAAGGTTCCCTATGACGCTGAAAACATCGACAACCTCAACTTCCTTGCAGACAAGGATTTCCACTACGTTAACAAGCAGGCTCTTCTCGGTACGCTTGACGCTCACGTTGAGGGCGGTGTTCCCAACGTCGTTCTTGAGCTTGACCGTATGGATGAGGAGAACTTCGGATACCTCGTTTACTTCTTCGAAAAGGCTTGTGCTCTTTCGGGATATCTCAACGGAGTTAACCCCTTTGACCAGCCAGGTGTTGAGGTTTACAAAAAGAATATGTTCAAGCTTCTCGGCAAGCCCGAATAAACAGTTGATACAAAATCGAGTAGGTGAATTAAATCCACCTCTCACACCACCGTACGTGCCGTTCGGCATACGGCGGTTCAATTCAAAATTAAATATGTGCTACCTTT
>JAFSID010000102.1 GCA_017439965.1 Clostridia bacterium | reverse complement strand
CTTTGCCTCAGATGAAATTAAATCCACCCACTCGCCGTCGAGGCGAATTTCACACGCCGCAGGCGTATTTCACATTGCAAAGCAATATTTCACCCACCCGCAATGGTGGATTTAGTTGAAAAAAGCACCGACAAAGTCGATGCTTTTTTCTGGTCGAGATGACAAGATTCGAACTTGCGGCCTCTGCGTCCCGAACGCAGCGCTCTACCAAACTGAGCCACATCTCGATGTGTGTTATACTTTAGCACTGTGAAAGTATAACACAAAAAACTCATCAAGTCAAGATGATATTATCAAAAGTTTTGTCAAAAAATTATTCGCGGAACAAATCCTCGCGGATTGCATCGACGTCGATAAGGTAAACACCGCGGAATCCCTCGCAGGTTGAGTCAAAGCTTATCATCGAGCCGTCCTGATTCCATCTGGGATGAAGGTCACAGCGGAGGTCGGTCGTAGGAACGGGAACGTGATAGAAGTGTCCGAGATGCACGCACACGTCGGTTTCGGGATTGTAAATCTTAACCGTTTCAAAGGGCGTGGTAGTGGGATAGGTATCGGTAAGAATAAGCTTACGGTCGGGAGAATAGCTCATATGATGGTCATACCAGAAGGCACCGCCTGCAACAAGCTCGCCCTCCCAGGTCTTATCCTTAAGAACGTAGGTGTTGAGGTTAAGAGCGCTGTCAGTCTTCCAGCGACAGTCAAGCTCCTTACCGTCTGAGTAGAAGATAACGTTTTCGGCATCCTTCCAATGATAGTGAGACTGGATACCGTAATCGGACAAAAGGAACATATCGCTACCGTCAAGGTTTGCAGTGATGATGGCGGTCATATGACGCACGTCACCCTCCTCCTTGAAGTTGCGGACGAGCGCGAGAAAACGTGTTCCGTCGGTATTTATGGTGATATGGTTGATATTCATCTTACGGTCGCGGTCAAAGAACTTGCCCGAAAAATCCCATATCTGCTGCATTGAGAGAACGAGACGGCTCTTGCCCGTCTTCATATCAATGAGGAAAACGCCGTCCTCGTCGCTGTGGTTAACGTCAAAATAGGGGTCCTTGATATCCGCATAGCCATATCCCGGACGAAAATCGTAAAGACGGGGGAAGTTAATGCTGACCGCATAATCACCCTTGGGAGAAATGTTTGCAACGGGACGGTCGAGGTATCTCTTCTTACCCGTGTTAACGTTCATAACGACGCCGTGAAATTCACCGTCGATAAACGCATTGTAAACTATTTCATCGGTAGGAGAGGCAGGATTCCACTGAAGCATAGCGCCCTGCTGATGATTCCACGCGGACGTTTCGTCAAGCTTTTCAAATTTTGCAACCGAGTCGTTTATATCGAGAAGTCCTATTTCCGCCATATCTCCGGGCTGCTGAAGTCTGTCAAAAAAAGGAAATTTATGAACGAGATGAAGGTTTTTGTTAAAGGGCTGAAGGTCGTAATAGCCGAAGGTATAATGACCGTCAATTGGAGAGATACGTCTCGCGTAATAGGATTTTTCAAGAATTTTCATTGTCGTGTGCTCCTTTGAGAATTTCTTTTATTTCAAAGACGTCAGAGTCTTTTTTATTGCGGAAGATAAATTTGAGTATTGCGAAAACACCGAAAAAGGTAACGAGCCCCGTCAGTGTCAGCAGGATAGGGGAGGAGGTATATGAATACATAGGGATAACCGTCAGAAAGCAAGCGAAGATAGGCAAAATGAATACGAGCACCGCCCACAGCATAACAGTTTTCGTGTCCGAATAAAGCAGTACTTTGTCACCTGCCTCGGCATTGATCTTATTAGCTACGGTAACCGCCTCCAGCCTTGCCTTATCGCAATGACCTCCGCACTCCGCACGGCAAGCGTCACACGCATTTTGCGTTTTGACAAGCACCGTTGCAAAGCCGTTTTCCGTTTTAGTAACCGTTCCTTCCTTAGTCATTATACAACTCCGATAAATATTTGTAAACTCGTTTTTGTCACAATCAGTAACACGTTTTATCCCTTAAGATAGCTTTCGGCACACTTAAGCCCGTCAACCGCGGCACTTGTGATGCCTCCTGCCCATCCCGCACCCTCACCGCAGGGGTATACTCTTTTAAAGCCACACGCGGTAAGCTTGTCTCCTCTTGCAATTCTCACGGGAGAGGAGGTACGGGTCTCAACACCTGTAAGCGGTGCGTTTTTGTCAGAGAAAAACGAGTGTGTACGCTCAAAGCGTCGAAGTCCGTTTTTCAGCATATCCGACACGAATTGCGGTAAAATACGGTCAAGCTCACAGCCGATTACCCCGTGAGGATAGGTGGGCTGAGCACCGATAAACGCGGTGGTCGGTCTGCCCTCTAAAAAATCTCCTACCGTCTGCGCGGGCGCACGGAAATCTCCCGACAGCGCAAAGGCGCGTCTTTCGATATCACGCTGAAATTCAATTGCGGATATTGGATTATCTCCGAAATCCGACTTCAAAACGGATACGGCGAGCGCACTGTTTGAGTTAATTCTGTCACGCGCGTGATAGCTCATACCGTTGGTAACTATCGAGCCGTCGTCACTGGCAGACGCCATAACGAGACCGCCAGGGCACATACAAAACGAGTAACATCCACGGCCGTTTTCTCGGTAGGATACCGAGTATTCCGCCTTGGGCAAGAGGTCGTTTTCCTCACGCTCTCTGCCGTAAAGAGATTTTTCAACCTCCCTTTGCAGATGCTCTATTCTCACTCCGACCGAAAAGTCCTTTGCGACTATTTCCATTCCGCGTGTAAGCAGCATACGGTAGGTATCGTGGCTTGAATGACCCGTCGCAAGAAAGAGCGCGGGAGCGCTTATGACCTCTCCCGATGATAGCGTGATACGGCATCCGTTTGACGTTTCCTCAAGATCGACGAGCTTGTGACGGAATAACACCCGTCCGCCGAGCGCCTCTATCTCACGCCTTATGCTCTTTACTACCTCACGAAGCAGGTCTGTACCGATATGAGGATGAGCAAGTGTCGTGATATCACTCGGTGCACCGTGCTCGCAAAGTGTGTTCAAAACGTAGGAGCAACGGCTGTCGTTGATTCTCGTTATAAGCTTTCCGTCGGAAAATGCACCTGCACCGCCTTCGCCAAACTGAATGTTTGACAGAGGGTCAAGGCATTTGCCTTTAAGATATCCGTCTGTCTTTAAGGCTCTCGTATCAATGTCATCACCCTGCTCGATAACCGTCGGACAGAGCCCGTGACGGGCAAGCAAAAGGGCTGCAAACATTCCCGCAGGACCGAATCCGCAAACCACGGGATTCATTTTATCCTCGGTAGCGCTTGCCTTGAAATCGGGATAAAGCTCCTCCTCAAACAAGGCTACGGTTGAAGAGGGCTTGAAGCTCGGGGCTTCACATATTACGGATAAAACGAAGCGTATGTCGTTCTTGCGACGTGCATCCACCGAGCGCTTGTAAACGGTGTAGGAGGAGGGCTTGAGCCCCTGCTTCTTCAGTGCGGAGAATACCGCTTCGCTTTCGTTTTGAGTGTATGGGAAGGAGATATTGCGTACAAGAAGCTTTATGGCAATTCCTCCTTATTTCTCACTTACGGTAAAGGTTACCTCATAGTCCTGAGCTACGACGTAAGCGTGATTTATTCTGTCAATCGTTGAAGCGGTAACGCTTGCGGTATAGGTACCCGGCTCGGTGTATTTGGTCATATCGAGGGATAAGGTAACGTCCTTTTCGTCAATCGGAGACTCGGTAGAGTTGATTGCTGTGAGGGTTATCTCGTCATCCTCAAATTCACAGACGAGCTTCTCGTCAAGATTCTTGAGAGAGATCGACGAGGTAGGTACGGTTACGGTATTACGGGCAACGTTAACGAGCGTTGCGGTGATTCTTGCGGTTGAAATTCCGCTTGTAATGGTAATTCCGTCGGGGAGATTTATAAGAGTGTTGACGGTGGTGGTGTAATTCGTGCCGATGCTCTTTTCGTTTATCGGGTCAAGGCTGAGGGTGTCCATTTCGGAAAGCACCTTCGGGTCACCCGATACCGCAATCGTCGAGGGAGAGACCTTGAATATTATCTGATTGTCAGAGAAGGTGTTGTACGCCTGCTCAACGGTAAGCCTGAGAATCTTCTGCATAAATACGGGAAGCTTTACCTTGACCGAGTCAACGCTGAGCTTGAGGTTTGGGCTTACGATTCCCTCGCCGAGATTGTCGTACATTACAAGGTTGGTTTTGGTCTCGACGCTTGAATCGACGGGACCGAAGTCAACGGTTGCAACGATTCTTGCAATTGAATCAATTTCACTCTTGGGACCGCTGACGTAGACCTTCTTTATCTCCTTGGAGGAGGAATCGGTGATGATGTAATCTCCCACCGAATACGCCGAGGGAAGATTTGAGTAGGTAACGCTTGCTTCAATCGGAAATTCAACCGTAACGGTTTTGTCAACAACTACGGTTGCAAGATGGGGCTCGTATTCCTTGACGGAGGTGCCGTCGGGAGCGGAAACGGTTATGGGAAGCTCATAGGTGCCGGCCTCGGTTATTGCCGAAAGGTCGATATACGCCTTGATGTCCGAGGGGTCAATCTTGTTGAAGGTGCTCTTCTTTCCCGAAAGCTTTATGTCCGTTGTGTATTCGGCAGTGGTAAGAAGGGATAATTCGTAGTCGCGGCGTAAAACGTCGCGGTTTTCATAGGTGACCGAAACGTTGGTGAAGGATGCCTCGTAGGTGGGACTTTCGACGCTCGTAACGTACATCCAGAGAAACACCGAGCATACGACCGAGCAGATAAAT
Source organism: Clostridia bacterium (assembly GCA_017439965.1). Lineage (GTDB taxonomy): Bacteria > Bacillota > Clostridia > Oscillospirales > SIG627 > RGIG6353. The sequence goes on along the minus strand of JAFSID010000102.1, from coordinate 89,915 downwards.
ATTATGAGCTTTTTGGTTTTGGTGCTGTTCCATTCAGTCTTGACGTTATTCATCCTTCGTCTCCTTTCTCGGTCTCTTGGGAATAAGTCTCTTCTTAGTGCGCTGAGGCTCAAGGAGGTTTGCGGAAAGCTCCTTGATAAGACCCGCCTTGTCAAAGTTACGGGTAAGCTTACCGCCCTGAGCTATTGAAATAATTCCGTTTTCCTCGGATACCGCAACGACGAGCGCGTCGCTGTTTTCACTCATACCGATGGCGGCTCTGTGACGCGTGCCGACGTTTCGGATGATGTCGGTGTTGTAGGAGAGGGGAAGGAAGCATCCGCAGGCGTGTATTCTGTTGCCTCGGATTATCATCGCGCCGTCGTGAAGAGGCGCTTTGTTGAAAAATATGTTCTTGATGAGATAGAGGTTGACGTCGGCGTCGATGACGATACCCGTCTTGATGGTGTCACCGAGCTTTGTTCCGCGTTCGATTACAATGAGCGCGCCCGTGCCCGATGCCGAAAGCTCCTCGGCAGCCGTCGCGAGAGTTTCAATCATCTTGATCGTCTCTGTATCCTCGCTGTTATCACGAAGCTTGAAGTTACGCACCGACTCGTTACCCATTTTTTCAAGCATGGTACGAAGCTCGGGCTGGAATAGAATGAATAAAGCGATGATTCCGACCTGCACTATGTTTTTCAGCATATACGCCAGTACCTTAAATTCAAAGGCGGTGCTTATGGCAAGCGATAAAAACAGTAAGCCTACGCCCACTGCAAGCTTTCCTGCACGTCTGTCGTAAATGAATATTATCAGATAATAGAGGACTAAGGCAACGACGACAATGTCGATAACGTCAACAAAGCCGAAGCCTGAAAACAAATTGCCGAGGTCACGGAAAAAGTTGGATATTCCCTGCATTATTTACCCTGCTCCTTAAAATAATATATATATTTAATATATCATAACTTATGTCGTTTTGTAAATAGGTATGAGCAAATAAAAACGTTAATTTGCAAAAAAACTTTTCAAGCGTGAAGCACAAGGTGAGAGCGGATGACATAAAATGAGAATGGCACACCAAAGCTTTAGTGTGTTCTTTCCTATCAGGAGGAACTGTTATGGCAAACAAAGAGTCGTTTTTTATAAGCCTTGGAGGTATGACGCAGGCACTCAGAGCGGAAAGACTTCTCACGGAAAAGGGGATTGAATGTACTGTATCTAAGCGAAGTGAGGCGTCGGGGTGTGTTTGGGGAGTTTACGTCAAGGGTGAAGCGCGCGTCAGCGTTGTGAGTACCCTTCGCGCAAACGGAATAGGTGGAGTTTAGTATGATATATATGGACAACAGTGCTACAAGCTATCCCAAGCCCGAAACGGTAACGCTTGCGGTAAAGAGGGCTCTTGACGGATGCGTAGCAAATCCGGGCAGATCCTCTCACCGTGAGGCAAGCCGTACTGCTATGGCGGTTTACCGTGTAAGAGAGAGGCTTGCCGACTTCGTTAATACTGAGCCCGAGCGTGTGGTGTTTACCTATAACGCAACGATGGCTTTAAACCTTGCTCTCTTTGGCTCGCTGAGAAAAGGGGACAGGGTTCTGACAACTCCTTTCGAGCACAATTCGGTGCTACGCCCTCTCTACCGTATGGAGCGTGAAGGGAGGATAACGCTTGATTTTCTCAAGGTGAGCACATATGACGAAAATGTCGTGTGTGATGACCTCTTGAAGCATCTTGACGGAGATAAAAAGCCAACCGCAGTGGTTATGACACATACATCTAATGTCTTGGGTCTGAGACTGCCGATAGAGCGTATAGGCGCTATATGCAAGGATAAAAACGTATTTTTTATCGTTGACGGCTCTCAAGGTCTCGGCTCGTCACGCATTGATGTGGAGGTCTGTGGTATTGATATACTCTGTACCTCGGGTCACAAGGGACTTTACGGTATAACGGGCAGCGGCTTTATGGCTCTGTCGAGGAAATGCCGCCGTGAGCTTGAGCCTCTTCTTTGGGGCGGAACGGGAATAGCGTCAAGGGAGAAGGGGATGCCCGACGGGTATCCCGAGCGTCTTGAGGCAGGTACAGTCGGCGTTGTAGGTATCGAGTCACTCGGTGCGGGAGTTGAGTACGTCACCTCCGTCGGATGTGATACGATTGCCGAAAAAACGAAAAGCCTCCGTAAAATACTTACGGAGGGCTTGAGCGTTATTCCGAGGGTCAGAGTGTACGCTCCCGAGTCGGATTCGGTGTCTATCGTTTTATTTAATATAGACGGTATGTCCTGCGATGAAACGGCAGTATCGCTTGACGGCTTTGACATAGCGAGCAGAGGAGGCTTTCACTGTTCACCTCTTGCACACTCATTTCTCAACACTGACGGTGCGGTAAGGCTCAGCGCTTCTCACTTCAATACCGAGGCTGAGTGTCAGGCTGTGCTTTCTGCGATTTCACATATTACAAAAGGCTTATGAAAAAATAACGGCAAGGCGTTAAAGCCTTGCCGTATTCTGTTCATCTTAGTGAATGATGCACTTTTCAGTATCCTTGTCGAAGAGGTGGAGTCTGTTAACGTCAAGAGCAATCTTGATGTCGCTTCCAACGGTAGAGGAGGAATGAGCGTTAACGTTAGCAATAAGGTTCTGCTCTTCAGCAACTACGTAGAGGTAGATGCAGGAGCCCATAAGCTCGGTAACGTCAACGTGCGCATCAATAACCCACTCGGAGAGTGTTTCGAGGTACATAGGCTCGTCGTGGATACACTCGGGACGGATACCTGCGATAACCTCCTTGCCGATGTACTCCTGAAGCTTCTCGTCATTTGCCTTTTCAGCAGGAAGCTTGAGCTCGTTGGAGCCGAACTTGAAGTAAACGTTTCCGTCACGCTTGATAACGGAGCCGTTGATGAAGTTCATCTGAGGAGTTCCGATAAAGCCTGCAACGAAGGTGTTAACAGGATAATCGTAAAGGTTTTGGGGAGAATCAACCTGCTGGATAAGACCGTCCTTCATAACTACGATACGGGTAGCCATGGTCATAGCCTCGACCTGGTCGTGAGTAACGTAGATAAAGGTTGTCTGGAGTCTTGAGTGAAGCTTGGTGAGCTCGGTTCTCATGGCTGCACGAAGCTTAGCGTCGAGGTTGGAGAGAGGCTCGTCAAGAAGGAATACCTTGGGCTGACGAACGATAGCACGACCGAGAGCAACACGCTGTCTCTGACCACCTGAAAGAGCAACGGGACGTCTGTCGAGAAGGTGAGCAATGTCAAGAACTCTTGCTGCTTCCTCAACCTTTCTCTTGATCTCTTCCTTGGGAGTCTTACGAAGCTTAAGACCGAACGCCATATTCTCGTAAACGGTCATATGAGGATAAAGAGCGTAGTTCTGGAAAACCATCGCAATGTCTCTGTCCTTGGGTGCTACGTCGTTAACGATCTTGTCGCCGATGAAAAGCTCACCCTCGGAAATTTCTTCAAGTCCTGCAATCATACGGAGAGTGGTGGACTTACCGCAACCTGAAGGACCTACAAGGATAATAAACTCCTTGTCCTTAATTTCAAGACAGAAATCCGAAACAGCGGTAACGCCGCCGGAATACTTCTTGTATATGTGTTTCAATGATACACTTGCCATGAAATGACCTCCTGTTTAAATTCGGAATCGGTCGCCCGATACCGAGCATATTACTTTGACTATATAATGATAACAGAAAACTTCGATTTTTGGAAGATGTTTATTTTCCAAAAATTCAGTGCTTCATATGTTAATATTGCACAATTTTTGAACAAACGATGTTCAAAACCCACTTAAAATAGGGGGTGGGGCTTTTTAAAATCAGCTTTTCATCGAAAGTGAAATTCTCTTTTTGACGGGGTCGGCGGACAAAACGCGCACCTTTACGATGTCTCCTATGGCTACCGCCTCGGAGGGATGTCTTATGAATTTGTCCGAAAGCTCGGATATGTGAACGAGTCCGTCCTGGTGAACTCCGATGTCAACGAAGGCTCCGAAGTCGCATACGTTTCTTACCGTTCCCGTGAGCGTCATACCCTCGCGGAGATCGGAAATGTCCAGCACCTCCGAGAGAAGAATCGGCTCTTCAAAATCGTCACGAAGGTCAAGACCCGGTTTTTCAAGCTCCTTGATTATGTCAAGGAGCGTGGGAACACCGATGCCCAGCTCACGCGCAAGCTCCTCCTTGTCGAAGCTTATAAGCTCCTTGGAAAGCTTGGGGAAGCCCTCGCGTCCGATATCGGAAGCCGAGTGTCCCGCCTTCTTGAGAAGCTCTCTTGCCGCGCCGTAGGATTCGGGATGGACCCCCGTGTTGTCAAGAGGCTCAACACCCTCGGGTATTCTTAAGAAGCCCGCGCACTGTTCGAACGCCTTGTCACCGACGCGAGGCACCTTTTTAACGCTTTCGATTGAGTCAAACTCGCCGTTTTCCTCACGGTATTTAACGATGTTTTTAGCGCTCGTTGCATTGATTCCCGCAACGTAGGAGAGAAGCGCGAAGGATGCCGTGTTGAGATTTACTCCGACGCGGTTAACACAGCTTTCAACCACTCCTCCGAGTGCCTCGTCAAGTCGGGCAGGCTTCATATCGTGCTGATACTGACCTACGCCGATGGCACGTGGCTCTATCTTTACAAGCTCTGCGAGAGGGTCCTGAATACGTCGTGCGATGGATACCGCGCTTCTTTGGGTAACGTCGAAGTCGGGAAATTCCTTTGCCGCAAGAGGTGACGCTGAGTAGACGGACGCGCCTGCCTCCGAGGTGATTATATATTTTACGGGGAGAGAATTGTTCTTTATCATATTCGATACGAATATTTCACTCTCCTTGGATGCCGTACCGTTGCCGATGGAGATAACGTCCGCCTTGTGCTTTTTTATAAGGGAAATGAGTATTCTTTCACTTTCCTCAATTTTTTCCTGTGGCTTGGTGGGGAAGATGACCGCCGTGTCAAGCACCTTTCCCGTCTTGTCAACCACCGCAAGCTTACAGCCGGTACGGTATCCCGGGTCAAAGCCGATGACCGTTTTGCCCTTGAGAGGCGCCTGAAGAAGCAGGTTTTCAAGGTTGTCCTCGAATACCTTTATAGCCTTCTCGCAAGCATCGTCAAATATCATGGTACGAACCTCGCGTTCAAGGGAGGGGAAGAGAAGTCTCGTGTAGGAATCGTCTACCGCAGACTGAACGAGCTTTGTGAAGATGCTTCCCGAAATGAGCGTGCGGTTGTAGAGAAAGCTCTTTGCACTGTACTCGTCTATAAGAAGTGAGACCTTGAGAAAGTCCTCCTTCTCACCTCTGTTTATTGCAAGGATTCTGTGAGACGGAATTTTTGAGATAGGCTCGGTGCGGTCGTAATACATTGCGTAGACCGAGTCCTCCTCCTTTGCCGCCTTTGTCTCTATCTGACCGTATTCAAAGAGGATGCGTCGCAATTCTCCTCGGTATTCCGCAGAGTCGGATACGTCCTCGGCAATTATGTCGAGTGCTCCCGCGATAGCCGCCTCAACGTCGGGGACCTCCTTTTCGGCATTTACGAAATCCTTGGCGTAATCCTCGGGCGTGCCCTCGGTAATCTCCTGAGCGAAAATGAGAGCGGCAAGAGGCTCAAGCCCTCTTTCGCGCGCAACGGAGGCTCTCGTCTTACGTTTGGGCTTGTAGGGACGGTAGATATCCTCAACCGCGGTCAGAGTTTCCGCTGCCTCGATTTCTGCGCGAAGCTCGTCGGTAAGCTTGCCCTGCTCCTCAATAGAGGAGAGCACCTCCTCCTTTCTCTTAACGAGGTTCTTGAGGTAGTTGAGTCTTTCGGATATCTCACGGATAACCTGGTCGTCAAGACCTCCCGTCATCTCCTTGCGGTAACGGGCTATAAAGGGGACGGTGTTGTCGTCCTCAAGAAGATTTACTGTGTTCTGTGCGTGGAGCTCCTTTATTTTGAACTCCTCGGCTATTACTTTTGCAAAATCCATAGCTTTCCTCCAAATGAAATTAACTGAATTATACCACAAAGCTGCGATAATTACAAGAAATATTCCAAAATTCATAAATTAGTAATTTTTTAATGCTACAATGACTAAAATATAACGCTTCGGAGGAATTATGCTTTCCCGATTTCATATAAAGGAGCACGCAAAGGGCTCGGTCTATACCCATCTGTTTTCCTGCTTTGGCGTGGTCGCACTGGCATCCGCTCTGCCCGTTATCGCGTCCTATTTTGCAAGCTATCAGATTTTTCAAAACACCAATTTTCTCTCAACGAGCTTTGACTTTGTAAGATTTGAAAAGGATATGGGAATATATATGCTCATATACCTTGCCGTAATCATTCTGAATATGCCGTTTCAGTACTGTATGATGCGGTATTTCTTTGCGCTTTCGGGTACGGCGACGGATACTCCGTGTCCCGTTAAGGTTTTTATATCGGGCTTTGAGAATATCGGCACCTTGCTTAAGGGCACGCTTGCGGTCACACTGATTCAGCTTTTGTCCGCAGTCGGAATTTTCGTCGGATATTATCCCGTTTTTCTCGCCTTTTGTATGGCTCCGTATTATATTATGCTTGATTCAAAAATCACCGTTTGGCAAGCCTTGAAAAAGAGCCGTGAGCTGATGCGGGGACACAAAATGGAGGCGTTCCGCATACTCCTTGAGTTTATACTCATTCGCCTTGCCGCAACGCTTTTTTCGAATGTTGGACTTGTAATTTTTGCGCTCATTATGGAAATGATGTCACTTGCAATGCTTTATACCGCAATCGCAATAATTTTCGTTCGGCTTGATATGGCTAAAAAGACAGCAGAAAGCACGCCGTCTCATTGAGACTGCGTGCTTTTTTCTGCGTTTATTACCAGCATATCGTTTGAGGATGAGCCGACGTAAATTATAAGGTCGGCGGATTTTGAAAAGTTTCTCGTTACCGACACTACCGTGTATTCCTCAATAAAGCCGATGCCCTCAAGGGTTACACTCTTGCCGACGAGAGCCTCGTTTACGTCGGGCAGAAGCTTTGACGAGCCCGTTACGGTATATACTCCTCCTCGCTCTGTTGAGGTGAGAGTTCCTGGTACCGTCGGCATACCGTTAAAGCCCTTGACGTAACGCTTTTCTTTGCTTCTTACAACGGGAGAGGTTACTCCGTCGAGGGTTATGAAAAAGTCGAAATCCGAGTTGTATATTTCAGGTGAGATGCCCTTCTGATATTTTGAATAAAGATTTGCGTTATATTGCTCGGTGTATAAAAATCCGAATATCAGCCAAGCCGAGAAAAGAAGAAGAGCGGCGACGGTGGCTATCACCGTGTAATACACGGGAGACCGTGCTCTCTTTTTTTGCGGCGAGGAAATAAATATTTCTCCCTCGTTCCCCATAGAGTGCTTCGGGTCGATAGCCTCTTTTTTTAGCGGAAATTGCTCCTCGTCAAGATTCGGGGAGGTAAGGTCAAGCGGATTCAGCTCATCGTCGGGCGGAGGATTCACGCTCGATGAGGCAGTGCTCTTCTTAAGCTCAAAGGGGTCGAATTTTCCGCTTGTAAGATCAATTTGGACAATATCCTCCTCGTCGGAAAATTGAGCTTTGCTTTTTTTCATCGCTTCGGTATCCTCCTTTCCGCGCGTAAAATCCTATAATATACTGTATTATGCCATAATATTGCCCAAAAAGCAAGTATATTTGTCATTTTTAACAAAAAAATCCGTATATAATATTGTAATTTCAAAATATTTATAGTATAATATAAGATGTATTAATATATAATAGGGGGGATATTATGAACGAAACCTATTGCACACTCGGAGAGGTAATCGATGAGTTTTCTCTGATACCCGTCTATCTTCCCGAAAACGGAAGAGAGATAAGGATAACGCGTCCCGAGGTAAACCGTCCCGGTCTTCAGCTTGCGGGATTTTTCGAAAATTTCGAGGGTGAACGTATTCAGCTTCTCGGTAAGCTTGAACGCTCCTACGTTGAAAGCTTTCAGGAAAAGGAGAGGCTTGAGCTTCTTGACAAGTATTTGTCACACAGACCCGTATGTCTTGTGTTTTCTCATACCGACAGTGCGATTGACGGCTCTGTTGAAATAGCCGAGAAATACAACGTACCGCTTCTTTACACCGAGGAAAAGACCACGGCTCTTATGGCAAATCTCATTTCCTCGCTTAACGTAAAGCTTGCGCCTATGATTTCCCGTCACGGTGTTTTCGTTGAGGTTTACGGTGAGGGTATACTCATCGTGGGCGACAGCGGAATAGGTAAGAGCGAGGCTGCAATCGAGCTTGTAAAGAGAGGTCACAGACTCGTTGCCGACGACGCGGTTGAGATACGCAAGGTATCCGAAAAGACTCTCGTTGGCTCGTCTCCCGAGCTTATACGCCATTATATCGAGCTTCGAGGCATCGGTATAGTTGACGTGAGACGAATCTTCGGTATGGGCGCTGTAAAGAACACCGAAAAGATTTCTCTGGTCATTAATCTCGAACAGTGGGATAAGGAGAAGTTTTACGATCGCTTCGGACTTGAGACAGAGTACGCGGATATAATGGGAATTAAGATACCCAGCATAACCGTACCCGTAAAGCCGGGCAGAAACCTTGCGGTCATTATAGAGATTGCCGCAATGAATCACCGCCAGAAGAAGATGGGCTACGATACGGCGGTCGAGTTTAACAAAAAGCTTATGGGTCTGAGCCTCCCTGATGATTCGGACAGATAAATTAAAATTATTTTTGGAGGACATAAATTATGAAGCTTATAGGAATTGATCTTGGCGGTACAAATATCGCCGTAGGACTCGTAACCCGCGAGGGTGAAATTATTGAAAAGGTATCCGTGCCTACGAATGCATCACGCCAGGGTGACGAAATCGTCGGAGATATGGCGAAGTGCTGCTTTGAGGTATGCAAGAAGGCGGGCATCGACATTTCGGAGGTTGACTTCTGCGGAATTGCATCTCCCGGTGTTTGCAACAACGAAAAGGGTGTTGTTGAATGCTCAAATAACATTCCGTCTCTCAACGCTTATCCCGTGGTTGCCAAGCTCCGCGAGCTTACGGGTATTAAGAATATGAGCATCGAAAACGACGCTAACGCTGCTGCAAAGGGTGAGGCTGAGGTTGGTGCCGCAAAGGGCTACAAGACCTCCGTTATGGTAACCCTCGGAACAGGTGTAGGCGGCGGTGTTATCATCGACCATAAGGTATACGCAGGCTTTAACTTTGCAGGAGCTGAGCTCGGTCACATTGTAATCGTTAAGGACGGCGTTCAGTGTACCTGCGGAAGAAAGGGCTGCTTTGAGGCTTACGCTTCGGTTACCGCTCTTGTCAGAATGACCAAGGAAATGATGAGTAAGCATCCCGAGAGCAAGATGTGGGAGCTTTGCGGTAAGAATATCGACAAGGTTAACGGAAGAACCTCCTTTGATGCTATGCGCGCAGGAGACGAATGGGGTAAAGCCGTCGTTGATGAATACATATCCTATCTCGCTTGCGGTATTACTAATATTATAAACATCTTTGAGCCTGAGGTGCTCAGCATCGGCGGAGGCATCAGCAACGAGCGTGATACTCTTCTCACTCCTATGCTTGAGATAGTTTCCAAGGAGGTTTATACCGCCCTCTCCGATTGCGTTCCCGCAACCAAGGTGGTTATCGCACAGCTTCGCAACGACGCAGGCATTATCGGTGCCGCAATGCTCGGAGTTAACGCATGACCGAGCTTTTTCGTGAGCTTTCGGAAATATCAAAATCAAGGATAGAAAGGGACGTTCTCCTTTCAAAAAAGACCACCTTCAAGATAGGCGGTCCGTGTGATATAGGCTTTTTTCCCGAAACCGTCGAGGAGCTCAAGGACGCGCTCGACATCTGTCGGCACAACGGACTTCTCAGCTACGTTATGGGCAGAGGCTCCAATCTTCTTGCCGACGACGAGGGCTTTCGCGGTGCTGTTATTTTTACCGAGCGTATGAACGGTGTCAGAATTGACGGTGAGCGTGTGTACGCTATGGCAGGAATGGGGCTTACTCCTCTTTCGCGCACCGTCGGTGAATCGGGTCTTACGGGGCTTGAATTTGCCTGCGGTATACCCGGCAGCGTTGGCGGAGGAATCGTAATGAACGCAGGCGCGTATAACGGCGAGCTTTCTCAGGTCGTTGAGCGCTGTACCGTTTTGCGAAACGGAGAGACCGTCACCTGCTCAAATGCCGAGGCTGATTTTTCATACAGACATTCGGCGTTTCTTGAAAACGGCGACCTCGTGCTTGAGGCTGTATTCCGTCTTGAAAAGGATTCTCCCGAGGACATACGCCGTCGCGAAGAGGAGCTTCTTCTCCGCCGCCGTGAAAAACAGCCTCTTGAGTATCCGAGTGCGGGCTCTGCCTTTAAAAGACCCAAGGGCAGCTTTGCCGCCAAGCTTATTGACGAGGCGGGGCTTAAGGGCTTCAGCGTGGGCGGTGCTCAGGTCTCCGAGAAGCACGCAGGCTTTATTATAAACCGCTCGGGTGCAACGAGCCGTGATATGCTTACCCTTTTCAGAGAGGTTCGTGACAGGGTTGAAAAGTATAGCGGAATAAGACTTGAGCCCGAGGTAAGATATCTTTCCCCGAAAGGAGAGGAAGCCATTTGACTAAAGTCTCCTGGTGTGCCGAGGTAAAGGAATATCTGTGTGAGCGTACCTCAAACGATGCAGGTCTTACCCGAAGCGGTAAGGACAAGAGGATAAGCCGTTGCTGTATCGAGGCTTTTTTGTCGGGAGCCTTGCTTTTTTCGAAAAAGTACAGTCTTGCCGACAGAACTCTTACCGTTGATTCAGCTCCCTTTTCCGAGCTTCTCACTTATATTTTTATAAACAATATGCATTTTGTAACCTCCGTCACTCAAAAAACCTACCGAAGCCGTGAGCTTTTCGAGGTCAGGGTCGAGGGACGCGAGGCGGAAAAATTCTTTTCAAGATTCGCGGAGAGCTTTGACCTGTCCGACCTTATTACCTGCGAGGAATGTGCCCAGTATTTTCTCAGGGGTGTTTTCCTTGCCTGCGGAACGGTGACCTCTCCCGATATAAGCTATCACGCCGAATTTATCGCTCCGAGCGAGGAGCTTGCAGGGGCGCTGTATTCCTATTTTCTCGTTGAGGGGCGGGAGGCAAGGCTTATAAAAAGGCGTAATAACCACATCGTTTATATCAAGGGAAGCGAGAGGCTTTCCGACCTTTTTACCGAAATCGGCGCAACTCCCTACGCCTTTGACGTTATTGAAAAGAGCATTGAAAAGGAAACGAGAAACAACATCAACCGTAGCTGTAACTGTGAGAATGCGAATACCAAACGAACGGTTTCGGCGTTTCTGGAATTTAAAATGGCGGTTGAAAAAATAAAGGGCAGAGGCGAGTGGAACGCTCTGTCAAAGGAGCTTCGCGAGGCGGCTGAGCTAAGGCTTGCTTATCCCGACGCATCCCTTTCCGAGCTTTGTCTTTACTCCGAGGCGGGAACGATTTCTCGCTCGGGACTTAACCACCGCCTGAAGAAAATTATTGAAATAGCAAAGGAAAACGATTAATGGCTGAGTTTGTCCATCTCCATTTGCACACCGAATACAGTCTGCTTGACGGCGCCTGTCGTATAGACAGGCTTTTCGAGCGTGCGGCGGAGCTTGGACAGACTGCGGTCGCTATGACCGACCACGGCGCAATGTACGGCGCGGTCGAGTTTTATAAGAGTGCGAAAAAACACAATATCAAGCCCATAATCGGATGTGAGATGTACCTTGCTCCGAGAAGCATGGAGGGTAGGGTATACAACCTTGATACCGACACCTATCACCTCGTGCTTCTTGCAAAAAACGAGACGGGCTATAAGAATCTTATAAAGCTTAACTCCATTGCCTATACCGAGGGCTTTTACAATAAGCCGAGAATAGATATGAGGGTATTGCGTGAGCACCGAGAGGGACTTATTGCTCTGTCAGGCTGTCTTTCGGGACGGATACCTCAGATGCTTCTGTCGGGGGATTACAAGGGCGCCGTTGAGCACGCACTTGAAATGAAGGCTCTTTTCGGTGAGGATTTTTATCTTGAGCTTCAGGATCACGGCATTGCCGAGCAAAAGACGGTTATAACGGGGCTTGCGAGAATAGGGCGTGAATACAATATACCTCTCGTTGCAACCAACGACGTGCATTATTTAAGGCGCGAGGACGCGGGCAGTCAGGCGGTGCTTATGTGTATACAGACCGCCACCACCTTGAGTGAGGGGCGTCCGAAGGGCTTTGAGACCGACGAGCTTTATCTGAAGTCTGCAAGTGAAATGTCGGTCATCTTCGCACGCTATCCCGAAGCACTTGCAAATACCGTGAAAATTGCCGAAAAGTGCAATTTCGATTTTGATTTTTCAAGCCTTTATCTCCCTGCCTTTAATAATCCTCAAAATATTCCCAACGAGGAGTATCTGAGAGAAAGGTGCAGAAGGGGGCTTGGTGAGATTTTCCGCAAGCATTCCATTTCACCCGACGAGCAGAAGGAATACGTCGAAAGACTTGACTACGAGCTGTCGGTGGTTATCGAGATGGGCTTTGCGGAATACTATCTGATAGTTGACGATTTCGTATCCTTTGCAAAAAGGAGAGGTATTTCCGTGGGGCTTGGCAGAGGCTCGGGTGCGGGAAGCCTTGCGGCGTATGCTCTCGGAATTACGGGAGTTGACCCGATAAAGCACAGACTTCTGTTTGAGCGTTTTTTAAACCCCGAGCGTGTCAGTATGCCCGATTTTGATATTGACTTCTGTAACGAGCGTCGGCGCGAGGTCATCGACTACGTTATAAGCCGTTACGGAGTTGACCGCGTTTCACAGATAGTCACCTTTAACACCCTTGCCGCAAGGGCTGCCGTGCGTGACGTCGGCAGAGTGCTGGGTATGGGCTACGACGAGGTGGACGAGGTTGCAAGGCTTATTCCGAGAAGCCTTGATATGACCATTCAGCGAGCAAAGAAGGAAAGCCGTGAGCTTCTTGACCTTTACGAGTCGTCGAATGCCGTAAAGAGACTTCTTGACATATCCGAGTCACTTGAGGGTATGCCGAGGCATCCGTCTCTTCACGCGGCAGGCGTCGTTATCACCGACAGACCCGTACAGGATTACGTGCCTCTTTGCACACTCGGAGAGGTTGTCGCAACTCAGTATCCGATGAATACGGTTGCCGACCTCGGACTTTTGAAGATTGACTTTCTCGGTCTGCGCTTTCTTACCATAATCGACGGCGCGGTTGACAGAATTACCGAGAAAAATCCCGATTTTGACATTGAAAAAATCGACCTTGAGGATGAAGAGGTCTACAAATATATTTCCGAGGGCTCGACTCTTGGAATGTTTCAGATTGAGTCTCAGGGAATGAGAAGCCTTATGATGAGGCTGGAGCCTCGCTCGATAGAGGATATAACGGCGGCGATAGCCTTATACCGACCGGGTCCGATGGACTCGATTCCCAAATATATCGAAAACAGCCGAAGGGGAGGAATTGAATATCCCGACCCGAGACTTCGTGAGATACTGTCGGTGACTCACGGGTGTATCGTCTATCAGGAGCAGGTTATGCAGATATTCCGCGCTCTTGCAGGCTACACCTTCGGCAGAGCGGATATCGTCCGCCGTGCCATGAGCAAAAAGAAGCTGGACGTTATGGAAAACGAGCGTCAGGTGTTTTTGTACGGCACTCCCGACAAGAGCATTGAGGGAGCGATAGCGCGCGGAGTCAAAAAAGAGGTTGCCGAAAAAATATTCGACGAGATGGCGGAATTTGCAAAGTACGCCTTCAACAAGTCGCACGCCTGTGCGTACAGCTATCTTACCTACCGCACGGCGTATCTCAAGTATCATTATCCCGCGGAATATATGGCGTCTCTTATTACCTGCTCACTCGGTGACGAGAATAAGATAAACGCCTACGTTGCTGAATGTCGGGCGTTGTCGATTCCCGTTTTACCGCCCGATATAAATCTGAGCGATGCGGAGTTTACCATCACGCCCGACGGTATACGCTTCGGACTTCTTGCCATAAAGAACGTCGGACTCGGTGCGCTTCAGGAGGTCTTTGCTGAAAGACGAATATCTCCCTTCGTAAGCTTTGAGGATTACGTTATGCGAATGTCGGGAAGGGACTCCAACCGCAAGATGACCGAGAGTCTTATAATGGCGGGCGCACTCGACTGTCTGCACGACGGACGGTGCGAGATGCTTTCGACTCTGCCTCTTGCTCTTGAGACGGTGGCAGATATAAAGAGGCATAACGTCGCGGGACAGATAGACCTCTTTTCAAACGGAGATACTACAAGACCCTTGCAGATAGAGTTTCGTGACGTCGGCAAGGAGACTCTTGCCGAGAGGCTCGATATGGAAAAAACGGTCACGGGAGTGTATCTTTCGGGTCATCCGCTTGACGATTACAAGAGACTCGTCAAGAGGTGCGCGAGAATTGAGGATATCAAAAATTCTCTCGATGCAGGCACGGGCGAATACCGTGAAAAGCAGGTGGTTGAGATTCTTTGCAATATGACCTCAAAGCGTATAACCCGTACTAAAAAAGGCGAGTTTATGGCGTTTATAAAGGTTGCGGATATTACCTCCTTTGCCGAGGTGGTAATATTCCCCAAGGCGTTTGACGAGTGCGAAAAGGTGCTTGAGCCTGAAAACGTATTGCATATCAAGTGCGAGATAACCACCAAGGACGACGAGCTTAAGCTTATCGCACAAAGCGTTGAGAGGGCAATAACCGACGAAAAATTCGCAAATCTTAAGACTATGTATCTGCGCGTTGAGTCAATGGATGACCCAAGCGTGCGCAAGGTTTACAATCTGCTTGATTTGTGTCAGGGTGACAGCACGCTCGTCTTTTTCTCAAAGAAGGATAATAAGGCGTTCCGCGCAAGCTTAAAAATCGAGCCGTCCGATGAAATGGTAAGGGTACTCAAGAGGATGCTCGGTGACGATAACGTTGTATTGAAATGAAGGAGAAGGGTATGAAAAAAAGAAGAATCGGCGGAAGTATTTTCAAGGGAATAATCAGTGTATTTCTCACTCTTATTCTCATCGGAATTATTTCGGGCTCTATAATGGCGGCGTTTCTTGCCGTTTACATTAAGGAAAATATCGACACCGAATACGATATTGAAAATCTTAAAATGGACCTGAACCAGACCACCTCCATTTACTATATGGAATATACCGACGACCATCATACCGAGGGTAAGTGGGTCGAGCTTGAGGAGGAAAGGCTTCACGGAAGTGAGAACAGACTCTGGGTATCCTACGATGAAATGCCCGATGAGCTTATCGACTGCGTCGTTGCTATCGAGGATAAGCGCTTCTGGGATCACCCAGGTGTTGACTGGAGAAGAACGATAGGCGCGGTGCTTCACGTCTTTAAGAGCGGCTCCTTCGGCTACGGAGGCTCAACCATCACTCAGCAGCTTATTAAAAACGTAACGGGTGAGGATGACGTAAAGATTCAGCGTAAGATTCAAGAGATATTCCGCGCGCTGTCCCTTGAGAAAAAGAAGAGTAAGGAGGAGATACTCGAAATGTATCTCAATACCATCTATCTTTCTCAGGGCTGCGGAGGAGTTCAGGCTGCGGCGAATTATTATTTCCACAAGGACGTATCCGAGCTGACACTCGTTGAATGCGCCTGCCTCGTAGGTATCACCAACCGTCCGACCTATTACGACCCGATACAGAATCCCGAAAACAATAAGTATCGCCGTCAGGTAATTTTCGAGGAGCTTCTTGACCAAAAGCTTATCGACAAGGAGACCTTTGACGAGGTTTACGATCAGGATATCGTGCTTTTCAACGGTGACGTCGAAGAGGAGGATGACAGCAACGTCCGTATACATTCCTGGTTTGTTGATACCGTAATGGACGACGTTATTGCCGACCTTATGGAGCAGAAGGGAATGGACGAGGCGAGTGCGACTCAGCTCGTTTACTCGGGCGGACTTCAGATATTTACCACTATGGACCTCGAGGTACAGAACGCCATGGAGGAGGTCTTTGAGAATGACGAGTATTTCCCCGACGTAGAGGGCGTTCAGCCCGAATCGGCAATGGTCGTCGTAAACCCCTATAACGGAAACGTCCTCGGAATAGTGGGCGGAAGGGGAGAGAAGAAGGAAAACCGAGGCTGGAACAGAGCGACTATGACCACCCGTCAGCCAGGCTCGTCAATCAAGCCCCTCTCGGCATACTCACAGGGAATCGAGGAGGGTATCATCACCTATTCAACCGCCATTGACGATTTCCCGTTTAATATTAATCCCGCAACGGGTAACGCATGGCCGTCTAACTCACCTGCGCAGTACAGAGGCTATACGACGGTTGCCGACGCGGTAATACGCTCGGTCAATACCGTTGCCGTAAGAATCGTTGATAAGCTCGGCACAGAAAACGTTTTCAATTTTCTTCGCAATAAGTACCGCCTTTCAACTCTTTATGAAAACGTGGGCGGAACTCACAGCGATATGTCACTTTCGCCTCTTGCACTCGGCGGCTTCACCTACGGTGTAACCCTTCGTGATATGGCTTCCGCATACGCAACCTTTGCCAACGACGGTATTTTCAACAAGTCCCGTACCTACGTCAAGGTGTGCGATGCTCAGGGACACGTAATTCTGTCAAACGAGGAAAAGAGCGAGGTTATTTTAAGTCACGATACCGCCCTTGTTATGACCAAGATTTTATCCGAGGTTGCCGACCCTGCGGGCTACGGTACTGCACGCCGTCTTACCGTTACCAAGGACGTTGACGTTGCGGCAAAGACGGGTACCACCAACGATAACAAGGACCTTTACTTTGCGGCGTATACGCCTTATTTCTCGGGAGCTGTATGGTTTGGCTATGACCAGCCCCGTTATATGCAGAATTTCGTTCCCAGCCCTGCGCTTACCGTTTGGGACGAGGTTATGAAGAAGGTACACCAAAAGTATATTGACCGCGGAAGCGTTGAGGAGTTTGATTTTTCCGAGCTCGTTGAGAGAGTCTACTGTAAGGACTCGGGTCTGCTTGCAGGTGAATATTGCTCGCTTGACCCAAGAGGAAACCGTACCGCAACAGGCTATTATACCCGTGACACCGTGCCTACCTCCGAGTGTAACGCTCACGTTGAGGTGCAGTGGTGTACCGAGACGCGTAGCGTTGCCGACGTCGGATGTCCCGAGGATAAGGTCATCACCATTGCCCTTGTCAGAAACGAAAACAGAAAAATCGAAAAGAACGTTGCGGTTACCGACGCTCAGTATACCTATATGCAGGTGCCTCACGATTACGTTTACCCCGACGATACGAGCCTGCCCTTCTTTATGAATCTTTATCTCGACGGCACCTATCCGGGCTTCACCTCGGGCGTTAACCGTCCCGTAAACAGCTATTGCGTTGAGCATAATAAGGAAAATACTACCTCCTGGCAAAAGCTTTGCGAGGAATACCGCCTTGCTCATCCCGAGGAGCTTGAGGAAGCGGACGAGGATAAGGAAGAGAATGAATAAGCTCTTAGCGCTTCTTCTCTCTCTTATAGGAGTCAGAGCCGTACTTCTTGTGACCGACGCTTTTCTTGACGCCACCCTTACGAGCGTTACGGCGTGTGCCCTATATATTCTGCTTTACGTTATTTTCTCCCCAAAAAGCGCCGAGCGTAAGTCCGTTACGCTCGGTAGGGGATTATTGATGCTTGTATTTTTTTTAAGCGTCAGCATTACGTCATCGGCTCTGCTCGGCTTGGTATTTGAGCCGACACCCGTTGATATTCCCTTGCCGAGAGCACTAATGTCGGTTATTGCAGTGCCGATAGCCGAGGAGCTGTTTTTCAGAGCCACGCTTTTTAAAAGCATTAATAGTTTTATCGGCTCAGGTTGGGCAACCGTCCTGTCTGCTCTGCTCTTTTCACTTTCACATTCAAGCCCTCCCGCAATTATTCTGTCTTTTATTCTCGGAGTGCTTTTAGCATTCGTTTACAGAAGGACGGGAAGCGTATGGCTTCCCATACTCTGTCACGCTGTAAATAACCTTCTTGCCGTGCTGCACTTTGCACCGAGCACTTTGATTACAGTCTTATCGTTTTTTGTCGGAGTCGGTATATTCGTTTTAATAAGAAAGGATTTTTCCCAAAATGGATAGTATTTCACAGCACGATTTTACCAAGCGTATTTTCGGCAAAAAAAGATATTTCAAGCAGATTGACAAAAAGGAATTTCACTTTCTCTTTGATACCTCTCCTCTCGAGCTTGAGGAGGCGGTTGAGGTTTACGATATCGAGAGCCTTGAGTATTTTCTCTCGATTCGCTTTGCCCGTATAACGAATAAGCTTATTCGCTCGTTTAAAATAAGACTCTTTCTATATCTTGATTCACCGCTCCCGTACAAAAAGCTTTCATATATTTATAACGTAAATAAAAAGAAAATGAGCGAAAGGCTTTTGGGAGCAGACGATTACATACCCATTCCCGAGACCTATTTCAAGCGTTATGAGATTTTTATCGACGAGGTGACCTACGAGGACGGAACGGTTGAAGCACTTTCCTGCTCAACCGTTGATAAGCGCTCAGCCGTGCGCGAGGCACACGTTGCCGAAATGGATTCGGCAATAACTCCGTCTCATAAGAGCGAGAAGCACCCTGCCGTTATTATGCCTCAATTTTCCGAGGGCGCTTGGATATGCACCTGCTCTCAAAAAAACACTCCCGACCTTGATATCTGTAAGCGTTGCGGAAGGCTTAAGGCTGACCTTGAAAAAATGGTGACGATGAACACCGCCTCCGAGTTTGACTCCGACCCCTACTCCTTCGTTCAAAGAGCTAAACGCGTCGAGCATACTCTTGCCCGTACCGCAACCGAAAGCTCAGCCGAAAAGGAAACGGCAATCGAGAACGAAATGAAGAAGGTTGAAAAAAGAGAAAAATACAAGAGCCGTATGGTTATGCAGGCACTACCGAGAATAGCGCTGTATTTTATTGCGGGATATCTTATTTATTTGTTTCTTGTATGGCTGGAGAGATTATGACACACGAGGATTATATGAGAAAAGCCCTGCATTACGCAAGGCTGTGCGGAGAGCGTGGAGAGATACCCGTCGGATGCGTTATCGTGAGAAACGGAGAGATAGTCTCCTACGGCTCAAACGCCCGACAGACTCACAAAAACGCCTTGAAGCACGCCGAGCTCGTTGCCATTGACCGCGCCTGCCGTAAGCTTGGCGGTTGGAGGCTTTGGGAGTGCGATATGTACGTCACTCTTGAGCCCTGCGTGATGTGTGCGGGGGCTATAATAAATGCCCGTATACGAAATCTGTATTTCGGTGCGTATGATTCGAAGGCGGGTTGCTTCGGCAGTCTTATCAACTTAAACGACCACGCCTTCAACCATCATCCGACGGTTGAGGGAGGCATTCTTGAGGATGAATGCTCGGAGGTCTTGAAGGATTTCTTTAAGAAGCTCCGCCTTTGCGAAAAAAATAAAAAGTTGTAAAATACAAAAATACAATCTCATTGTACATTGTATAAGCCGTAATTTACGAATATAATTGATTTAAACAGCGTCAAAAATACAATAGTAAAATATAAGGAGGTTTTATTATGAAAAGAATTTTAGCCCTGACTCTCGCAATTCTGATGCTTCTTTCTTCTGCGACCGTTCTTTTTGCCTGCAAGGATAAGGAAGAGGACGACGGCGAGAAAAAGACCGAGGCCAAAACCTATGAGGAGGACTCGATATTCTATGAGAGAAAGCCTTGTTGACGACGGACTCGGAGAGATGGATTACGGCGGACGAGTGCTTCGTGTGGTAGCACATAATCTCAGCGAGATCTACATAGAGGAGGACGAGCGCAACAAGGGCGATCTTCTCAAGGATGCCCGCTTTGCCCGTAACGAGACCGTTGCTAACCGCTTCAACGTTGACTTTGAGGTAGTTTTCCACGGTACCTATGCCGAGGAAAACGATTACGTTTCCAAGACCGTGCTCTCGGGTAACGACGAGTTCGATCTGTTTATGGGAATGGTTATGTCTATGGGCGGTATGGTTACCAAGAAGCTCTTTATGAACTGGTACGATATCGAGCATATCGACTTTTCTAAGCCCTGGTGGTATGAATCAAATTCCACCGACCTTACCTATAACGGCAAGTGCCTTATCGCAATTTCTCACCTCGATTATTCTGCGGTCAGCGGTGCTTACTGTCTCTATTTCAACAAGAATCTTGCCTCCTCCTATGAGCTTGGCGATTTGTACAAGCTCGTTCTTGACGGCAAGTGGACCTTTGATAAGCTTTCCGAAATGATTAAGGATATCTATGTTGACGACGGTAACGACGAGCGTGACTTAAACGACTTTTACGGCTTCGGTCTCGACCAGGGCACCTGCCTTAACTCGTTCCTCTGGGCGTTTGACAATCCCGTTTGCTCCAAGGATGCCGACGGCGTGCCTCAGATAACCGTCAAGACCGATAAGATAGACTCGATAATCAACGACTTCTACGATTTCTGTTATAATAACAACGGAGTATTCTTCGAGGGCGACAAGGCAAACGGCGAAAGTAAGGCGGGCTCTCTTTTCCATCAGAAGAAGTCAATATTCGTTATGGGCTCTCTTGCTACCGCAACGAACGAGAAAATGCGTAACTTTGAGGACGAGTACGGACTTATTCCTCTTCCCAAGTACGATGAAAATCAGGCAAATTACAAGACTATGGTAGGCGGTCATCATACCGCTCTCGCAATACCCAAGACCTGTAAGGATACCGAGTTTGTAGGACGAATCGTCGAGGCGCTCTCGGCAGAAAGCTGGAAGACCGTAACTCCTACCCTTTACGAGATTGCTCTTAAGACGAGATACCTCCGCGACTCCGAGTCCAAGGAGATTATGGATATGGTAATCGACGGCACTCAGTTCGACTTCGGTACGGTGTACGATAACTGGAAGGGCTTTGCGTTTATGCTTGAGTTTATGATGAGGGACGGAAATAACAACTTCCAGTCCTATTATACTCAGCGCTTTACTCACGCCCGTTACCAGATAAGAACGGTCATCAAGGCGTTTGACAGAACTTAAATATATATTGTAATGAAGAAAGCCTCCCACAAAAAGTGGGAGGCTTTCAGCGTTAATATTCGATTTTTAATTATTTAACCTCAATCATAGAAGCGTCCCACTTTTCGGGAGCCTTATAGCCGAGGAGGTTTACAACGGTGGAGGCAATGTTGGAGAGTCCGTACTCGCCGTCAAGCACCGTGTAGTTGTCCTTGAAATTGTTGTCGTAGAAAATGAAGGGAACGGGGTTGAGAGTGTGGCTCGTCTTAGGCTTGCTCGTAACCTCACCCGTCTTCTTGTTTATCTCAAGGCACTCGTCTGTGTTGCCGTGGTCTGCGGTGAAGAGAACTGCAACACCGAGCTTGTCGGCGGTCTCGAGTATTCTGCCGATACAGAGGTCGAGAGCCTCCATGGAAACGATGGTCGCCTCCATGCTGCCCGTATGACCTACCATATCTCCGTTGGGGAAGTTAACACGGATAAAGCCGTACTTACCGCTTTCCATTGCCTCGATAAGAGTGTCGGTAATCTCAGCGCACTTCATCCAGGGACGCTGCTCAAAGGGAACGACGTCGGAGGGAATTTCAATATAGGTCTCGGTTTCCTCGTCGTACTTACCCGACTTGTTGCCGTTCCAGAAATAAGTTACGTGACCGTACTTCTGAGTTTCGGAGAGTGCAAGCTGAGTAATCTTTTCTGCGGCAAGCTTCTCACCAAGAGTATCGGTGATTTCGGGAGGAGATACGAGATAACGGGAAGGAATATGAAGGTCTCCGTCATACTCGAGCATACCTGCGTAAACGGTCTTGGGGAAGCGTACTCGGTCAAACTTGTCAAAGGACTCATCCTCAAACGCCTTGGAAATTTCAATTGAACGGTCACCGCGGAAGTTGAAGAATACGACGCTGTCTCCGTCCTCAACGGTACCTACGGGCTTGCCGTTTTCCGCAATTACGAATGCGGGGAGATCCTGGTCACTGTATCCGCCCTCCTCACGATAGGTAACTATTGCCTCGTGAGCGGATGCAAACTGACGTCCCTCACCTAAAACGTGGGTTTCCCAGCCGCGCTTTACCATATCCCAGTTTGCTTCGTAGCGGTCCATGGTGATGTTCATACGTCCGCCACCCGATGCGATCATAACGTCAAAATCGGGAGAACGGAGTCCTGCGATAAATTCCTCAAAGGGATCAACGTACTCAAGCGCCGAGGTTTCACCAACGTCACGTCCGTCAAGAAGCACGTGTATTCTTACTCTTGCAACGCCGTCAGCCTTTGCTCTTTCAACGAGAGCCTTGAGGTGATCGATGTGTGAGTGTACGTTACCGTCGGAGAAAAGACCGAGGAAGTGAAGCGTCTTGCAGTCTGCGATAAGAGTCTTCCAGGTTTCCGACTCAAAAATCTTACCCGACTCAATGGAGGAGGTAACGAGCTTTGCGCCCTGAGCGTAAATCTGTCCCGCGCCGATAGCGTTGTGACCTACCTCGGAGTTACCCATATCGTCGTCACTGGGAAGACCTACTGCCGTACCGTGAGCCTTGAGAGAGAGGGTAGGATAATTTGCCATAAGTCTGTCAAGGTTAGGGGTGTTGGCTCTGTAAATTGCGTTTGCGTCATTTTTCTTTCCAAGTCCTACACCGTCCATAACGATAAGCGTTAAGGGGCCTTGTGTGGGCTTTGAATTAAGTTTTTCCAGCATAATCTATATACTCCTTTTGCTTTATTTACAATATAACTTAAATAGTTTATCATATTTTTTCAGCCTTGGCAATAGCTGAGCTGAGAAAATAAAAAATATTTTTTAAAAAATTTTCAAAAGTTCTTGAAATGTACATATATAAATAGTATACTTTATCTTAGAAAAGTATGTCGAAACAACCGTGATTAAGGTGTATTTTATGAAAAAACACGATGAAAAATTTTCTCCCGAGCCTCACGGCGATAAGAGGGGAGAGAATAAGGAAATGCTTCCGCCTCAAATAGCGGAAATATTTGAACGCAAGGGTATACTTCCGTCAAGTGTCAAGACCGCCGTAAGACTCGATATGGGTCACGCGCTTGAATATTGCGATACCTGGCTTGTGCTTACCGAGGACGAGGTAGCCGTGCTTGAGGTGCTCGGCGGTATTTTTGAAAAGGAAAAGCCCTCACTCACCAAGCAGAGAAGCGAGGTAGGACTTGCCGAGCGCTTCTCAAGGGTATGGTCTCTTGAGGAATGGGACTCCTTCAGAGTTGAGGAGCTGGTTTCGGGCGGACGTATTATTGCCACGGGCAAGGAGAGTGGCGAGGATGCCGTAGTTGCCAATTTCACCAACTCTGCAAAGAACGATGCCTTTGCATTTTGTAAGGCGACGGCGGGTGAGCCTGTAACAGACAAGCCCTTCGGTGATAAGCCTCCCCGTGAGCACTCCGAGGGTGGACACCGCGGAGGTCCGGGTGGCTTCGGTCCGGGTGGACCGGGTGGCAGAGACGAGCTGAAAAAGCTCCGCGACCTCGATACCAAGGCGCTTTTCCGTAAGATGATGCCCTTCTTCAACCGCTACAAGAAGCAGACGGCAACCGTTCTTTTAATGGTCGTGCTTTCAACTCTTTTGTCAATACTCTCACCGTTTATAAGCGGTCGCTTCTTTTACGACGAGGTGCTCGATATCGGCGGTGAGTTTTACGGACGCATTGCCTTTGCAATATTACTTATCGCAGGCACGAAGCTTATATCCGTGGTATTTACAATGGTGCATTCCATCGTTACCGCAAAGATTTCGGCTAACGTTACCTACGATTTGAAAAAGACGATTTTCACGGCAATTCAGAAGCTGTCCCTATCTTATTTCAATATGAGACAGTCGGGCGGTATAATGACTCAGATAAATCAGGATGCCACGTCAATTTATTGGTTTTTCGTTGACGGTATCCCGTATTTCATAATAAATATCGTGCAGATGGTCGCGGTCGTTATAATCCTCTTTACGACTAACTGGCAGATATCTCTCGTTGCGATGATACCCGTTCCCGTGTTTCTTATTGTAAGACGGGCGTTTATGAGAATTATGAGAAAGCTTCACGCACGCGATTACTCAAAGCGCCGCAGCTTCAATTCCTTCGTTTCGGATATACTTACGGGAACGAGAGTCGTCAAGGCTTTTTCTCAGGAGGAGCTTGAGGCGGAGAAATTTAATTATAAGAACTATTCACTGTCGGATACTCTTCGTCAGAACAGACAAAAGATGCATTGGCTGTCCAACATTATTCCCTCGGTGCTTGAGCTTGGCACCTGGACGGCTTGGGGACTTGGCGGTATACTCGTCGTAAAATACTCGATGGACGGCTCAGGTGCCTTTACCTACGGTATGCTCGTTACCTATATTTCAATGCTTTCAATGGCTTACAGCCCACTCGACTTTTTCAACCGCTTTACCAATCAGCTTTCCGAGTGCCTCAACGCTATGAGCCGTCTCTTTGAAATACTCGAAAAGCATTCCGACGTACCCGAGCCCGAAAATCCGATACTTCCCGAGAAGGAGACGGGCGAGGTGGAATTTCGTAACGTGTGCTTTGAATACGTTCCAAACCGCCGTGTTATCGACAACGTATCCTTCAAGGTTTCAAACGGAGAGACCATCGGTATCGTAGGTCATACGGGCGCGGGCAAATCAACCCTTGTAAATCTCGTTATGCGACTTTACGACGCAGTGGACGGAGAGGTGCTCGTTGACGGAGTAAACGTAAAAAGTCTTCCGTCGAAATACATCCGTGACCGCATTGCAATAGTGTCTCAGGAGACCTACGTTTTCTGCGGAACGATTGCCGATAACATACGCTACGCCGTACCCGACGCCTCTATGGAGGAGGTAATTGCGGCGGCAAAGGCGGCAGGCGCTCACGACTTTATTATCAAGTATCCCGACGGCTATAATACCAAGATAGGAACGGGCTACCGCAGTCTTTCGGGAGGCGAGCTTCAGCGAGTTTCCATTGCCCGTGCGATACTCAAGAATCCGACCATTCTCATTCTTGACGAGGCAACGGCGGCAATGGATACCGCAACCGAGCTTCGCATACAGAAGGCTATTACCGAAATTACCCGTGATAAAACAACCATAATAATCGCTCACCGACTTTCCACTCTCCGTGATGCAGACCGCCTTATCGTAATTGAGGACGGCCGTATGACCGAAAGCGGAACTCACGAGGAGCTTGTACGTAAAAAGGGAAGCTATTATAAGCTTTATAAGATGCAGCTTGACGCACTCAAGGTCATCGGTGTGGAGGAATAACAATGGAAAGAAAAGTGTTTGACGGTGTAGGGGATATAAAATTTTTAACCCCCGAGAACTGTATATTTACAAAAAACGAAAACGGCTTTATCAAGGCAAGTGTTGACGGCGCAGAGCCGATACGAGTATATCTTTACCGCGTATTTCCTCACGATATGACCGATAAGTATATATCCGTCACCGACTCCGACAAGACCGAGCTGGGTATGATTCGTGATATTGCCGAGTTTGGCGAGGATATTGCAAGGGTTATCAACGACGACCTTAACCGACGCTATTTTATACCCAAAATACTTGCAATAACGGCGCTTGAGGAAAAGTTCGGAAATTCCTATTGGAATATAAAAACCGATATCGGTGAAAGAACCATAACCGTAAGAGATACCTTCAAGAGCATTATCCGTATAGGAGAGGACCGTGCCATCGTATCCGACGAGGACGGAAACCGCTACGAGATAGTGAGTCTTGAGGCTCTTGACAGAAAAAGCTATCGAAGAATCGAGTTGTTCTTATGAAAGAAATTGAAAAAGCACGCCGCAGACAGCGTGAAAAACTGCACAACGAGAGCCAACGCCTTTTTGACAGGGTGGCACAGAGCTCAAGCGATGAGCTTCTCTTCAAATTTGCCTTCAACCTCGATTGTGAAAACCGTGATACCGTCGGCGCGGTAGGAGTTACCCGTGATATGCTTTTCGTTGCCACCGAGGGAGAGAAAAACGGTGATGCAACGAGCGTTACGGCGCACAGAATAGCCGACTACACCGAATTTAAGGCGCGTGTCAATATCGGCACCGTCTCTCTTGAGGGAGAGAGGGACGGAGAATGGATTGAGTTTTGCCGTACCGATATGACTCTCTCCCCTTACGTTACCGATGCCGCAAGGTGTCTTTCGGCGCTTCTCGAATATGACGGAGAGGGCACTCCCGATATCGTATACGAGCCCGACAGACGTATATGCCCCATCTGTCATACCCCCTACGACAAGGGCGTTACCGTTTGTCATAACTGCACCAAGCCCGCATCCAACTTTAAAAGGCTTATGGCAATCGTCAAAAAGGATATACCGCTTATAATCGTTGCCTTTTCCATGTTCTTTGTGTTAAGCCTTATAAAGATTGCAAACCCAGCGCTCCAGAAGGTGCTTGTTGACGGATATCTTATGCCGTCGGAATACGTCGGAGCACAGGAGGATATATTCAAGGGCATAATTACGGTCGTTATTCTTCTTGCCCTGCTTCAGCTCGTATACCGTGTAATTGAGGTTATCCGTTCAAATATTCTGGTGCTTGTAAGCACGAGGCTTGTAAAGAAGCTCCGCACGCTTCTGTTTGACAAGATTCAGCTTTTGTCAATTTCCGCGGTCTCACGTCGTACCTCGGGCGAGCTTATCAACCGAATGATCCGTGATACTATGCACATTTCCGAGTTTTTCTCGGGCTACGTGCCTCAGCTTATAGAAAACACACTCATAATATTATTCGTGGGCGTTGCAATGTTCCTCTACAATTGGAGGCTTGCGCTTCTCGTCCTTATTCCCGCGCCCATCATTATGATGATAACCCGACGCGTATGGAGATTTACTCATAGGCTTTATCACCGTCAGTGGATGATGGAGGCTGACTCCAACACCATTCTTCACGACGTATTTCAGGGAATCCGCGTCGTAAAGGTTTTCGGTATGGAGGAAGAGGAGATAAAGAAGTACGACAAGGCTATAAAGAAGGTAGCCGAGGTCTCTGAGAAAAACGAGATAACCTGGGCTAAAATAATTCCCTATATGACCTATATTATAGGCATCGGAAACTATATCGTAATGGCGTTTGTCGGCACCCGTATAATCGGCGGTGAGATGACGGTCGGTGACCTCACTATGTTTACCGCCTTCACGGGACAGATTTATTACGCGTTTGACTGGCTTTCACGTCTGCCTCGCCGACTTCAGATGACCTCGACTGCCGTAAGCCATATCTTTGATATAGTTGACGAGGAGGTTGACGTCAAGGACAGCGAGGACGCGATAGAGGATTTCGAGATTGACGGAAACGTCGAGTTTTCGAACGTATCCTTCGGCTACGAGGAGGCAGAGGACGTGCTCCGCCGTATTTCCTTCAGCGTTAAGAAGGGAGAAATGATAGGCATCGTCGGACGCTCGGGAGTCGGAAAGAGCACGCTCATAAACCTCATTATGAGGCTTTACGAGGTGCGAGAGGGAAGCATTAAGATTGACGGCGTTGATATTAAAAATATTTCTCAGCATTGCCTGAGAAGTCAGATAGGCGTCGTGCTTCAGGAGACCTTTCTTTTTTCGGGAACCGTGCTTGACAATATTGCCTATGCCGACCAGAATGCCAGCCGTGAGGATATAATAAGAGCGGCACGCCTTGCGGGAGCGCATAAATTCATTATGAAGCTACCCGACGGCTATCATACCTACGTCGGAGACAGAGGCTACACTCTTTCGGGCGGTGAAAGACAGAGGATCGCCATTGCCCGCGCAATTCTCCGCAATCCCAAGATACTTATACTCGACGAGGCTACCAGCGCCCTTGATACCGAGACCGAGCAGATAATCCAGAACTCAATTGCCGCTCTCGTCAAGGACCGTACCACCTTTGCGATTGCACACCGCCTTTCCACCCTCAGAAATGCCACCAAGCTTATCGTACTTGACAAGGGCAAAATTGCCGAATTCGGCACTCACGAGGAGCTTATGCGGAAAAACGGCATCTACGCCTCGCTCGTTCTTGCTCAAAGAACTATGTCAACCATTGCCAAAAAATCATAACCCGTAAACATTTCTAACAAAAAAAGTTACATTTAAACCGCACTTTTGTGTAAAATTACCAAAAGTGCGGTCTTATTTTCTCCAATCAGAAGTGTAATAAGATATTGAATAGTTGAGGATTTTCTTATATAATATATCTATAATCAAATATTTTATAATATTTGTATATAAATTTTCAAATATTACCGAAGGAGGTAAAGCAAAAATGGCGAATATCTTATCAAGACAAATCAGAAACGTATGTCTCTTGGGACACGGTGGAAGCGGAAAGACTTCTCTCGCAGAGGCTCTTCTTTACTATACTAAGCAGACAGACAGACTCGGAAAGATTTCTGAAGGAAACACTGTATGTGACTTTGATCCCGAGGAAATCAAGCGTGAGATGTCCATCTCGGCATCCATCGCACCCGTATTTTACGATAATAAGAAGATTAATTTCATAGATACACCCGGCTATCTTGACTTTAATGCGGAAATCAAGCAGGCTCTCAGAGTGGTGAGAAACGCAGTTATCGTCATTGATGCTAAGGCAGGCGTTGAGGTTGGTGCCGAGCTTGCATGGAAGGAAGCCGCTCAGGCAGGTGTTGCACGCGCTTTCTTTATCAACCGTATGGACGAGGATAATATAAACTTTACCGCTATCCTCAATAACCTTAAGGAGCTTTTCGGACAGAGCATTTGTCCTCTTTACGTTCCTCTTTTTGAAAATCATAAAACCGTAGGCTACGTTGATATTATCGACGTTAAGGCTTATAAGTACAACAACGGCGTGGCTGAGGAAATTCCCGTGCCCGATCCCAATGCGGATTGGATTCTCGAGTACAGAAGCATGCTCTTCGAGGCTCTCGCACAGACCAGTGACGAGCTTATGATGAAATACTTTGAGGATGAGCCCTTCACCGATGAAGAGATTGCAGACGCACTTCAGGCGGGTCTTAAGATGGGTACCATCGTTCCCGTATTTTCAGGCTCTGCGGTAACTCTTGACGGTATTGATTATTTTCTCCACAAGGTTTCCAAGTCCTTTACCAGCCCCGTTGCAAGAACTCACGAGCTCAGCGTTGACGGTGAGGATATCGCAATCGATCCCGAGGGCGAGACCGCAATCTTTATCTTTAAGACGGTTGCAGACCCCTTCGTTGGTAAGATGAGCTTCTTCAAGGTTATGAACGGCCTTTTGAAGAAGGACCAGATGCTCAAGAATGCATCCAACGGCAGTGATGAAAAAATTGCCCGTCTCATCTGCGCAAGAGGTAAGAAGCAGACCGAGGTCGACGAAATGGTCTGCGGTGATATCGGTCTTACCACAAAGCTCGTTTCCGCTAATACCAACGATACTCTTTCGGTATCGGGTAGCATTTGTTACAGCAAGATAGTATTCCCCGCTCCCTATTACTCAATGGCTATCGAGCCTCTTGCAAAGGGCGATGAGGATAAGATTTCCCAGGGTATCTCAAAGCTTCTTGAGGAGGACTGGTCGCTTCGTTACGTTAACAACGCCGAAACCAAGCAGATGGTTATCTCGGGTCTCGGTGATATGCACCTCGACGTTCTCACCTCCAAACTTAAGGCACGCTTCGGCACCTCGGTTAAGCTTTCCGAGGAAAAGATTGCTTACCGTGAGACTATAAAGAAGTCTGTTCAGGCTGAAGGCAAGCACAAGAAGCAGTCGGGCGGTCACGGACAGTACGGACACGTTAAGATTGAATTTGCACCTGGTGAGGCTGAGGGGCTTACCTTTACCGAATCCATCTTCGGCGGCTCCGTTCCCAAGAACTTCCACCCCGCAGTTGAAAAGGGACTTCTTGAGTCTATGCAGAAGGGCGTCCTCGCAGGCTTCCCCGTTGTAAACCTCAAGGCTAACCTTTACGACGGCTCCTATCACGACGTTGACTCCTCCGAAATGGCGTTCAAGCTTGCGGCTAACCTCGCCTTCAAGGAAGGTCTTAAGAACGCATCACCCGTACTTCTTGAGCCAGTTGGCAACCTTGCTGTACGCGTTCCTATGGATTACGTCGGCGATATTATGGGCGACCTTAATAAGCGTCGCGGCATCGTTCTCGGCACAAGTCAGGACGAGCACGACCACAGCATTTCCATCGTTGAGGCTGAGGTTCCCAAGTCCGAAATGACCACCTACGCTATCCAGCTCCGTGCTATGACACAGGGTCGCGGTAGCTTCACATTTGAATTTTCTCGCTATGCAGAGGTTCCCGGTAATATCGCACAGAAGATTATTGCGGAGCATAAGGCTGACGTAGAAGACTAAAAAATTCCGTCGTAAATTTGCACATTACTGCGTTGTTTTCGGGCTTCAAGCCCCTCGAAATATGAAAATATTCCGTCGGAGCTTTCACCCTCAACGCCTTGTCCTGCACAAATTTACTTAGAAATTTTACATTGTATAAGCCATATATCTTAAAAGAGAGACCCGAGTTTTCGGGTCTCTCTTTTTTTAGAATTTTCTGTCATAAAGCAGTGCCGCAATGAGTATTACGAATACCGAGCCTGCGTTATGTACCAACGCTCCCGTAGTAGGAGTAAGTGCGCCTATAACCGATAGGAACACGGCTAAAATATTGATAAGCATTGAAAGTGAAATGCTGAAGCGTATCGTATTGACGGTTGCTCTTGCAAGGCGCTTGAGATAGGGGAGAGAGGAAATACCGTCACTCATCAGCGCTATGTCTGCGCTGTCAACGGCAATATCACTTCCGACACCTCCCATTGCGACTCCGACGTCGGCGGTCTTGAGAGCGGGAGCATCGTTTACGCCGTCTCCAATCATACATACCGCTTTGCCGGACTCCTGAAGCTCCTTAATGCTTTTAACCTTGTCCTCGGGAAGTAATTCGGATTTAACGGTGCCAATGTTGACAAGCTCTGCGAAAAAGTCTGCGGTCAAACGGTTATCACCTGTGAGAAGCACTGCTTCAACCCCCATATTCCGTAAAGCGTTAACGGTTTGCACACTTTCTTTACGAAGAGTGTCCGACAGAGCTATAACGCCTATGCATTCACCTCCGATACCCACGAGTATCAACGCCTTGCCCTGACGTCTGAGTCCGTTTATCTGCTCGGCTGCATATCCGTCGACAGCAATTCCGTTTTCCGAAAGAAACGCTTCGCTTCCGCAGAATACCCGAGTGCCACCTACAACGGCGCTGACACCCTTTCCTGCCTGCATTTTAAAATCCGTTGTTGGAAGAAGCTCAAGCCCCTCGGCGTGCTCTGCTATTGCGCGTCCAAGCGGATGCTCACTTTTTGCCTCAACCGACGCCGTGAGCCTTAAGAGCATTTCACTATCAATCCCGTCTGCAAGGCTTACAGCGTCACACACGTGAAGCTTTCCCTCGGTAAGAGTACCCGTTTTGTCAAAGGCAACCGTGTTGACCTTACCCATTTTTTCAAGCGCTTCACCCGATTTTATGATAACTCCGCGCTTGGTTGCTTGACCTATTGCCGCCATAATTGCGGTAGGAGTTGCAAGCACCAGTGCACACGGACAGAATACGACGAGCACCGTTACTGCACGCGTAATATCAGACGTTGCAAGCCCCGCGATTATCGCAACGAGAAGTGCCACGGGCACGAGTACGCTTGCCCATCTGTCAGCAATCCTTTCGGTAGGAGACTTTTTCTCCTCAGCCTCCTTGACCGTTTTTATAAGCCTTTGAAGTGACGTGCTCTTGCCGACTGCCGTTGCCCTCACGTCAATTGCGCCGAAGCAGTTGAGCGTACCGCAGAAGACCCCGTCACCGACTCCCTTGTCAACGGGTACGGATTCTCCCGTCATAACCGATCCGTCAATAGAGGTCTCACCGCTGATAATTATTCCGTCAACCGTTACGGTCTCACCCGGAAGTATTCTGATGATATCCCCAAGCTTGATGCTTTCAGCGGGGATTCTCTCTTCAGCTCCGTTGACGATTCTTCGAGCGGTAGCAGGAGCAAGCTCAATAAGTCTCTTAAGCCCCCTCTTTGCCCTGTCGGTCGTTACGTCCTCAAGTATTTCACCGATTGCCATAATAAACGCAACCTCGCCTGCGGCAAAGAGGTCACCGATTATTATTGAGGCAATCATTGCTATTGAAATAAGAAGTGCCGAGGATATTTTTGAAATACCCTTTTTGATAATAAGCTTGCGTATGGCTGAGTTAATAAGCGGAAGACCGCTGATAATTACCGTTACCCACGCCAAAAGGTCAAAAAACGGTAGCCTTACAAGGCTTAAAAAGAGAAATACACCGCTGAGTGCCGTCATCGGTATGCTTGTAAAAAGCTTGCAAATTCTTGAAATCATTGAAAAAACTCCTGTTGACTTTTTGTTTTGTTTGCGTATAATTTGTAATATATTAAACACATTGTTCTGTATCTATTATATTACAAAAGCGTTCTTTTGCAATAATCAAAAGAGCCTGTGTGTTCGATACTGAACAAAAATCAAAAAATGTACGGAGGAAAAAATGGACAGACGGCAGAAGAAAACGAGAGAGGCAATTTTTACGGCGTTTACGACCTTGCTCTCGGAAAAGAATTACAATCAGATATCGGTTCAGGATATAATCGACACCGCCGATATCGGAAGAACGACCTTTTATACTCACTTTGAAACCAAGGACTTTTTGCTTAAGGATTTATGCGAGGAGCTTTTCGGACATATAATCGAGACCGCAATGGGACTTCCTCACGGACATTATCATTGCACCTGCGCAAGTGCGGACGACTCGGTGTTTTTGCATCTGCTCCGTCATCTTCAGGAGAATGACAGAAATATTTTAGAGCTTTTGTCCTCGCAGAATAACGAGATATTTTTGCGTTATTTCAAGTCTAATTTAAAGAGGCTTATAATAACTCAGTACGCCGACAAGGGACTTTTGAAAAGCTCTTCTCTTCCCGAGGATTATCTCGTCAATCATATAACCTCCTCCTTCGTTGAAACGGTTGATTGGTGGCTGTCACATAATATGAAGGAATCTCCCGAAACGATAACCGAATATTATCTTGAAGCCATAAAATATCTGGTGAATTGATTTTTGTATATATTGTTGAATCGGATATCGTATAGAATTACAAATTTGGGAAATAATTCTATTGATTATAGTAAACAAATGTGTTAAAATACTCGCACTGTATTTTATGCTCGGAGGTAGTATGAAAAAATCACTTTTAAAGGGGTATGCACACCTTATTGCAAGAATGGGTATCAACGTTTCCAAGGGTCAGCGCGTCGAGCTTCGATGTGAGCCCGAGGTGGCGGATTTCGCCTATTTTGTCGTTGAGGAATGCTATAAGCTCGGAGCCGAAAAGGTCGAGGTGCTCTTTGAAAGTCAGGAACTTTCGAGACTTCACATAGAATACAGAGAAGAAAAAATTCTTGCAACAGTTGAGAATTGGGAAGAGGAGAGGCTGAAATACCGCCTTGAAAAGCTTCCTGCGACAATTTATCTTTTATCAGAAGACCCTGATGGACTTGTGGGAATCGATCAGGAAAAGTACGGACGTTCAACTCAGGAGCGTTATAAGGTCATCAAGCCCTACCGCGATGCGATGGATAATAAATATCCGTGGTGTATTGCCGCAGTACCCGGCAAGGCTTGGGCTAAAAAAATGTTCCCTGAATTAACTCCGATAAAAGCTGTCGAAAGGCTGTGGGAGGCCATTTTGTACACTTCGCGTGCCGACGGCGACAATCCTGTCAAGGCTTGGCAGGAGCATAACAGAAGCCTATCCGAAAGGTGTAGGTATCTTAATTCTCTGGGGATTGAGACGCTTCATTACGTTTCATCCAACGGGACCGACTTAACCGTCGGAATGATACCCGAGGCGCGCTTTTGTGCAGGCGCCGAAGCCACTCTTTCAGGACAGGTATTTAACCCCAATATTCCCTCGGAAGAGGTTTTTATTTCTCCCAAAAAGGGTGAGGCAGAAGGAATAGTTTATTCCTCAAAGCCACTCTCTTACAGAGGAGAGCTTATCGAAAACTTTTCTCTTCGGTTTGAGAAGGGAAGAGTTGTAGAAGTACACGCCGAGAAAAATGAGGAGCTTTTGAAGATACTCGTCTCAATGGACGAGGGAGCCTCATACCTCGGAGAATGCGCACTTGTCCCCTACGATTCCCCCATATCTGACACGGGTTTACTTTTTTACAACACCCTGTTTGATGAAAATGCCTCCTGTCACTTAGCCCTTGGAGAAGGCTTCACAAACACACTTGAGAATTACGAAACGCTTACGCTCGATGATTGCCGTAGACTCGGTATCAACGAGTCGATGGTTCACGAGGACTTTATGATAGGTACCCGTGACCTTTCGATAACTGCGCACACAAGAGACGGCCGTGAGGTCGAGATTTTCCGTAACGGTAATTGGGCGTTTGACGTGTAAAAAAGGAGAAATTGATGAAAAGATTTATTGCCGCATTTTTATTTGTGACACTTTTGATTTCTGCGCTTGTTCTTCCCGCATACGCTAAAGAGGGCTTTATCACAGCCCCCAATCCCAACGCAGCAAAAAATTCAAAGGCTGACGTTTTCGTTCAGCATTTTAAAACCGCAAATGACCCCGAGGATTATTTGCAGATTGATATAACGGGCGAAAAGCTTACCCTCTCGGGACAGCTTATGAACCCTGCGCTTAAGTATATTTGCGTTTCCTTCGACCTTGTAACTCCACACGCCACGATTGAAAACGAGCGCGGAAAGGTGTTCAAGGAGACGATAGACCTTTCCAAGTTTAAGGAAAAGGAGCTTGAGCTTTCCATTTTCGTCGGCGGTGCTGACGGTAATCTTGTAAGCGCCTTTTACGGACGTGACATCGTCCTTGAAAAGCGTGGCAAGACCTGGGGTATCGTTATTAATAAAATGGTATACGATACCAACCTCGAGTATATGCAGGGCTGGATGTGGGATAAGGAAGAGCTTTCCATTGAAATTCCTCAGCGTATACGCGACGTTGCCATGAAAATCACCGCAGGCTATAAGACCGCTTACGATAAGGCGCGTGCTATTCACGAGTACGTTGCAAATTATCTTTATTACGATATGGACTATGCAATGCATATCCGTCCCTCTACCTTCGTTACGGCAGAAGAGGTTTTTGACAAGAGAATTGCCGTTTGTGAGGGATATACCAACCTTACCGTAGCTCTTCTCCGCTCGGTTGATATCCCTGCGGCATACGTCGAGGGCTACGCACTCGGTGTAGGCAGTGATACAAGATGGGAGCAGGCAGACCTTACCAGCTCCAATCACGCGTGGGTCGAAGCCTACGTTGACGGTAAATGGATTATAATGGATACCACATGGGACAGTAAGAACGTATATCAGAACGGCGTGAAAAACGAGTTCCGAACCGAGTTCTTCCGTTACTTTGATTCCTCCGTTGAGACCTTTTCGCTCTCTCATTACATAATTTCCCGTCCCAACTCCTTCGGAAAGCGCGGTGCATCAAGCTGGGCACTTCCCGAGGCAAAGGAGGCCTACTCCTACGGTCTGGTTACCAAGGCTTGCCGTGAATCAATGCCCGATGCTATAACCCGTCTCGAGTTTTGCGACCTTCTTATGAATATGCTTTCCGTAAAGCTTGACAAGAGCGTTGAAAGAATTCTTTCCGATAAGGGCGTTTCCATAAACGAAAAAGCCTTTACCGATACCACCTACTATAACGTGCTTGCCGCAAACGCACTCGGACTTGTAAACGGCAAGGGAGAAGGCAAATTTGACCCCGAGGGTACTATCAAGCGCCAGGAGGCAGCCGCAATGCTTCAGCGCGCCGCCGTTAACGTTCTCGGTGTAAAAAAGGCAAATTCCAAGCCCGTTAAGTTCACCGACGATAAAGCCTTCGCTTCATGGGGACAGGACGCCATAGCCTTCGTATCCGCGTCGGTCGATAAAAACGGCCGTTCCGTTATGGGCGGAAAGGAAGGCGGTCGCTTCGCACCTGACGACCTTTATACAAAGGAGCAGTCTGTACTGACTATATTAAGACTTTATACCGCATATTAAATTACTGCAGATAAGCATCGCACTACTGCGTTAAAAACAAGATAGGCACTCCTCGAAATACGTAAGTATTCCGTCGAAGTGCCTACTTATTTTTGCCTTGTATTGCTCGCTTCTCTTTGTAATTACATCACTGCAGATAAGCATCGCACCATCGGATTAAAAAACAAAATGGGAGCACTTTTCGTAAGTGCTCCCGTTTTTTATTGCCATTCTATTTTCGTTTATGTTTGCCAATACTTATCAGCTTCAAATCAAAAAACGAAAAATTAATAAAAGTTTAAAAAATAAAGCTGAAAAAATGGAATAAAAATGCTCATATCCTTCTATCTGGTCATTGCAAAAAGCCACAAAGTGTGATACAATAGAGTTAACAAATCATCAGGGCTGATATCCGTTATGCAAAAATATCGTTTAACGGAGATAAATATAATATTAAGGAGAGAAACAGAATGAAAAGATTTATTGCAGTGCTCTTGCTTGTGGCAGTCCTTGTATCGAGCATTATTACCGTATTTGCAAACGGCTTGCTTATAGCACCTAATCCAAATGCAAAGCCCGTTGAAGAGGAAAATCTGCTTCTTACAACCTTCAAGACCTGCTATGACCCGATCAACTATTTGCAGATAGAGGTTGACGGAGAAGCCTTCACCGTTTCGGGCAGAGTTGATTTTGAGGACAAGAAGTATATATACATCCGTTACAATGAGAATTGGTATTCCTCTCTCGTCATTGCGGGTGCAGATTTTACAATACCGCCATTTGAGATTCCCGAAAACAGTGCAGACGAATACGAGCTTCACGTCTATTTTGCAACACCGGGTGAAAAGGAAATGTCCAGCGCTTTTTATGAGCGTGATATAGTTCTTGAAAAGCAGAACGGTAAATGGGGAATACTCGTTGACCGCGACGTTTACGAGAGCAATAAGGCTATGATGTCGGGCTGGATTGACGAGACCGAGCAGATCAAGACGGATGCTCCCGACCGCATCAAGCGTGCCGCGGAAAACATAACGGCAAGCCTTGAAACCGATTACGACAAGGCGCGTGCAATTCACAAATACGTTGCTAACACTCTGTACTATGACCTCGATTACGCAAACAAGATTACAAAAGCTACCAACGTTACCGCAGAGGAGGTATACGATAAGGGCATTGCCGTTTGCGAGGGCTATGCAAACCTCACCGTTGCGCTCTTGCGCTCGGTCGGTATTCCCGCAGTGCTTATTGAGGGCTATGCAATCGGTGTGGGAAACACTCTTTCAGAGCTTGAAGAAACCAATTTCAAAACGGCAAATCACGCTTGGGTTGAGGCTTACGTTGACGGCAGATGGATAGTAATGGATCCCACCTGGGACAGTAAGAACACCCTTGAAAACGGAAAGAAAATTTCTTATCAGGTTGACTTTTTCCGCTTCTTTGATATAGCTCCCGAGGTTTTGTCGAGAACGCATTATTTGATTGACAGACCCAACGTATTCGGTGACAAGGGCATCTCCGCTTGGGCGCTTCCCGAGTCAATTGAGGCGTATCGCTACGGTCTCATAACCTCCGATTGTATCAAGGCTATGCCTGAATCCATAAACCGTCTTGAGTTTTGCGACCTTCTTATGAAGATGCTTTCCGTAAAGCTTGGCAAGAGCGTTGAGGATATCCTCGCCTCCAAGGAGCTTACCGTAAACCGAAAGGCTTTCGTTGATACTACCTACTATAATATTCTTGCCGCAAACGCTCTCGGTATCGTTAACGGTAAGGAGGAGGGCAGATTTGACCCAGGCGGAACGATCAAGCGCCAGGAGGCAGCCGCAATGCTTCAGCGCGCCGCCGTTAACGTGCTTGGCGTGACAAAGGCTAATTCCTCCTCGGTTGAGTTTTCCGATGCAGACACCTTCGCTGATTGGGGACGCGATGCAATTGCCTTTGTTTCGGCATCCGTTGACAAAAACGGTATGCGTGTAATGGGCGGTAAGGAAAACAATAAGTTTGCACCCTCAGAACTTTATACAAAGGAACAGTCTGTACTGACTATATTAAGACTTTATACCGCATACTAAATTACTTCAGATAAGCTTCGCACTACTGCGTTAAAAACAAGATAGGCACTCCTCGAAATACGTAAGTATTCCGTCGAAGTGCCTACTTATTTTTGCCTTGTATTGCTCGCTTCTCTTTGTAATTACATCATTGCAGATAAGCATCGCACTACTGCGTTAAAAACAAGATAGGCACTCCTTGTCGGAGTGCCTGCTTTTTATTTTGACCGCTTCAATCAAGGCTTGTAATACGCAAGTCTCATACCAATCGTATTGCCGATAATATCTCTGCCGTAATACACGCTCGTGCGGAACATACCTCCGCAGGCGTACCGATGGTCGTACCAGTTACCGCCTCGGCAGGGGAATTGCTCGGTCGCCTTGTTGGGTCCCCAGAATACGTCGTTGCCGTAAGGCGCACCCGTAGGCTCACGCTCGGGACAGATGCCAAGCTCGATAAGTATCTGAGGCATTACCGAAACACCCTCTCCGAGTCCTATCTCGCGCACAGGACAGCAACGCTTTTCCTCGGAGTGAGAGGTTATTTTCGTTGACACTACCCAGCGGTTATCTACAAAGTCAAGCTTGAGCGAGTCCTTGTCTCCGGGGGATGTAAGGCTTCCGTCGGGAAGAATTGCACGCCAAAGGGGAGAGGTATAGGACATATCACAGCCGTTTTGCATAGTGTCGGCGTTTGGGATTATCTGAAGCTCACCGTCACACCAACGGAAGCCCGAGCACCATTCAAACACGTTTCCGCAAAGGTCGGCAATGCCATCCGCTCGGTGATTGTGATACCAGGTAAGAGGTCCTGAGCCGGTAAGCGTATGACCCGGCACGCTCTTTCCGTCAAGGGTCGTCATCGTAGCGGGAGCACCGTGGCTTTCGGCGTTCTCTCCGTACTGTCCGTAATAGGTGTTACCCTCGGGAATAGTGCCGTTTTTCTTGCACCAGAGCGCAAGAGCTCCCCACAGAGAATAGGGAGTGATGCCCCATCCGCGCCCCTTTATCGAGCAAAGCCTTGCCGAATCGTCAAAGGTAAAGCAGGTCGCAGGGTCACGGTTGGGCAGACTGTATGCTCTTCCGAATTTTATACAGCTTATATATTTTCCGACGGCAACGGTTTCGTATTCCCGTCCGTTAACGATAAATGCAGGATGAGTTCGTGCTTCAAGACCGTTTGAGAGGTCTTGAGAATTCATCCTCGGTATAAGCACCATTACCGACGGGAGTCCTATATCGTCGAGAATTACCGTGTTGGTGCCACCCGACAAATGCTCGACCGCAAGCTTGAAATCCTCCCAGCAATCACTTGACGGAATGCTTTTGCAGAACTCAATATTCCGTGCGTTTATTATTTCAGCCGCCTCACGCGATTCACTTCCGTCGGGGGCAAGAAAATCGTACAATATTCCTTTTTCGGCACGAAGTCTTGCATCGTCCTTCATAAAAATGCTTGCCATAACAGTTTGCTCCTTTGTTTTTCTTTGAAATTATTTTATCACAATACGGCAATATTTACAATAAAATGACACAAAAAACTAAATAATTCACAATTTTTCAAAAAAATCCTTTTTTGTATTGATTTTTTTATTTAAGGTGGTATAATATACATAGGGCACAGAAAAGCGTCTCCAAACGGGGAGGCTTTTGATTTTTTTAAGGAAGGTCATAAAACCATGTACAGACAAGGCTTTGATAACGACAAATATATATCACTTCAATCTCAAAAGATTCGAGACAGAATTAACGCCTTCGGAGGAAAGCTTTATCTCGAGTTCGGAGGAAAGCTCTTTGACGATTTTCACGCGTCTCGCGTTCTTCCCGGCTTTGAGCCTGACAGTAAGGTCAAGATGCTTCTTGAGCTTCGTGACTCTGCCGAAATCGTCATCGTTATCAGCGCCGATGCTATCGAAAAAAATAAGCGTCGCGGAGACCTTGGCATAACCTATGACCTTGACGCCCTCAGACTCATTGACGCCTTCCGCGGAATCGGTCTTTACGTCGGCAGTGTGGTAATATCTCACTTCCGTTCACAGCCCACGG
This sequence comes from Clostridia bacterium, assembly GCA_017439965.1. Lineage (GTDB taxonomy): Bacteria > Bacillota > Clostridia > Oscillospirales > SIG627 > RGIG6353. Next base: position 49,734 of record JAFSID010000102.1, on the reverse strand, counting down.
CAATCGCCTTTGAAAAGCGCCTTGCCACCCTCGGAATCAAGACCTACCGCCATTACATAATTCCCGATTATCCTGCCAACATTCCCTATATCGTGTCCGACGAGGGCTTTGGAGCAAACGATTATATCGAGACCGAAAGAAGCCTCGTCGTCGTTACAGCCCCTGGTCCTGGCAGTGGAAAAATGGCAACCTGCCTCTCACAGCTTTACCACGACCATAAGAGAGGTATCAGCGCAGGCTATGCAAAATTCGAGACCTTCCCGATATGGAACATACCGCTCAGCCATCCCGTAAACCTCGCCTACGAGGCGGCAACCGCCGACCTTGACGACGTTAATATGATAGACCCCTATCACCTTGAGGCGTACGGTGAGACCACCGTAAATTATAACCGAGACGTTGAGATATTCCCCGTGCTTCGTGCAATGTTTGAAAAGATTTCGGGTACCTGCCCGTACAAGAGCCCGACCGATATGGGCGTTAATATGGTAGGCAATTGCATCTTTGACGACGAAGCCGTTTGCGATGCCGCGCGTCAGGAGATCATCCGCCGTTATTACCGTGCCTCCTGTTCACTCCGTCAGGGAATGAGCGAGCAATCCGAGGTCACCAAGCTTGAGCTTATTATGAACAAGCTCGGTATCACCAAGGAGGAACGCCCCGTTGTTGACAGGGCTGTTGCAAAGGCTGAGGAAACGGGTGCTCCCGCAGTGGCAATTCAAATGCCCGACGGCGCAATCATAACGGGTAAGACCTCCTCTCTTCTCGGTGCCTCCGCAGCCGCAATTCTCAACGCGCTTAAGCACCTTGCAGGTATTGCCGACGACGTGACTCTTATCTCTCCCGCCGTAATTGAGCCTATTCAGGAGCTTAAAACAAAGGTTATGGGCAACCACAATCCGAGACTCCATACCGATGAGATACTTATCGCTCTGTCAATTTCGGCAGTTACAAGTCCTACCGCCGCTCTTGCAATGAAGCAGATTGAAAAGCTTCGTCTCTGTGAGGCTCATTCCACCGTCATTCTTTCCCGAGTTGACGAAAACGTATTCCAGAAGCTTGGCGTCAATATTACCTGCGAGCCCAAATATCAGACCAAAAAGCTATATCATAACAGATAAAAAAACAGGAAAACCGATTTCGGTTTTCCTGATTTTTTTAAATACGTTAATAAAACCTCGCCGTTTTACCTTGCTTGAGCGTATATATAGATTAATATGGGCGAGAATTAATTCAATTCATCCTCGAAATATGCTCTTGTATTTGCGTGTCTGCCCTGCATATCCTCAACGGTGAGGCGGATATATCCGCAGTTTTCGGGAATATCAAAGCAAGCCTCGGTGATAGGCTCACCATCTGCCCATATACAGCGTGAATGTCTCAATTCCGTGCCGATGTAAATTCTCTTTGCAGGAGAGGAGGTTATATATACCTTGCCGTCCTCAACGTACAACGAGTGGATTTCAGGTCCTTGAGATGCGTACATATCACCTCTCACCATAGCGTCGGTTACCGTCTTGTAGTCAAGCTTATCAGCCTTTATGACCGTGAAAGCACCGAAGGAATCACGCTCGGGGCTTTCACCTCTGTTATGGTTGTCATCTGCGCCTATGCAGAATATTCTCTCACCGCCTCGGAGAATCTGGTCGTAGATATAGGGATTGTAGTCCTCATAGCCTTCGACGTAGCATCCGTAGTTACACATTTCAACGGCGTGCATTCCGTGATAGTTGAGGAACTGCTCGGAGGTTTCCATAGACCATGACGGATGGTTGTAGGTAACGAAGAATCCAAGCTCACGGCATTCCTCCATGAACTTGCTTATAACCTCGGGGGAATAGAAGAAATCGAATTCCGGCTTTTCCTTATCATAGATTACCCAATCCACCGCAGGCTTGTTGTAGTGCTTCCAATGGTCGATGCCCTTCTGGTTGTAGCAGGGTTGAACGAGATTGTCGGGGTCGAGCGCAATGACACAGATGTGGCAGGTGCGGATTGTTTTGGTTGTCTTATCCTTTGCCGCCTGCGCCATGCCTGCCTCATATCCACGAAGGGCAAGAAACTTGTCATCGTTAAGATACGAGTGGTCTATCATCATTGAATGGTCGGTATAAGCTACGATGGAATATCCTCTCTTGGAATATTCTTCTTTGATTTGCTCGGGAGTCCATTCGCCGTCGGAAATCGTTGAGTGACAATGAAGATTTGCCTTGTATGAATTAGTTTCGGGTAATAAAAGCTTTTTCAAAATCTTTTCCTCATTTTTCGCAAATTAATAAAATCGTGTGTACCTTCATATCAAAGGTCGGGTCATCGGTGGTCTCGACAAGCTCTGCTTGATGCTCGTGGCTAACCTCGTAAACGTCAAGCTTTGCTTTTCTTCCGAGGTCAAGAGACACCGTCTTGTTGGGAGAGGAATCATCGTCCGAGTAATAGGTGATAATCGCCTTTACCTTTCCGTTTTCGTCAATTCCCGAAAGGACGTATATCTGTCCGTCGTCAGAGGTAGATTCAACCTCCTTGCAATCGTAAAGCTCTCCGTACCACTTGAACGGATAATAGCCCTTAAGCTCCTTGTAGGTATAAAAGTCCCAAATACCGTTGAAGGCGCCTATTCTCGCATCGTAATACATAAGCATATCAATGCTTGAGCGCTGTGCCGCCGACATACAAGCCATCGTGAACGCGGCGCCCTTTGCTCCGTGAATCATTTCAAGAGAATAAGGATACTTGTCTGCCCAGTTTTCGATATAGTTCCATTCGTTGAGAATTGACGCGGCACTTGTATATCCGTTGTCGTCCATCATTTTTCTGAAGGTTTTTGCATCCTCCGTCATAGCCGACGGCTCGTTGCAGTAGATGTGCCAGGAGAAGAAGTCCATCGGCACCTCTCTTTTTGACATTTCCTCGAGAAATTCCTTTGCCCACCAGCTTCTGCCTGCAAGCGCGGGACCGCCTATCTTAAGCTCAGGGAAGCATTTTTTCAGATGCTTTGCGGTAATCTCGAAAAGGTCGAAGAACTGCGCCTTAGTTCCTGCCCAGGTTCGCTTGTAGGAGTCTTCCTCAAGGTCGAGGTCGGGTTCGTTCCATATCTCCCAGTAGGGCATATCGTGAGTAAAGCCGTTTGCCCAGCCCTTAGTGTAGTGACGGATTATATGCTCGCATACCACCGCCCACTTGTGAAAATCGGCAGGCGGATATATGTGGTATTTTTTGATGTAATGCTCTATCTTCTGACCGAGACGGTAGAAGGTTTTCGTGCCTGCGTCAAGGGTTATGAGTATGTACTCGTCGGTGCAGGTAAAGTCGTATGAATCGGGGTCGTAAGGGTTTGCGTTGAAGTCGGGAAATACCGCCGATATATCGACCGTGTGCTCTCCGCCGTATATAGCGGCAAAGGCTGCATCGTGGTTTCTTGCAAAGGGGATACGTGCCGCCTTGTAGGACTCAAAGTTTGACCTCGGCTGGTCTACTGCGTGTCTCTTGCAGCTGGGACCGTTGTTGACACAGTTGAGTGGCTTGAAATCACCGAGAATTTTTTCGGTGTTGATTTTTACGTTACTCATAAGCTATCACCTCAGCTTGATTTTAACTTTATTTAACCGAAAAGTCAATACAAATTGAGACGAAATACGTTCTTTTTTTCAATAATCTATTGACTTTTACACTTTAGTGTGCTAAAATACTAAAGAAATAAAGCAAATTGCGGAGGAATGAAATGGAAAAAAAGCCTATTACGGTAAGCGACAAGCTTTTTGACGCAGTATTAAAACTTGAAAATATCGAAGAATGTAAGGCATTTTTTGAGGATCTTTGCACCATTCGTGAGCTTCAGGACCTGACTCAGCGCTTTGAGGTTGCCTGTATGCTCTGGGAGGGCAAGAACTATCAGGAGGTGTCACGCCTGACGGGTGCTTCCACCGCAACTATCTGCCGAGTTAATAAATGCATAAATTACGGCAGTGACGGTTATCGCAAGGTGCTTGAAAGGGAAAACGGTGAGAAAAAATGAATTTTCCCGAAGCAATACTGAAAAATGAAGAGAAGGCGATATTCCGCCTTCGTTCACTTTACCGTCAGCGAGGCTACGAGCCTTATAAGATGAGCAAATTTGAGGAATACGACCTATACGTCAGGAACAAGAGCTTTCTTGTTTCCGATAACGTTATTACCTTTACGGATACCGACGGCAAGCTTATGGCACTCAAGCCCGACGTTACTCTTTCTATCGTAAAGAACACACGTGAAGGGGAGACGAGAAAGGTTTACTATAACGAAAACGTCTACCGAGTATCCGAGGGCAGCCACTCTTACAAGGAGATAATGCAGACGGGTCTTGAGCGTATCGGCACTATCGACCTTTACGCGCTCTCGGAGGTTTTGACTCTTGCGGTTGAGAGCCTCGGCGCAATTTCCGACGATTATCTGCTTGACGTGTCACACCTCGGTATAACCCTGACACTTCTGAGGCTTACGGGTGCCGAGCCGAGCTATATCAAGCGTATTCTCGATTGTATGGGTGAGAAAAATCTTCACGGAATTACGGCTATATGCCGTGAGGCAGGAGTGAGTGACGGGGATACCGAGCGTATCAAGGCTCTCGTTAAATGCTACGGAAAGCCGAGCGAGGTAATAAAAAAGCTTCGTGCAATTCTCGTTGAGGAGGAATTTGCCGAGGCACTCAACGGACTTGAAACCGTGCTTGAGCTTGCTTCGAGCGATAGAATCCGTCTTGACTTCTCGGTAGTCGGAGATATAAGCTATTACAACGGAATCGTTTTCAAGGGCTTTGTCAACGGTATTCCCTCGGCAGTTTTGTCGGGCGGTGAATACGACGAGCTTATGAAGCGCTTCGGACGTACCAGCGGAGCAATAGGCTTTGCGGTGTATCTTGATTTGCTTGAGGATTTTTCAAGCGTGCCCGAGTATGACGTTGACACTCTCGTTATATACGGAGAGGGAACTCCTGCGCGACTCGTCGCCGACACGGTAAGAGAGCGTATTGCGAAGGGAGAATCGGTACGCGCCGAGAGAAGCATACCCGAAAAGCTTAAATATAAAACACTTGTTGAATTGACAGAGGAATAAAAATGGACAATATGCTGAACGTTGCACTTCCCAAGGGCAGACTTGGAGAAAAGGTGTATGCAATGTTTGAAAGAGCGGGCTTTGAATGTCCCGCAATACACGAAAATAACCGAAAGCTCATATTTGAAAATCCCGAAAAGCAGGTACGCTATTTTTGGGTAAAGCCCTCCGACGTCGCAATATATGTTGAGAGAGGAGCGGCAGACGTGGGCGTTGCGGGAAAGGACATACTCCTTGAATACAGCCCCGACGTATACGAGCTTCTCGATCTTGACACGGGTAAATGCAGAATGGCGGTTGCCGCTCCCCGTGACTTCCGTGACAATCCGCAGAGGACTCTCCGCGTTGCCACGAAGTTTGTAAATATAACCAAGCGCTATTACGCAGGACTCGGACGCGATATTGATATTATCAAGCTTAACGGCTCAATCGAGCTTGCGCCGATTTTAGGACTCTCCGACGTTATCGTCGATATAGTCGAAACGGGCACGACTCTCCGTGAAAATAACCTTGAGGTATTCGAGGAGGTAGTTCCGATAAGCGCAAGGCTTATCTCGAACAAGTCGAGCTTCAGATTTAAAAACGAGCTTATTGAAAGGGTAGCGCAAAGCATTGCAGAGCAAATAGCAGAGGTTTCAAAATGATTAGAATTTTAAAATACGGAGAGGTTTCTCCTTCAGAAATATTTGACAGAACCCTTCCTACTCAAAGGGTAGAGGGAGCGGTAGCCGAGATAATCGCAGAGGTTGTAAAAAACGGTGACAGCGCACTTTACGCCTTTGCGGAAAAATTCGATAAGGTAAGGCTTGACAGCCTTACGGTCACTCCCGAGGAGATTGCAGAGGCAAGAGCCTCGGTCTCTCCCGAATTTCTCGACGTGCTTGAAAGAGCGGCGGCAAATATCCGCCGTTTCCACGAAAAGCAGATAAGACACGGCTACGTTATAAACGAGGAAAACGGCATCGTCATCGGTCAGAAGGTCATTCCCGTTGACCGCGCGGGTCTTTACGTCCCCGGAGGCACTGCCGCATATCCCTCAACCGTATTGATGGATGCAATTCCCGCCAAGCTTGCAGGCTGTCGTGAGGTCGTTATGACCACTCCTCCCGCAAAGGACGGCAAGGTCAATCCCGTTATTCTTGCCGCCGCAAGCGTTGCGGGTATCGACCGTATCTTCAAGGTGGGCGGAGCGCAGGCAATTGCCGCTCTGGCTTACGGCACCGAGACCGTGCCGAAGGTTGACAAGATAGTAGGTCCCGGTAACGCCTTCGTTGCCGAGGCAAAGAAGCAGGTTTTTGGCAGAGTTTCAATTGATATGATTGCAGGGCCGAGTGAGATTCTCATCGTTTCGGACGGTGGCTCAAACCCCCGTCACCTTGCCGCAGACCTTCTCTCTCAGGCTGAGCACGACCGTATGGCAAGTGCTGTGCTCGTTACCGATTCCGAGGAGCTTGCTCTCAAGGTTTCCGACGAGCTTGAAAGACAGATTCCCGAGCTGTCGCGCTGTGACATTGCCCGTGAGTCTATCGACACGAACGGTATGATAATTATCGCGCCGAATATCAAGACTGCAATCGAAATATCCAACGAGCTTGCTCCCGAGCATCTCGAACTGTCGGTAGCAGACCCGTTTGAGTGGCTGGGTGAGGTCAGACACGCAGGCTCGGTATTTATGGGCAGATACTGTCCCGAGGCACTCGGTGACTATTTTGCAGGACCCAACCATACTCTTCCCACGGGCGGTACGGCTAAGTTTTCAAGTCCTCTGTCTGTTGACGATTTCGTAAAGACGATGCAGTTTACTTATTATACCAAGGACGCTCTCTCAAAGGTTGCCGACGACGTTGCGCTCTTCGCAACCGAGGAGGGACTTACCGCACACGCTAAATCAGCCGTCGCACGCAAGGAGGAAAAATGAGCAGATTTTTTACCTCAAAATATTCAAATCTTATTCCCTACACACCGGGTGAACAGCCCAAGGACAGAAAATTCGTAAAGCTTAATACCAACGAGTCTCCCTTTGCAACTCCCGAGTGTGCCGTTGAAGCGGCTAAGGCGGCGGCAGAAAATGCACAGCTTTACTCCGACCCTGAATGCACCTACTTCCGTCAGGCGCTTGCCCGTCGCTTTGACGTTGATTACGATATGACGATTGCCGTTAACGGCTCGGACGAAATACTCAATTTTGCCTTTATGGCGTTTTGTGACGATAATTGCCCCGCACTCTTTCCCGACATTTCCTACGGCTTTTATCCCGTCTTTGCAAATCTCTCACACATTCCTTATAAGACATTTCCCTTGAGAGAGGATTTCACGGTTGATATTGAGCCTTACAAGAATACCTGGGGTACGGTCGTTATAGCCAATCCCACCGCACCTACGGGCATCGCTCTTTCTCTTGAAGAGATTGAGGAGATAGTTGCTTCAAACCCCGACAGAGTAGTTATCGTTGACGAGGCTTACGTTGATTTCGGAACACAGAGCGCAGTGCCTCTCGTTAAAAAGTATTCCAATCTTCTCGTGACTCAGACCTTCTCAAAGTCACGCTCTATGGCAGGCGCAAGACTCGGCTTCGGCATTGCACAGAAGGAGCTTATTGCCGACCTTAACACACTCCGCTATTCAACCAATCCCTACAACGTAAATTCCCTCACTCTTGCTATGGGCAAGGCGGTGCTTGAAAATGACGAGATTACCGCTGAGCGCTGTCAGGTGATTGCGGATAACCGCGAGTGGACGAAGGGCGAGCTTGCCCGTCTCGGATTTACCTTTACTCCTTCAAAGGCAAACTTCATCTTTGCCCGTCATCCCGAAATATCGGGCGGTGATATTTACACAAGGCTTCGTGAAAAGGGCGTGCTTGTACGCCACTTTACCGCCGAGAGAATATGCGAATACAACCGCATTACAGTAGGCTCACGGGAGCAGATGGAAACACTTATAAAAGCTCTTGAAGAAATACTGGAGGAAAAATAATGCAGACAGCAGAAATAAAGCGTAAAACCGCTGAAACCGATATAGTCCTTATTCTTGGAGATAAAACGGATATTTCAACGGGAGTGGGCTTTCTTGACCATATGCTCACTCTTTTCTCCCGTCACTCGAATATTCCGCTTGCCGTCAAGTGCATAGGAGACGTTGAGGTTGACGCTCATCACACGACCGAGGATATAGGAATCTGTCTCGGTCAGGCGCTCGTCAAGGCGCTCGGTGACAAAAAGGGCATTGCCCGTTACGGTAGTATCACTCTTCCGATGGACGAGTCGCTCATTCTTGCCGCCGTTGATATCTCGGGCAGAGGCGGTCTTTACTACGACGTTGACGGACTTGCCGAAAAGGTAGGGGATTTCGATACCGAGCTTTGCGAGGAATTTTTCATCGCACTTGCAAGGGAGTCGGGAATCACTCTTCATATAAAGAAGCTTGCAGGCAGAAATACTCATCATATAATCGAGGGTATATTCAAGGCGGTAGGCAGAGCGCTTCGTCAGGCGGTAAGGCTTGATCCCGACGAGGAGGGCAGAGTGCCCTCAACCAAAGGAGTACTTTAATGATAGCAATAGTTGATTACGGAGTCGGAAATCTCTTTTCTCTTAAAAGCTCCCTTGATGCCATAGGCGTTGACGCTTGTGTAACCTCTGACGAAAGTGTCCTGCGTTCAGCTGATAAAATCATTCTCCCGGGTGTCGGAGCATTCCGTGATGCCATCACCAAGCTTCGTGAAAGCGGACTCGACCGAGTAGTTGTTGAGGAGGCACAAAACGGCAAGGAGCTTATGGGAATCTGTCTCGGTATGCAGATGCTTTTTGAAAAAAGCTTTGAGTACGGAGAGTGGGAGGGACTCGGACTTTTAAAGGGGGAGATAATACCCTTAAAGGACTTTGTACCGAGTGAATTAAAAATTCCTCATATGGGCTGGAACAAGCTTATATTCAAGAAGGATACTCCAATTTTTAAATACATAAACGACGGCGACGCCGTTTACTTCGTTCATTCCTATCACGCAGTAGGCTGTGACGATTCTGTATGCTCGACCGCGGAATACGGACGGGAGGTTACCGCCGCCGTATCCCTCGGGAATATACACGGCTGTCAGTTCCATCCCGAAAAGAGCGGACGCGTCGGTCTTGCGATACTCAAGGCATTCTGCGAAAAGGAGTAGACTATGAAGATTTTTCCCGCAATAGATTTATATGAAAAAAAGGCTGTCCGTCTTTATAAGGGACGCTATGACGAGATGACCGTTTACAGCGACGATCCCTTGTCGGTTGCCCTTGATTTTGAGGAAAGCGGAGCGGAGTACATCCACCTCGTTGACCTTGAGGGTGCCCGTGACGGCAACACGCCTAACATAGACGTCGTTCGTAAAATAGTTGAAAACACCGACCTTTTCGTCGAAATCGGCGGAGGCATCCGCTCAATTGAGACGGTTGACAAATATCTTGAAATAGGCGTTGACCGAGTAATTCTCGGCACAGCCGCCCTCACCGATGAGGCGTTCCTCAAAAAAGCCCTTGAAAAGCACGGTGATAAGATTGCCGTCGGCGTTGATATCAAGGATGGCAACGTTGCCATAAAGGGCTGGGTTGAACGCTCTGAGGTTGATGCCTTCGATTTCTGCGAGAAGCTTCAGGCACTCGGCGTTTCCAACGTCATCTGTACCGACATTTCCCGTGACGGTGCAATGAAGGGCGCGGCACACGAGCTTTACCGTGAGCTTTCCGAACGCTTTTCTCTCAACATCACCGCATCGGGCGGAGTGTCAAGCCTTGACGACGTCAAGCGTCTTGCCTCACTCAAACTTTACGGCGCTATAATCGGTAAGGCGTATTACACGGGCGCTATCTCAATTCGTGAAGCGGTGGAGGTGGCAAAATGATAACCAAAAGAATTATCCCTTGCCTTGACGTGCGTGACGGCAGAGTCGTCAAGGGAACGAATTTCAAGAATCTCAACGACGTATCATCCCCCGTTGACCTTGCGAAATTTTACAGCGATAACGGTGCCGACGAGCTCGTCTTTTACGATATCACCGCATCTGCCGAGGGCAGAAAGCTCTTTACCGATATACTGCGTGACGTAGCCCGTACGATTTTTATTCCCTTGACCGTCGGCGGAGGCATCAACACCGTTGACGATTTCGACCGCGTGCTTAAATGCGGTGCCGATAAGGTCAGCGTAAACTCGGGAGCTATCCGTAACCCCTCGCTCATTTCCGAGGCTGCAAAGCGTTACGGTGACCAGTGCGTTGTCCTCTCGGTTGACGTTGCCCGAGTAGACGGCGTATTTCGGGTTTTTGCCAAGGGAGGTCGTGAAAACACGGGTCTTGAGGCAATTGAGTGGATAAAGCGTGGCGTTGATAACGGCGCAGGTGAAATAGTCCTCAACTCCATTGATACCGACGGCGTAAAAAAGGGCTTCGACCTTGAAATGCTCAAGGCAGTATCCGACGCCGTATCCGTCCCCGTAATTGCATCGGGCGGAGCAGGCTGTATTCAGGATTTCGTAACCCTCTTCAAAGCTCTTCCCAAGGTTGACGCAGGTCTTGCCGCTTCAATCTTCCATTTCGGAGAGGTACAGATATCCGACCTCAAAAAAGAGCTTGCTCAAAACGGTATTCTCGTAAGATAGAAAGGAACAATTATGGATATAAAAGCACTTAAATTTGACTCAAACGGACTCATTCCCGCCATCGTGCAGGATGCTGAGACCAAGGAGGTTCTGACCCTCGCCTATATGAACGAGGAAAGCCTCAAGGTTACCATGGAAAAGAAGCTCACTTGCTTCTGGAGTCGCTCCAGAGGAGAGCTTTGGCTCAAGGGTGAGACCAGCGGAAACTATCAGCACATCGTTTCCATCACCGCAGACTGTGACAACGATGCCCTCGTTATCCTCGTTCGTCCCGACGGACCCGCCTGTCATACGGGCACCGTTTCCTGCTTTGAAAACACCGTCTACGAAAACGATGACGAGCATCCCTTCAGCCTCGAAGCACTTATGGACCTCATCTCCCGTCGCAAGACCGAGAAAAAGGAGGGCTCCTACACCACCTACCTCTTTGAAAAGGGAATCGACAAAATTCTCAAAAAGGTCGGTGAGGAATCCACCGAGGTAATAATCGCAGGCAAAGCCGACGATAAGCGTGAAACGATATACGAAATTGCCGACCTCACCTATCACCTTATGGTTCTTATGATTGAAATGGGCATTTCCCTTGAGGATATAAGAACGGAGCTTGCGAGCCGTCACGTAATAGATAAAAAGGTTAAGCAAGAGAAAATGACCTAAATTTTTGCGTCATAAATTCGTCCAATACATCGTTAACAATATGGGAGTACCGACTTTCCGTAAGCCGAGGTACTCCCATCTGTGTTTAATAAAATGATGAAAAAAGCATTGAAATTGCGGTAGAGGTGTGATAAAATGAAAGTGCATAATTTTATGAGAGGTAATTTATATGAAAGTAAAAGAGCTATGTGAATTAATTGAGGCAAGAAAGGACGAGCTTTTCGCTCTTTTGTCAAGCCTTATCAAGATAAATTCCGAGAGCTTTGGCTCTCACGGAAACGAGGAGGAGTGTGCGAGGTACGTTTACTCCCTCTGCCGTGAGCTTGGGCTTGAGACCGAGCTTTATTCACCGCTTGATATAGAGGGCTTTGAGGAGCATTCGGACTATTTACCCGGTCGCAATCTTGAAAACCGCTACAACGTGACCGCGCGCTTTAAGGGCTTGGAAAACACCGACGAGCTTATGCTTATGGCTCATACCGACACTGTCGGTATCGGAAATCCGTCAAACTGGGACAGAGACGCTTTGTCGGGTGAAATTTGTGACGGCAAGATTTTCGGCAGAGGTGCGTGTGACGACAAGTACGCAATTGCGACGGTGCTCTTTCTTATAAAGCTTCTTCAGGAAAAGGGCTTTGTTCCGTCCAAAAATCTTATATTTTCCGCATATTCCGACGAGGAGTACGGCGGCTCTCACGGCGCTCTTGCAAGCGTTTTGAAATATCCTGCCAAGCGTATCGTCAGCCTTGACGGACGGGAAGGACAGATTTGGCACTGTGGCTCGGGCGGTCAGGAAATCCGCTTTAAGTGGCACGTTGACAAGACGGTTGACAGCGCTATGACCACCGCAACGGCAATTCCGACGGTGCTTGACGTAATCCGTGAATTTGCAGATAACCGCCGTCGAGAGCTTGAGGAAAACCGCTTCTACAAGGGAACGATTATTCCCGAGACCTCTCTCCGTGTGCTTGAGGTAAAGGCAGGCAACAACGGTATGGATATGGGAGTCGGTGAGGTGCTTTTCGTATTCTATACAGACAAAACGAAGGATGAAATATACGCTGAGCTTGATGGCTTTAATGAAAAAATGAGTGAGCGTCTTGCTCCTCTCGGTATAATTTCCGACGGTTTTGCGCCTAATACAAGGTTTTTCCATTACGTATTCTGTGAGCCTGACAGCGAGGACGTTATGACGATGCTTGAGGCTTCCCGTGAGGCTACGGGCAACGAGCTTCTCGTTTGCGGCTCTTGTCTTTCAGATCTTTCGGTTATATCGAAATTCGGCTCAAGCTCCGCATACGGCTTTGGCGCAGGGCGTGATTTCAGCGTTGAAGGTGGAGCACATCAGCCTAACGAGTTTATCGAATGTGACAGCCTCGTTGATTATACCAAAACGGTCGGCGCATTTATTTTGAAGATATTGGGGTAATATTATGAGAAATTTGTATAAAGAAAAAAGTGTAAACAGCTACCGTATGTCAACCGACAAGCTTTTCGTTGACACTGAAAACCGTTATTCCTACAACGGAATAATTGACAAGACCTATAAATTTATAGAGGAATTTCAGCTCAAGAGTCCTACTCTTTGGCGTCGCTTCGTTCAGCAATTCCGTGAGTCCTCCGACAATGACGGGGGCTGGAGAGGTGAGTACTGGGGCAAGATGATGCGCGGTGCAACCTTCGTGTATTCCTACACTCGTGACGGGGAGCTTTACTCAATGCTCTCGCAGACCGTTGAGGATATGATTGAGAGCGTTGACTCTCTCGGACGTATCAGCTCCTATCCCGCGGACAATGAGTTCAGAGGCTGGGATATGTGGTGCAGAAAGTACGTGCTTTTAGGTATGCAGTATTTTCTTGAAATTTGCCGTGACGAGTCACTTGAAAAGCGCGTTATTGCTTCAATGTGTACACAGGTTGATTACATCGCCTCCAAAATCGGTGACGGAGAGGGTCAAACCAAGATTACTCACACCTCTAATTTCTGGAGAGGTCTCAATGCCTCCTCCATTCTTGAGCCCGTCGTCCGACTCTATATGCTCACCGAAAACAAGACCTATCTTTCACTCGCCGAGCACATCATAAGACACGGCTGTATTGATATCGGAAACGTCTTTGAGTATGCGCTTGCGGACGGCCTTTATCCTTATCAGTATCCCGTTACAAAGGCTTATGAAATGATATCCTGCTTTGAAGGACTTCTTGAGTATTACAGACTTACGGGGGATGAAAAGCACAAGAGGGCTGTCGTTAATTTTGCCGACAAGATGCTTGAGACCGACTTTACCGTAATAGGAAGCGGTGGATGTACTCACGAGCTTTTCGACCATTCCACCGTGCGTCAGGCTAATACCACCAACGGTAACATTGCTCAGGAGACCTGCGTTACCGTAACTATGATGAAGTTTATGTATCAGGTGCATCTCGTGACGGGAGACCCTAAATACGTGGATGCCTTTGAGCGCTCACTTTATAACGCTTATCTCGGTGCGGTAAACACCAACAAGAAGGTTTGCTACGAGGTGCTTACGCCCGAATGTGTGAAAGAGCCTATGCCCTTTGACAGCTACAGCCCTCTTACCGCAGACCGCAGAGGAAAGGGCGTCGGAGGACTCCGCTTTATGTCCGACAATCACTATTACGGCTGTTGTGCCTGCATCGGCTCTGCGGGTATCGGTCTCGTGTCGAAAATGCAACTTATGACCACCCCCGACGGAATTGCGCTCAACCTCTTCGTTGACGGAAAGGCAGAAACCCTGACACCGAGCGGTGAGAAGCTTATTCTTGAAACGGCTACCGACTATCCCAAGGGAAGTGACGTCTCGGTAAAATTAACTCTTGACAAGCCCGAGCGCTTTACGCTCTTCGTCAGAAATCCCGAATGGAGCAAGAATACCTCCGTTAAGGTTAACGGTCAGTCTGTTCAGGTAAGTGACGGCTACGTTTCAATCAACCGCGAATGGAAAAGCGGTGATACGGTTGAAATCTCACTTGATATGCCGACCGTTGCCATTTATCCCGAGGTGTACGGAGAGCAGGTGCTTATGACGGGTACGGTGCTCGACCGAGGAGGCAACCTTGCGGTAATTCCCGTATACGACAAGCAGGACCCTCTCGCCATCAAGCATATCGCCCTTCAAAGAGGACCTTTGATGCTTGCTCAGGAGAACGGTCTCGGTTACAGTGTTGATGACCCCATCGACGTTCTCGTCAATGCGGACGGCACGGTTGACGTAAAGGAGAGCACCTCTCCGTATGAGTCGATAGTGGCTCTTGAGATTCCTCTTTGTGACGGTAGCTTTATGACGGTTACCGACTATTCCTCGGCAGGTAAGGGATGGAACGACGAGTCAAAAATGGCAGTGTGGATGCTTACTAAATAATTATAATAAAAACGCAAAGCGTGATGTTTTCAAACATCACGCTTTATCTTTTTTATATTCGATTATGTCAGATATATCGCAATCCAAGGTGTAGCAAATTCTGTCAAGCACATAGCTGTCATACCGTACCACCTTGTTTTTATAATATTTGTCAATTATTTGATATTGTATTCCGCTTTTTACAGAAAGGTCGTATCTTGTAGTCCCAATCAGGTCAAGATACTCTTTTAATTTTAATCTAACCATAATGTTTTCCTCCAATATATATTTTATTAAATATATATCTTATTGACAATTCGTTTAATTGAATATATACTTATATATGTATATACTTATATAAATATATAAAATTTTAAAATTATAGGAGAAAAATTATGTCGGGTAATAGTGATTTGCGTAAGGCCAATAAAAATAAGAAGGATGAGTTTTACACGCAACTTGTTGATATTGAGACGGAGTTAAAGCACTACAAACATCATTTTAAAGATAAAACGGTGTTTTGTAATTGTGATGATCCTTATGAAAGTAATTTTTTTAAATACTTCGCTATGAATTTTAAATACTTAGGACTAAAAAGACTGATTGCCTCTTGCTATAAAGGGTCATCCGTTGCGGGTACTGAGTTTGATCAAATGAGTCTTTTCGAGGAGTGTATAGAAACCAAAAATGAAAAAAGTGCTTACAGAATTGATATTACGGATGTTGACGATATAAACGGTGATGGTGCCATTGACCTTGTTGATGTTGAATATTTACTGCGAAATAAGAAAAATACACTTTCTTTGTTAAAAGGAGATGGGGATTTTCGTTCTAATGAATGTGTTGAGATATTAAATGAAGCGGAAATCGTCGTGACCAATCCTCCATTTTCTCTTTTTCGTGAATATGTTTCTCAGTTAATAGAGCATAAAAAACAATTTTTGATAATTGGTAATGTTAATGCTACTTCATATAGAGATATTTTTTCCTTAATCAAGGAAAATAAACTGTGGCTTGGCTACTCTATACATAGCGGAGATAGGGAGTTTAGAGTGCCGACTGATTATCCTATGGAGGCATCGGGGTGCAGAGTTGATGAAAAAGGTAATAAATATATAAGGGTGAAAGGAGTGCGATGGTTTACGAATATGGATTATGTAGAACGTCATACGGATTTGGAGCTTTGGAAGAAATATAATCCTGAAGAATATCCCAAGTACGATAACTATGATGCTATAAATGTCGATTCAACATCAAATATTCCGGAGGATTATTATGGCGCAATGGGAGTTCCTATTACGTTCCTTGATAAATATAATCCTCAGCAGTTTGAAATTTTGGATGGTATAGGACGATACAGTATGATAGATGGACCCACACCTCAAACTAAAGGAAAATATTTAACGGAAATAAATGGTAAACCTAAATACGCAAGAATAATTATTAGGAGAAAAAACAATGGAAATTGAACTTAAAGAAATCACTGTAAGAGATTTGTTTGACGGCTTTGACGACGATGAAGATAGTGGCAGAGTTGTTGCTTACGGAGGAAGACTTAACGTCCGTCCCGCATATCAAAGAGAATTTGTGTATGATGATAAAAAGAAGATTGCAGTTATAAATTCTATTTTACACAATTATCCGCTTAACGTTATGTATTGGTCTGAAAATGAGGATGGAACGTATGAAATGCTTGACGGTCAACAGCGGACGATAAGTATTTGTGATTGGCTTGACAACGGATTTTCGGTGGCGGCTGATCCGAACGTTCCGACTACGAGGTATTATGCACATACGTCAAACGAAATAACTCGGAAAGTACTTGACTATAAATTGATGATATATATTTGCAAGGGTACTGATACAGAAAAGCTTGACTGGTTTAAAATAATAAATATAGCAGGAGAAAAGCTTACTGAACAGGAGCTCAGAAATGCTGTTTACTCAGGAGAATGGCTGAGTGATGCAAAAAAATATTTCAGTAAAAATCAGTGTATTGCATATAAAATAGGTGAACGTTATATGGCGGGCTCGCCCATTCGACAAGATTACTTACAGACTGTTCTACATTGGATTTCGTGCAAGGAGGGAAAAAGCATTGAAGAATATATGGCAGAGCATCAGCACGATACTCACGCTACTCCCTTAAAGCAGTATTATAAGGCTGTGATTGATTGGGTAGAGCTTACCTTCCCCAAGTATAGAGGGAAGCTTATGAAGGGACTTAATTGGGGGATTTTGTTCAATGAGTTCAATGGTGAGGTCTACGATCCGACTGAGTTGGAAAAAAGCATAAGCTTATTGCTTCAGGATGATGACGTAACCAATCAAAAAGGAGTTTATGAGTATATGCTGAGCGGTAGAAGCCGTGAGCGTCTTTTGTCGATACGCACGTTTACGGATAATGAAAAGCGGATACTTTTTGAAAGGCAAAAGGGCATATGCCCGATGTGTGCCGCAGAGGGCTTCTGTGAGCCTTGGAATTATCAGAATATGCAAGCAGACCATATTATCCCGTGGAGCAAAGGCGGACATACTACGCTTGATAACGGGCAAATGCTCTGTCGTATGCATAACCTAAAGAAATCTGATTTTTGAAAAAAGAAAAAAGCTGAGCTTCACTTTTTAGAGTGTTTAGGCTCAGCCTTTTTGTTGTGTTTGATTATTTGCCCATATGCTTGAGGACCTCAGCGGTAACCTTTGCAACAACGTGCTTCGTCTTCTGCTTGAATATATGCTTTAAATCTATTTGTAGCTTTTAGGAGTATCGGTAAGTCCTGCTATGTAATCAATTGACACGTTATAGTATACGGCAAATTTTTTCGCCCATTCGAGCGGCAAATCGGTTTCTCCGTTTTCGTAACGTCTGTATTGTGTGGTTTGCAGGAAGAACACTTTTGCAATTTCTTCTTGAGTTAAATCCTTATCCTGACGTAAGTCTCTAAGTCTGTTTTGATATTTTTTCATAACTTCACCTCAGAATAATGAATGTAGGATGTCGAAAAGGCAAAAAGCCTTTTCGAAGCTGATATATCAGCCTCCCCAAAAAGCATATTGCTTTTTGGACTACATTCATTTGAACGAAAATCGACAGTTTTCTCAAAGAAAACTGTTAGCAAAACAAAGCTTTGCTGTCGAAATTCTTGAATTTCGACTTTCGAATATCGTTATAATTATAATCAATAACACAAATTTGTGCTGACAATCGCACAGATTTGTGCTATTATATGTTTGGTAACACAAATCGGGAAGGCTTGGGGAATTGCTCCTGAATATATGTTTGTCAAGGACTATTTTGAAATAAAAAATAAGGAAGGCGGTTAAGCCTTCCTTAAATAATTATTTGATTATTTGCCCATATGCTTGAGGACCTCAGCGGTAACCTTTGCAACGAGGTCGTTGATGTCAATCTCGCCGGGAGTCTGCTGTAAGCCTCTGCCACAGCTGTTGAAGAGCTCGAGCTTTTCTACAACTGCCTTGCGGATAGCTTCAACTGCCGCAGGGATGAGGTCGGTGATACCCTTGTTCATATCTGTGAACGCACGGAATTCAGCCTCAACTGCCGCGATATTGATATCGGTAAAGATATTTACCTTAGAAATACCCTTTTCTATTGCAGTTCTGAAATCGTTGTCGGTAAGACCTGAGCCGCCGTGAAGTACGAGGGGCACGTCAACGGTGTTTGCGATAGTCTCAATTCTGTTGAAGTCGAGCTTGGGGGGAAGCTTGTAAGCGCCGTGTGCGGTGCCTACTGCAATTGCAAGCGCGTCAACCTTAGTTCTTGTGACGAAATCGTATGCCTGCTCGGGATCGGTGTAGTACTTGGTGGGATCCTCTTCCTGATCTGCACCCGTGCCACCCTCAACACCGCCTACGTGTCCGAGCTCACCCTCAATGGTAGCTCCGTAGGAGTGTGCGATGTCTGCCATCTCACGAACCTTTCTTACGTTGTCCTCGTAGGAATCGGTCGAGCAGTCGTACATAATGGACGTAAAGCCAAGCTCAAGAGCCTTGATGCAGGTCTCCTTCTTAAGACCGTGGTCAAGGTGAGCAACGATCGGAACTCTTGCCTTCTTAGCCATAGGAATAAGATAGTAGGAAACCTCCTCAAGAGGACAGTAGGGAAGAAGCACCTCTGCGGTACCCATAATAACGGGAGAGCCTGTCTGCTCAGCCGCCTGAATGATACCTCTTGCAAGCTCCATGCTTACTGCATTGAAAAGACCTACGCCGTACTTATTCTTTTTAGCAGGGTAGAGTACCTCGTTCATGTTAACTAACATAATATTTTCCTCCGTTTTATCACTTGCCGTGAGCGGTATGCGGATATACCTCTCTCGGCTACATTTGTTTCCAATGATATTATACACCATAAAAGCATATAAAGTCAACACAAAACAAACATAAAAGTCGGGATAAATCAAAAAAAGTCAAGTTTTTTGTGATAAAAACCTCGTTAAAATCAAAGCTTTTAACACATTTCGTATCACTGATGATAGGTTTCGAGAAAATCGCCTATTTCGAGCATAGCGTTGTGAAGCTTTTCGGCCTCGGGAAGCATAACAACGCGGAAATGGTCGGGGTCGGGCCAATCGAAGCCGCTGCCGGGTACGATGAGTATATGCTTTGCTTTTAGAAGGTCAAAGGCAAATTTTCTGTCGTCGGTGATATTGTGCTTCTTTGCGTCAAATTTCGGGAAGATGTAGAAAGCGCCCGAGTTCTTGACATAGCTGATATCGTCTATCTTGTCCATAGCCGAGCAACAAGCCTCACGCTGATCGTAAAGGCGTCCGCCCGGTACCATCATCGCCTGAGTGCTTGCGTTATCCTCAAGCGCCGCGGGGATAACGAGCTGCATAAGAGCGTTAGAGCAAAGGCGCATTGCCGCAAGCGCAACGAGACCCTGAATGAAGTCCTCGCACTTTGAGGTGTCACCGCTTACACACATCCATCCGCAACGGAATCCGCAGATAATGTGGGACTTGGAAAGGCCGTTGAAGGTGATGACGGGAAGGTCACCCGAGAGCGAGGCGAGAGCGGTATGCTTCTTGCCGTCAAGCAGAAGTCTGTCGTAAATCTCGTCCGCGCAGATGATGAGGTTGTGCTCCTTTGCAATCTTGATTATCTCAAGGAGTACCTCATCGGGATAAAGCGCACCCGTGGGGTTGTTGGGGTTGATGATAACTATTGCACGTGTCTTGGGGGTTATCTTGCTTCTGATATCGTTAAGGTCGGGATACCAATCCGACGACTCGTCGCACACGTAGTGTACGGGTACACCGCCTGCAATTCTTACTGTGTTTGTCCAGAGAGAGTAGCAGGGGCAGGGGACGAGCACCTCGTCACCGTAGTTGACGAGTGCGGTGGTAACCATCGACACAAGCTCGCTTACACCGTTGCCGATAAAGATATTGTCACGGTCGAGCTTTTCGATACCCTTCTTTTTGTGATATTCGTAAATCGCGTCTCTTGCAGCGGGCATACCTCTGAGGTCGCAGTAGGCAACTGCCTTGTCTGCATTTTCGAGGAGCGCGGTCTTAACGCTGTCGGGCATTTTGAAGCCGAAGGTTGCAGGGTTACCCGTGTTAAGCTTTAAAACCTTCGTGCCCTCCTTTTCCATTTTGAGAGCCTCAACAAAAACGGGACCTCTTATATCCGAGTGAACGTATTGAAGCTTATCTGAACGCTTGGTTTCTATCATAACTATCTCCTGAATAAAAAATAACTTGATAAAAGTTTACCACATAAGATAATATAAGTCAATAATTTTCGGAAGGCGGTGAACACTTTCGTATATATTTTGGCGAAAAACGGTTAAACGAGAAATATTTATCGTAAACAACGAGGATGTCGGTGATTTTTAGAATAAAATTGTTCAAAATATATTTTTGTTAAAAACTTGACATTTTCAATTTAATATATTAAGATAGATATATATGGAAAAATAGCATATTTTCTAAAGGAAAACAGTTTTTTTGAAACAATTGAGATATAGAGGAGTTAACATAAATGAGAATAATCACGGGAAAGGCAAGAGGCACTCATCTTGACACCGTTGCGGGAGATGCGGTAAGACCCACCACCGAAATGGCAAAGGAGGGGCTCTTCAGCTCGATACAGTTTGACCTTGACGGCAGACGTGTGCTCGACCTTTTTGCAGGCAGCGGTCAGCTCGGACTTGAGGCTCTCAGCAGAGGAGCGGAGCTTGCGGTGTTCATTGACGAGTCGGAAAAGTCGGTTGAGATGGTCAAGCGTAACGCACAGAGAGCGAAGCTCTTTTCACAGTGCAGGGTTGCCCGTATGGATTACACTGACTTTCTCAAAAAGAATAAGGAGACCTTCCATTTTATTTTCGTAGACCCGCCCTATCATATGGACATAATGCCTGAGATAGTCAAGAAGATACTTCGCTACGGAGCGCTTGCCGAGGACGGCGTTATCCTTTGTGAAAACGATAAGCCCGAGCTTGACACCGAGGCGCTTGACGCTGTGGGTGCTGAGGTCAAGAAGAGATACAAATACGGTAAGACGTATATACACGCGGTGGGTAAAAAATGAGCCGTGTTGCGATAATCCCCGGAAGCTTTGACCCATTGACCACGGGTCATTATTCACTCGTTCTCCGAGCGTCAAGGCTCTTTGACCGAGTGACAGTGCTGGTCTGTCAGAACTTTGAAAAATCATATACCTTCACCTCGGAGGAGAGGCTTGAGATAGTCAGGGCGGCGTTTTCGGATATACCTAACGTTACAGCCGAAATTCATTCGGGCTGGCTTTACGAGTATCTTAACGCTCATAAGCCCTGCGTACTCGTCAAGGGAGTACGCAATGAGAGGGATTTTACCTACGAGCGTGATATGGCGTATTTTAATTTTGATAAAAGCGGAGTCGAAACTCTTCTTTTACCGTCAGAGCTCACCGAAAACGATACCTCCTCTACCAAGGTGCGCGCCCTTTTGGAGCAGTCGGGGGACTGGAAAGCCCTTATACCGCAAAATGCACAAAAAACTGTCGAAAAATTTTACGCAGGAAAATGAAAAAAATTTTATTTAATGAGTAAAAAACTCTTGCATTTTTCCTTTTCCTGCGTTATACTATAACCAACGGTGGTGGGAAATGGTTAAAAATGATTAATTTCACCGTAATTTTCCCACAAAAGTTAAATTTTGGAAGGGAGGATACGTTATGCTTGGCAATTTTCCGTACAGCATTGATGCCAAGGGCAGAGTTTTTATCCCCTCCAAATTCCGTGAAAAGCAGGGTGAGGAGTTTATTCTCATCAAAAACGTTAAGCATAAATGCATAAATGTATTCTCTCCTCACGAGTGGGAGGAATATATGAGCAAGCTCAAGACCCTTCCCAAGCTTAAGACCGACGATATTATGAGATATCTTTGCTCAAGCGCCGCAGAGGTTACCTGTGATTCTCAGGGACGAGTAGTCGTACCTCAGGAGCTTCGCGAATTTGCAGGACTTGAAAAAGAGGTTATGATTATAGGTATTGAGAACAGAGGCGAGATATGGAGCGTTGAAAACTGGAATGCTTATAACGAAAGTCTCAGCGAGGCATCCGTTCTTGCAGCTCTTGAGGAGCTTGATTTCTGATGAGCGAGTTCAACCATTATTCAGTTTTACTTGAAGAAACGCTTGACGCACTTGCCATTGACCCGACGGGTACCTACGTTGACTGTACTCTCGGCGGTGGCGGACATTCCCTTGAGATAGTCAAAAGGCTGACGACGGGCAGACTTATTTGTATCGACCGCGATACCGATGCGATTGAAGCGTCGAAGAAACGCCTTGAGCCTTATCTTGATAAAATTACCTTCGTACACGACAATTACAAAAACATTAAGCAAATTCTTTCCTCCCTTGGCATTGTTTCGGTGGAAGGAGTCACGGCGGATCTCGGCGTGTCATCCTATCAATTGGATACCGCAGAGCGTGGATTTTCCTTCCATCACAATGCTTTTCTTGATATGAGGATGAATAGAGAGGATTCTCTTGACGCCGAGCAGGTGGTCAACGAGTATCCCGAGTCAGAGCTTCGTCGGATACTTTTCGACTGGGGCGAGGAAAAATGGGCTGCGCGAATCGCAAAGGGAATCGTGCAGGCAAGAGAGACAAAAAGAATCACTACCACCTTTGAGCTGGTGGATATAATCAAGGCGAGCGTGCCCTCCTCCTATCTCAAGGAGAAGCATCCCGCACGCCGTACCTTCCAGGCTATCAGAATTGAGGTCAACGACGAGATAGGCGCACTCCGTGACGCCGTGTCGGATATGGTTGACTGTGTAAGCGAGGGCGGAAGAGTGGCTATCATCACCTTCCATTCACTTGAGGACAGAGCCGTTAAGGAGGTATTTGCCGAAAGGACCAAGGGGTGTACCTGTCCTCCGAGCTTTCCCGTCTGTGTGTGCGGCTTCAAGCCGACGCTTAAGGTGTTCAAGGCGTTAACGGCAGGAAAGAGGGAGCTTGACGAGAACAACCGTTCGAGAAGTGCAAGACTCAGGTTTGCAGAAAAACTATAATATATAAATATTAGGAAAGGGAAAGGCGATGGCTGACAATTACACGATTGGCGACGATATACTTATAAAAAAGCGTCCCGTCAATAAGGCGGAAGAAAAAGAGCTTGCCGAGGACCTGTTACAGTCCGAGGGGTACGTTCCCGCAACCAAGCCCCGACGTGTAAACGGCGGTCAGGATATCGCAGGCGCACGTCATACGGCGCGTAACAAGGAGCGTCTTAACAGCACTCTTTCAAGAACTCCCGCTCAGGCACGTTTCCGTGTCGCAAGAAGAGATGCGGTGGCTCAGCCACGAGCCAAGGCGGAAAGAGCAGAAGTGCCCTTCCCGATTTGGAGTTACGTAATATTAGTTCTTACTGTTGTCATTATTATGGCTTACGTTGTGCACCTTTGCGTTGAAGTGTCAAATCTCAACGCTACGATTTCGGATTGTAACAGCACACTGGTAGAGCTTAAGAGCAGACAAAACGACCTTGAGTTTGAAAAGAACAAGCTTTATAATCTTGAGGAGATCGAACGCATTGCCCGTGACGAGTACGGAATGGTCAGTGCAGACCAGCTCCCCAAGGAATATATAACCTCGGACAACGATGACCGTATACAGATAATGGATACGGGTGACGACGAGAGTGCGGCAGGCGTTTTGATGTCAGGCTTCGGACGAGCAGTTTCCAATATGTTGTCATACATCAATTAGTAAAAGCATAATAGTGAAATTAAGAGTAAAGGGAATATTAAAGGTCTCTTTACTCTTTTTGCCTATTTTTAATAACGGAGGAAAAAATGAAATACAAAATTCAGGTATCACGCCGTGAAATAAATAAAAAAAGCAGTGCATTTTTCGGCTTAATGCTTTTACTTGCACTCGTTCTTATCGGCAGACTCGTTCATATTATGATTTTTCAGTACGATAAATATCAGAACAAGGCTATCAATCAGGCGACAGCCGTCAGCACGGTAAGTGCCTCCCGAGGCACCGTATACGACAGACAGATGAATATTCTTGCCGTATCCACCACGGTTGAACGAGTTTTCATTTCTCCTCACGATATTCCCAAAATGACGGTGCGTGAGTATATTGATGCTTACGTTGAGGAAATGAACGCAACGGTTGAGGAGAAGGAGAAGGAGAGAAAACGTCTCAATTCGCTTTACGACAATACCTCGATAACCGTTACCGAGGACGTTGCAAGCTTCTTGTCCGAGCTTCTTGAGGTGGACAAGAATATGATTCTTGAGAAGGCGGCTAAGGTAAACCGCAAGGACGAGACCATAAAGCAGAAGGTTGACGTTGTAACCTGCGATATAATCCGCGAGGAGATAGTTGCAAAGCATTATACGGGATTTGTTCATATGCAGGAGGACACCAAGCGGAGCTATCCTCACGGAGACGTGGCAAGTCACGTGCTCGGCTTTACGGGTGCTGAAAACCGCGGTCTTGCAGGAATTGAGCTTTCCTACAACGAGGAGCTTTCGGGTACCGACGGAAAAATCATTACCGCCGTAAATGCAGTAGGCGAGCAGATGCCCTATAAATACGAGACCTATATTCCTGCGGTTGACGGAACGAACCTTATGCTCACGCTTGATATCGGTGTTCAGAAAATTCTCGAAAAGCATCTTGAAACGGCTCTTTCGGAGACTCAGGCCGAGGAGGGCGTGTGGGGAATAGTCGTTGAGGTTGACACGGGGGAGATACTCGGCATGGCAGGTCTTCCCGATTTTGACTGTAATTCTCCCTACGTGCTTGACGAGGTGTCACAGAAAAAGTATGATGCTTACGTCGGAACGGATGAGGAAAAGAACAACTATATGTACGAGCTCCTCTACGGACTTTGGGAGAACGGACTCATAACCAACACCTACGAGCCCGGTTCAACCTTCAAGATGCTTACTGCCGCAATGGCGATAGAGGAAAAGCTCGTTTCATCCCATGAGCATTTCAATTGTACGGGCTCGATAAGGGTTGAGGGATATCCTAAGCCCATCAACTGTCATCTTCATTCGGGACACGGAATACAGACCTTCGAGGAATCGCTCTGGCATTCCTGCAACCCTGTTTTCGTAACTATGGGTCTTAGAATAGGAACTGAAAAATTCTATGAATATTTCAAGGCTTTTGGATATCTCGGTAAGACAGGAATCGACCTTCCCGGTGAAAGAATGGGTATCTGGCATAACTCATTTAACCGCGTTGAGCTTGCGGTATCCTCCTTCGGACAGACCTTTACCGTCACTCCCATTCAGCATATTGCGGCGGTTTGCTCGGTGGCAAACGGAGGATATCTCGTAACGCCTCACGTTGTTAAGGGAACGGTTGACGAGGACGGAAAGCTTATTGATACCTTCGGTAACGATACCAAGCGTCAGGTACTCTCAGAGGAGACCTGCAATACGGTTCTCTCTTATATGCAGGGAGGCGTTGAAAACGGAGGCTCGTCCCGTAACGCCTACGTTAAGGGCTATTCGGTAGCGGCTAAAACGGGTACCTCGGTCAAGACCGATATCCGTACACAGACGGGTGAGACGAAATACATCGCATCCTGCGTGGCTTTTGCTCCCGCAGATGACCCACAGGTTGCCTGTATGGTGCTTATTGACGAGCCCGTCGGCACCTATTACGGCGGTACGATTGCCGCTCCCGTAGTATCAAGAGTTCTGGCAGAGGTGCTTCCTTATCTCGATATTGACCAATCGTACAGCAAGGAGGACGAGCATATTGCGGAATATCCCGTCGGAGGCTATATTGGTCTGTCGGTCGGGTCTGCCGAAAAGCAGGTCGGGGAGGACGGATATAAGTGCAAGATCATCGGCTCGGGCGAGAGCGTTCTCCGTCAGGTGCCCAAGGCAGGCGAGGGACTGACGCAAGGCTCAACCGTCGTGCTTTATACCGACGAGGTAACCTCGGGACTCGTTACGGTTCCGAACGTTGTCGGTATGACGGCATACCTTGCAAATAAGACACTCGTTGACGCAGGACTTAACATCAGCATTGCAGGTACGGGTGCGGGATATCTTGAAAGCGCGGTGTCGATTGCTCAGTCAATCGAGCACGGCGAGGTGGTTGACCGCGGTACAGTCGTATCGGTTGAGTTCAGACATTTCTCGAATATTACGGACTAAGGGGGATAAGCCATATGATACTTAAAAGGATATTTGAAAACGTTGAAATAATAAAAACGAATATTTCTCTTGATGCGGATTGTAACGGTATTACCGAAAACAGCCGTCGTGTCAAGGAGGGCTTTATCTTCTGCGCTCTCAAGGGAGAACGAGTTGACGGTAACAAGTATATTGACTCTGCGCTTAAATCGGGTGCAGTATGCGTCGTAACCGATACCGAGCCCGAGGATAACGTTCCGTTTGTATTGGTAGCGGACGCCCGTCAGGTATTTCCGAGACTTTTGTCAAGCTTCTATTCTCATCCCGAGAGAAGCTTCAAGTACGCGATTGCCGTAACGGGTACTAACGGTAAGACCTCGACCACCGTTATGCTCAAGTCCATTTTTGACGCAGCAGGCTACAAGGTCGGTCTTATAGGCACTATGAAGTATCTTATCGGTGACAAGGAATACAATTCAGAGTCGGACGGAAACCTTCTTACCACTCCCGACCCCGAAAACCTCTACGCGCTTCTTAATATAATGCGCGAGGAGAATACCGAGGTGCTTATTATGGAGGCGTCAAGCCACGCTCTCGCAATGGATAAGCTTGGAGATATAGTGTTTGATTGCGGTATTTTCACCAATCTTACTCAGGACCACCTCAATTTCCACGGCACTCTTGAAAATTACCGCGATGCAAAATCAAAGCTTTTCAAGAGGTCTAAAATTGCCCTTATTAACGATGACGACCCTGCCGCACCTTATATGAAGGAAGCGGCAACGGGCGAGGTCGTAAGCTATTCGATAAACGATATTAACAGCGACTTTAACGCTACCAGCATAAGATATCAGGGCGCTGTCGGAGTTGACTACGTATTTTTGAAGAAGGAGCTTATCTTCAGAGTTTTCGTAGGCATTCCCGGGACGTTTACCGTTTACAATTCACTTGCGGCGGCATCCTGCGCTCTTCTTCTCGGTATTGATACGGACACTATCAGCCAAGGTCTGCGTGCTCTTGACAGAGTTGAGGGAAGAGTAGACCGCGTGGATATTGACGCTCCCTTTTCGGTTATAATCGACTTTGCGCATACGCCTGACGCTATGGATAACGTGTTAAGGACTGTACGCACCTTTACAAAGGGCAGACTCATAACCGTATTCGGCTGCGGAGGAGACCGTGACAGAGGCAAGAGACCCTTGATGGGCGCACTTGCCGTTGAAAAGAGCGATAAGGTAATCGTCACCTCGGATAATCCCCGTACCGAAAACAGAAACAAAATAATCGAGGATATTATGGAGGGAATTATCAACCCTCATATCAGCGTTGAAACCGAGCCCGACCGCACTCTTGCCATAAGACGCGCGATGGATATTGCCGAGGCGGATGACGTTGTTCTGCTTCTCGGAAAAGGTCACGAGGAATACGAAATTGACGAAAACGGTAAGCATCCCTTTTCGGAAAGAGCGGAGGTCATCAAGTATCACGCGATAATGAAATCGGAGGGTAGAATATGATTCCCGTATACCTTTCGGAAATTTTTAAGCTTTTCGGTCAGGAGCTTTCGGGTGAGGATAAGCTTATAACGGGTGTTTCCACAGACTCAAGAAAGGTGGGGGAGACCGAGCTTTTCGTACCAATCGTTGGTGAGGTGCACGATGCTCATAAGTTTATTCCGAGCATTGAGACCTGTGGCGCGACTCTTTGTGAAAGGGAGTGCGGAGAAACTGCTTTTCCTCAGATAAGAGTCGATTCCACCGTTAAGGCGCTCGGTATCATAGCCCGTGCAAACGCCGAGAAAATCAACCGCCGTGTCACCGTATCGCTCACGGGAAGCGTTGGAAAAACCACCACCAAGGAAATGTGCGCGCTCGTTTTGTCATCTGCGTATAGGACGGATAAGAACGTCGGAAATCTCAACAATCACATTGGTGTACCCCTGACACTTTTGTCCTTGGACGAAGGCTGTGAGGCTCTCGTTTGCGAGATGGGTATGAATCATATGGGAGAGATTTCTTATCTTGCGTCCCTTTTGAAAAGTGACGTTGCAATAATCACAAACGTGCTTTATTCTCACATCGAAAACCTCGGAAGCCGTGAGAATATAGCGAAGGCTAAGCTTGAGATACTCGAGGGCTTGAAGCCCGACGGCACTCTTATTATAAACGGTGACGAGCCTCTTCTTTCGGGGCTTGATATTCCGCAACGGATAATCCGTGTCGGAATGAGCGACGGGTGCGAGGTGACGGCGGACAATATCCGCACAAGCTCGGAGGGAGTCGTATTTGACTGTGCCGTGTTTGGAGAGAGGGTAGAGGTAAGGCTTCCCGTCCCGGGTAAGCATAACGTACAGAATGCAATGATTGCCATTGCTCTCGGCTACGTCTCGGGTATATCTCCCGAGAGGAGCGCTGCGGCGCTTGAAAAATACGTTCCTGCGGGAATGAGACAGAGAATATACAAGAAGCGTAACACGACGGTCATTGCCGATTGCTACAACGCAGGCTTTGAGTCGATGTGCGCCGCTCTTGAGTCAATGCGTGATATGAAGGGTGAGCACAAGAGCATTGCGGTGCTTGGAGATATGCTTGAGCTTGGTGAAATGAGCGAGGAGCTTCACCGCCGTGTAGGTCGCAGGGTTGCGGAGACGGGAGTTGACATTCTCTTCACACTCGGTGACTCAGCCCGATTTATTCTTGAGGAGGCAAAGGGCGTTGAGTCCTGCCATTTTAACAACAAGGAAACGCTTGCAAGGGCGCTTGAGTCCTATATCGAGCGTGATGCGATAATTCTCTTTAAAGCCAGCCGTGGAATGAGCTTTGAGGATATCATAGGGCTTTGCAGCCTGACACAAGATTGAAGGAGACTTAAAAAATGACACAGGCAATTCAGTTTTTTATATCGTTGATATTGAGCCTTGCGGTAACTCTTATACTTGAAAAGAAGTATATACCTGCGCTTATGCGTATAAAGATGGGACAGTATATTCTCGATATAGGTCCCCGTTGGCATAAGTCGAAGGAGGGTACTCCGACTATGGGAGGCATCTTCTTTATAGGCGGTATATTCGTAACCTTTTTGGTGCTTGGCGTGTACTCTGCGGTAAAATACGGTGATATATCCTCTGCGACGGTGCTTGTGTCAGCCATCCTTTTTGGAGGCATAGGCTTTATTGACGACTTTACGAAGTTCGTTAAGAAGCAGAATAAAGGACTTTCAGCACGCGCAAAGCTGATATTACAGTTTTTGGTAACGGCGGTATTTCTGTTCGTTATGAAGATATTCGGCTTTATTGATACCACTCTCGACCTTCCCTTTACCGATAAGAGTATCGAGCTTGGAGTCGTTTATTACATACTTTCGTTTTTCTTTATTGCCTTTATGGTCAACAGCGTAAACCTTACCGACGGCATTGACGGACTTGCGGGAAGCGTTACTCTCGTTATAACGCTTTTCTTCTCGGCAATCGCCTTTAAGCTTTCGGATATGCCCTTCCTTTCACTCGGCGGCGCAACGGTCGGCGCGCTCTGTGGCTTCCTTTATTATAATATTAACCCTGCAAGGATATTTATGGGTGATACGGGCTCACTTTTTCTCGGCGGTCTCGTCGTGGGAATGGCGTACAAGCTCAACTCTCCTCTCATTATTCTCGTTGCGGGTCTATGGTACGTCATAGAGGCTGTGTCCGTCGTATTACAGGTTTTCAGCTTCAAGGTATTCAAAAAGAGAATTTTCAAGATGTCTCCGATTCATCATCATTTCGAAATGTGCTCCTGGACGGAAAATCAGATAGTGAGACGCTTTTCACTGTTTACGGCACTTATGTGCATTTTAAGTTATTTCGCTTTCGTTATATAAATAGGAGGAAAAAGTGGCGACAACAAAAAGAAGTCAAGCTCCACTTCTTGAGCGCCTGAGAAGAAACGGCAGGCTCAGGAAAAAGGAATATGAGATAGAAGGCTATTCCCGTGAGGTGTACGGGATTGATTATACGTTTTTGTTTATCGTGTTCGTGCTTGTGGCACTCGGCACGCTTATGGTTTTCTCGGCAAGCTATGCTTATGCCAAGGAGCAGTACTCGGACAGCTATTATTTTGCGGTCAAGCAGATAATATGGGTTGCAGTCGGAGCTGCCGTTATGCTGGCTATGACCTTTCTTGATTATCTGTGGATATGGCGCTTTCACAAGCTGATATTCTACGTTTCAATGATTATGATGGCTCTCGTTCCCTTTTTCGGATACGAGGCTAAGGGTGCAACCCGTTGGTTTATGATAGGTCCGCTCAACTTTCAGCCCTCGGAGATTGCCAAGCTTGCTATCATTCTTTTCTTTGCCGACTATATCGGTCACGGAAGAAAAACACGCTTCGCTCAGTACATACCTTACTTTGCGGTAGCAATATATATGACGGTAACGCTGGTTTTACAGCCTCATATATCCTGCTGTATTATTGTTCTTCTTTTAATATTCACTCTTATGATTTTCGGAAACGTTTCCAAAAAGATTATCTACGGTCTTATGATAGCGGGAGCTATTGGCGTTATAGTTCTTGCAATAGCGGTTCCTCATTCAAGAATACGAATACTTACCTGGCTTTATCCCGAGCGGTATCCCGACGAAGCGTGGCAGCCGCTGCAATCCCTTTACGCCATCGGTTCGGGAGGCTTCTGGGGAGTGGGACTCGGTCAGAGCACGCAGAAGCATCTGTATCTTCCCGAGCCTCAGAACGACTATATCTTTTCCATTGCCTGCGAGGAGCTTGGGCTTGTATTTGCGATAGGCGTAATATTCTTATTCCTTGCACTCGTATGGAGAGGAATATATATTGCAAAGCACGCACCGAGTAATTACTCCTGCCTTGTGGTCGTTGGAATTATAGCTCAGGTTGCAATTCAGGCATTTTTGAATATCGGTGTTGTTACGAACAGCCTTCCGTCAACGGGAGTTTCCTTGCCCTTCTTCTCATACGGCGGAACGTCGCTGATAATTCTTATGGCGGAAATGGGTATGATTCTCAACATATCCCGATATCGCTACGTCAGAAAGGAAGAAACGGAATGAGAGTACTTTTATCGGGCGGAGGAACGGCAGGACATATCAATCCCGCCCTCGCCATTGCCGAAAAAATAAAAGCCGAGATGCCCGACAGCGTTATCGCCTTCGTCGGCACACCTCAAGGAATGGAAAACCGCCTCGTTAAGAAGGCGGGCTACGATATCTATCACGTTGACGTCAAGGGCTTTCAGCGTAAGCTGACGCTTAAAAACGTTTCAACTGCGTGGAAGGCGCTTGTGTCTCCCATTCGCGCAGGCAAGATAATAAAGGATTTCCGTCCCGATATAGTAATAGGCACGGGAGGGTACGTAAGCTGGCCCGTCGTTAAGGCGGCGGCATCGCGCAAAATACCCACGCTTATTCACGAACAGAATGCTCAGGCAGGTGTCACCACCCGTATGCTTTCGGGAATCGTTGACAAGGTTATGATAAGCTTTGAGGCAACGAGAGGTCAGCTTAAGGCAAAGCCCGAGAATGTAATCCTCACGGGTAATCCCGTCCGTCCCGAGCTCTTTTCTCTAAAAAAGGAGGAGGAGAGACAAAAACTGTCTATTTCCGACAAGCCTTATATAGTAAGCTGTGGAGGAAGCCTCGGCGCGCGTGCAATTAACGACAATATGCTCTCTCTTATCAAATCGGGAGCGCTTGACGGCATACAGATAACTCACGCAGTAGGCTCTTACGAATGGAAGAGGCGTGAGGAGGAGATAAAGAGTCTTGAGACTCCCGACGGCTGTGAGGTGGTTGAGTATATCTACGATATGCCCTCGCGTATGTGCGCTTCTGACCTCGTGGTATGCCGCGCGGGTGCTATAACACTTGCAGAGCTTGCCGTACTCGGAAAGCCTGCCATCCTTATTCCGTCTCCCTACGTTACCGACAACCATCAGTACAAAAACGCAAAGGTCGTTGAAAACGAGGGCGGTGCTGTAGTAATTGAGGAAAAGGATTTAAATCCCGAGACCTTGAAGCAAGTGATAAACGAGCTTCTGTCTGACTGCGACCGACTTTCACAAATGCAGAAAAGAGCAAGGTCACTTGCCATAAACGACACGCACGACAGAATATTTGAGGCTGTAAAAGAGCTTGTAAATAAGTGAGGAATAAAAAATGACAGACGGTAGAAAAATTGAGGCAATTCACTCAAGCGCCGTAAGGCGAAGCCGTAATTCACGGAGATTTTTCACCTTTGCACTGATAGTGCTTTTGATTTTCTTTTTTGTCTTTATGTATCTTAATTTCTTCAAGATACGTTCAATTGAGATAAAAGGACTTGACACCGATGCTTATACCGAGGCTGAAATACTTGATTTTATCGGAGTGGGCGTGGGGGATAACCTCTTAAGCCTCAGAGCCTCGAGGCTTGAAAAGGAGCTTGAGCGTGAGTTTGCCTACGTTAACCGCGCCGAGCTTAAGCGTCGGCTTCCGTCAACGCTTGTGATAGAGCTTGAATTCCATTCGGCTTCGATGGGTGTTGTGTTAGGTGACGACGTGTTTTTCGTATCGTCCGGAGGTAAGGTGCTTTCGTCGGGCGATGCCGAGTCGGGAATGCCCGAGGGCGTTTGTAAGATAAAAACGCCTTTTATAAAGGAATGTATTCAAGGCGAGCATCTGCTCTTTGAGACTGAGGAGCCGTTTTCTATCCTCGTTGACGTTTACTCACAGTTTGAGACCTTCGGTCTTTCCGAAAAGCTTACCTATCTTGATATAACGGATAAGTTCAATATCAAGGCAAAGGTTGACGACCGATTTGAGATAGTTTTCGGAAGCTGGGAGGATTCGGAGGCAAAGGTCAAGCTTCTGTCTGAGGTAATGAGCGGAGATATATGGACGGATTCCTCGGGAATCGTTGATATTTCCGATGCCAGAGAGGCTGCCGTAAGATTTACGGGAAGCGTCGCAAATTAAAAAATTATGAAAAATTTATAAAAATTTCAAAAAAGACTTGCAAAAGTTGAAAAAGTGTATTAATATATATAATAAGATTATTATCCCATATAGATAAAATAGATATTTTAGGAGGACGACGAAATGCCCGAATACGGAGAAAGCCTTGTAAACATCAAGGTAATAGGCGTCGGTGGCGGCGGAAATAATACAGTTAACAGAATGATCAAGGGGGGCAGTGCAGGTGTTGAGTTCATTGCTATCAACACTGATATGCAGGCTCTCAACAGATCAACTGCTGAAAAGAAGATCCCGATTGGCGAAAAGCTTACTAAGGGACGCGGAGCAGGTGCAAACCCCGAAATCGGCAGAAAGGCCGCAGAGGAGTCTCTTGACGAGATCAACGCAGCAGTAGAAAATGCAGATATGGTATTTATCACAGCAGGTATGGGTGGCGGTACCGGTACAGGTGCTGCATCTGTTGTTGCTAAGGCTGCACGCAGCCGCGGTATTCTTACGGTTGGCGTTGTAACCAAGCCCTTTGCTTTTGAGGGTAAGAGAAGAATGGAGCAGGCTGAGGCAGGTATTGCCGAGCTCAGCGAGCAGGTTGACGCTCTCATCGTAATTCCCAACGAGAGACTTAAGATGGTTTCCGAGGCGAGAATTACTCTTGCTAACGCTTTTGATATTGCTGACGGTGTACTTAGCCGCGGTGTTAAGAGCATCTATGAGCTTATTAATATGGATGCTATCGTAAACCTCGACTTTGCTGACGTTACCGCTATTATGCAGAACGCAGGTCTTGCACATATGGGCGTTGGTAACGGTAAGGGTAAGGATAAGGCTGAGATTGCCGCTCGTATGGCTATCGCAAGTCCTCTTCTTGAGACCTCTATCGCAGGCGCTACCGGTATCATCGTTAATATCACTGCTTCTCCCGACATCGGACTTGAAGAGGTTGATTTTGCATCCAATATGATTGCTGAGGAAGCAAATCCCAATGCAAACATCATCTGGGGTGCTGCATTCGACGAAACTCTCGAGGACGAGATGAAGATTACCGTTATTGCAACAGGCTTCGACATTGCTAAGAAGACTGCAGCAAAGGTTGAAGAAGCAGAGGAAAAGAAGGACGAGGAGTCCAAGGATAACAAGGAAATTGATATCATTCTTGATATGTTGAGAAAAAAATAAGTAATTTTTAAAAAAATACTTGATTTTATACAACACTTGTGGTATAATCTTTTCGCTTGCGTAGAAGAACTACGTAAATTAACGTAAAAAATCCAAGAAATAGAAGATGCCGTTTTGCAAAAGCGGCTTTATATAGGAGGTGTTTGCAAAATGGCAAAATGCGAAATTTGCGGAAAGAGCGTTGCTTTCGGCTTGAAGGTATCTCACTCAAACAGAAAGACCAACCGCACATGGAAGCCCAATATCAGAAGAGTAAGAGCAGTTGTTGACGGAACTCATAAGAAGATGTACGTTTGCTCTCGTTGCCTTCGTTCTGATAAGGTTCAGCGCGCTTAACAAAAATAAAATGCACCCGATAGGGTGCATTTATTTTTTGTGTTTGCTGATTTTTTCTATATTCGTTAAAGCATAAAGGAGGTCTGTCAGACCTCCTTGCTTTTTTATAACATATAAATTGCATTTAATACGACCTCGCCGTTTTACTTTGTTTGAGTGTATGCATAGATTAAGAAGGGTGAGAATTGCCAGTGGCTGCCAGCAGCTTTTTTGTATACTAAGAAATTGCATTTAATACGACCTCGCCGTTTTACTTTGTTTGAGTGGATGCATAGATTGAGAAAGGTGAGAATTGCCAGTGGCTGCCAGCCACTTTTTGCGCTGTATCCGTTAAAGCATAAAGGAGGTCTGTCAGACCTCCTTGCTTTTGTTCATATGAAATTTGTACGCGAGTATCTAAAGGCATAGATGAACGGCGGACTTTATTTTTTGCTCCTCGTTTCAGGTTCAACCCGTTTCCATAGGTGGATGGTGCCACGGTCGTTCATAGTCTTGAGGATTATCAACACGATTGGGAAGATGAACATACCCGAAATACCCATAACGGCATATCCGAGAAACATTGAGATAAGAGACGCGAGCGGATGGAGACCTATAAAGTCACCGATAATTCTCGGCTGAAGCATCTGCTTTATAAAGGTGATGGCAATATAAAGGAGTATCAGCTCAATGGCGAGCGCATAATTGCCCGTGATAAGACTTATAATACTCCACGGAACAAGCACTGTACCGCAACCGAGAATGGGAAGCAGATCAACGATTGCAATGAGAAGCGCAACGATAAACGCAAATTCAATTCCGATTATAGCAAGTGCAATAAGCATTACTACGAAGGTTATTATAAACAGCAATAAATACGCCTTGATAAACTTGGATATAACGTTGAAGAAGATGCTCTTGAATTCAACGAGAAAGTAGGTGACCTTGTCGTTGAATTGCTTTAGCACGAAGCCGTTGACGTGGTTGAAATCCGAGGTGAGATAAAACGCCGAGAACACAAGGATTATAATAAAAATTATAAGCTTGGGCAGAAGAGATACAACGCTTGTCAAAAAGCCGGGGATTTTTTCGATTGCCGAGGAGAGCATATTGAGAAGCCCCTCGGTTGCGGTGGATTTAAGCTTTGCGCTTAGGTTTTCTGCATCAAAAAATTTTGAGAAGGGGAGACGGTCGATTGCCTTTTCAAAACTTTCAAGAGTTGAGGTGACAGATGACGTAAGCTCGTCACCGTGGCTCTTTGCGTAATCGTACAGATAGGAAAGCTCGTCGAAAATTTTGTCAAACAAGAGGAATAAAAGACCTGATATGATTGATATGACGAGCAGTATCAGAACTATCGAGGATACGGGCTTTGGAATTTTGCATTTATTCTTGAGAAAGGTAATCGGCTTTTGCAAAAGGTAGGCGAGTATCCAGGCAATAAGGAAGGGAATGAGAACTATAAACAGATGCTTCCAGGCAAAATACAGTGCCGCTCCGCCTAAAATTACATAGAGAATAATGACGAAAAGCCGTTTGTAGCCAGGTTTGGGTAAATACATATTATCAACCTCCTGTCGTTTTTTTGAAAAAAGTATTGAAATGTTATTGAATGTGTGATAAAATGGTATATCTAAAACAAAAAATGAGGTGCAAAAAATGGTTAATATAGCTGTTCTCGGCTTCGGTGTTGTTGGCTCGGGCGTTGTTGAGCTTTGCGAATCAAACGCTGACAAGATTTCTGCCGCTGCCGGAAACGACGTTTACGTTAAATATATTCTTGACCTTCGTGACTTTCCCGATTCTCCCTACAAGGACAGAATCGTAAAGGATTTCGAGGTTATCTTAAACGACCCCGAGGTGTCTCTCATCGTTGAGTGTCTCGGTGGCTCTCATCCTGCATACGATTTTTCACTTGCAGCACTCAAAAAGGGGAAGAGTGTCGTAAGCTCCAACAAGGAGACTGTTGCAAAATTCGGTCATGAGCTTTTAAAGACCGCCCGTGAAAACGGCGTTTACTATCTCTTTGAGGCGAGTGTCGGCGGTGGCACTCCCGTTATCCGTCCTCTCTCCAAGTGCCTTGCGGCAAACCGAGTTGAAGAGGTATGCGGTATTCTCAACGGTACTACCAATTATATTCTCACAATGATGAATAAGTATTCCGAAAGCTTTGCAACGGCTCTTGCCTCTGCTCAGGAGAAGGGCTATGCCGAGCGTGACCCATCAGACGATATCAACGGCGTTGATACCTGCCGTAAGATTTGTATCCTTACCGATATCGTAACGGGCAAATTCTGTGATCCTGCAAAGGTTGACACAACGGGTATTACCGCAATTCGTCCCGAGGACGTCAAGACGGTTGAAAAATGGGGAGGCGCTATCAAGCTTCTCGGCAGATGTACCCTCGTCGGTGATAAATACGCCGTAATGGTATCCCCCTTCGTCGTTAGTGCTGACAGAATGATTGCAAGCGTTGACAACGTATTCAACGCAGTTGCCTTCAAGTGCGATGCCGCAGGTGACGTTACTCTTTGCGGACGCGGAGCAGGTAAGCTTCCTACTGCATCTGCTATGGTTTCCGACGTTATTGATGCCGTTTCGGGTAAGGCGTACAGAGCTGACTGGTCCACTCCCGAGGAAAGCCGCGAGGATGATTTCGTATCTCCCGATGACGTTGCCGACAGATTCCTTATCGCCTTTGACAACGGCGCGGATGCACTTGCAAGGGTTAACGCTGAATTCGGTGAGGTCAGAGTTATTGACGATGCCACAGCACTTTACGTTATGACCGAGCAGATTACGGGCGCGGATGCCAAGAAGCATATCGCAAATCTCGAAAAGCTCGGACTCAAGTCACAGACCGCTCTCCGCGTGCTTCTGTAAAAAAATTAAACGTACGCTACAAGCTCAACGTCCCAAGCGGGAATGTATCTGCATTTCTGCGAAAGGGCGAGCTTGTAGCCTTTTTTTATGCCGTCAAGCTTCTCCCAAAGCTCGAAAAGGTCACGGTTGTTGTGATATATTGACATTCTGACGATTGGTGTTGCGCTTTCAAAAAATCCGCGACAGCCCTCAAGTGCCTCACGCTCACAGCCCTCGACGTCCATTTTTATAAGGTCGGGAACAAATTCCGCAACGCTATCCGCTCTCAAGGCGGTAACGGTGCGTATTTTTTTTGCCTGCATTTCGGCGTTGTCGAAGGCACGCTTTCTTATAACGGTGTTTCTGCCTGCTCCCTCCAAAAGCTCAAGCTCACAGCTCTCAGACCACGCCACCGCTTGAAACAGCGTGACGTTCATTTCGGCTGTGTTTTTCTCCAGCTTCTTGAAGGTTTTGGCATCAGGCTCAAAGGCAAACGCCTTTTCAAGATTAGGATATATTTCAAAGGCTTCTGCAAGAGTGTCTCCCGTGTATGCTCCGAAATCGGCAAAGCTTCTGACGGCATATGCGTCATAAGGAAGAGTCTCGTCACGGCGAAGTCTTTCAAGCTGTTCAAGATAGCAAAGTCTTCCCGTAAGCTTGAAGCTTATAAGTGCGTTAAAAACCTTTTTGGATCTCTCGTCCGACAGAGCAAAATAAACGTCTCTCAGGCGTGTATAATACTTATTCAAAAACTCTCTGTCGAATACCTCAAGAGCATCTCCCGTAACGTTGATGTCGGGCACGTAAACCTCGTGTCTTTGAGCGATTGAGAATATTCTTTCTCTCACCTCGTCAAGATGGGTCGCAAACGCGACGAGTATTATAAAATCGTCAAATTCAGCCTCAAGGTCGGAAAGCTTTTTGACGGTGTACGAGCAAAATTCGTTGTATCTTACAAATTCGTCCGACGCGAAAATACCGACGGGCTTAATGCCTCGGCTTTCGAGAATGGACAAAAGCTTGACCGCACCGTCACCCATTCCGTAAAGCACGACGGGACGGCGAGAGCGCTCAAGATACTCCCAAAGATATTCGTCATTTCTTACCGTTATCGCAAAATTTTTCATTTCATTCACCAAACCTTATATAAATATTACCATACGCCGTTGAAAAAAGCAATATTTTGGAGGCTCTATACGGTATTTGTAATGAAAATTTAACTTTTTTAACGTCAGGCTGTGTCATCCCCGTGTCATTGTATGTCATACGGGTGTTCTGTTATAATGCAGACAAGAGCCAAGGCTGTGGAGACTCGGCTTGAAATTAATATGAAAGAAGGTTGAAAAATGATTTTAACAGTAAAAGGGCAGTCGCTTGACCTTGAGGGCGGAATTATTGCCGAGGGCTCGGTCGAGTTTGCCTCGTTTACTCTTGAGTGCGATTCCTCCTGGGACGGCTACTCAAGGACGGTGCGCTTCCGTCATACCTCTCAGGAGGATACCTATGACGTGGCGGGCGTAGTTGACGGCAGAGCCTATTACGTTCCGTCCGAGGTGCTTGTGCGAGGCAGCGTGTTCGTGAGCGTACTCGGTACTAAGGGTGCTTCTCAGATATCCACCACCGAGCTTGCGGGCTTTTTTGTGGAGGGAACGGTGGATTCGGGAAAGGTGCCGACGGTTACCGAAAACGCTTACGCACAGTACGTTTCGCAGGTGAACGGAATTGCCGAGCACTGTGAGGAGCTTGCAGAGACCGTAGTCAATGCTTGTAAGGAAGCCGAGGAGTATGCGTTCAACGCCTCCTCAAGTGAGGAGAGATGCCGTGAAAGTGCCGTTTCTTGTAGAGATTACGCAACACTTTGCGAAAGGGTATCAGCCGAGACCTCGGGTGCTGAGCAGCAGATGAGCATTGCGGTTGAAAGGGTCAGGGATTCCGTCAATGCCTTACTGTCTCACGACCATTCGCTTTCGGTTGCCGAAAACGAGAGACACGCATCCGAGAACGAAAGAAGGGCAAGTGAGGAGACTCGCAAGGCTTGTGAGAGTGAAAGAGAGTCAAACGAGCAGAAGAGAGCGTCAGCCGAGGCTGAGAGAATTTCCGCCGAGCGCGGAAGAGTCGCAGGTGAGCTTGAGCGTGAGTCGAGAGTTGCAGGGCTTGAGTCCGAAATGGCTCTCGTATCGGATAAGCTTTTCGGGTCTGCCACCGCAATAGTCGGAAAGGAGGAGGGCACAAGCGTTGCGATATCCGACGCAGAGAAAAAGCCTCCCTTGTATTTCGGCGTAAGCGGAGTTACAGCTCAGGACGGTGTACCGAGCATACATACTCCCGTTCAGCTTGTGGGAACAGAGTCGGTCAGAATACATCATTACGGTAAGAATTATATCCCTTACCCGTATGCGTTCAGCAATGCGTCCTTTAACGGAGTCGTTTTCACGGCTAACGCTGACGGAGGTGTGTACGTCTCGGGCGCGACGTCAGGCTCAAAGGCAACCGTCGAGCTTTGCGAGTCTAACTTCACTCTCGATGCGGGGCGTTACGTTGTATCGGGAGGTACGTCACTTTGCGGAGTGTACGTTTACAGCATGGACGAGGGTGGCTATATAGCCCGTTCAAACGGAGGAGATGCGGAATTCGTTCTTGACACCTTAACGAGAATAAAAGTCCGTCTGTATATTTTCTCCGACACCTCGCTTGAGCAGACGGTATATCCTATGATAAGAGCTTTCGGCACAGATAACGAATACTCTCTTTGGAAAAGAAAAATGTATAGCCGTAGTATATCCTCCCCCTTATATACAGGTGACAGAATCATTCTCTCCGAGTACGGCGGTACGGCGCGCGTTGAAAGGGCGATGGCTGAGGTCACGCTTAACGGTGACGAGAGGCTTGAGCTTTACGAGACCGACGGGGAATACAGCATCTATTCCGTCACACTTGAAAAGGATGCGTTCTCTTCCGAGTGTAGCTGTACTCATTTGCCCTATTCCCAAAACGGCGACGGAGAGTGTTGTTGGTGTGAAATTGACAAGCTCTTCTTTAAGGTTAAAACCGAGGATTTCCCGACAGCCTCCTCCTTCCTGGCATTCGTAGGCAAGGAAAGGGACGGCGGTATGCCGATAAAGGCGGTATATACCTTGCTTGAGCCCGAGGTGGAGTCGATTGACGAAATCGGGCTTGTGCTTGATGCTGACTTTAACAGATTTATCTGTGACAAGGGTGTTCTTACCCTTGAGTATATCCGTGATACGAACACGGTTTTTGAAGCAATAATAGACACGCTTATCTCTCTTGATGCGCGTGTGTCACTTTTGGAGGTTTAATATGAACAGAACGTATCAGTTTTTACTTATTATTATACGCTCGGGCAAGTATTCGCATTCCGATCTTTTTTCAAAGCTCGATTTGTTTTTTATGCTTGACCGAATTACCGAGGAGCAGTATCTTGAGCTTTCGGAAATGCTCCGTGAGACAGAAAACGGGGAGGTGAGTGAGTATGAATTGGAAGAAGAAGCTGTCCAGCCGTAAATTCTGGGCAGGAGTCGTAGGGTTTATTACGCCGATACTTATCCTTTTGAACGTACCCGAGAGCGAGATAGTGACCATATCGGCGCTCATTTCATCCTGCGGTACGCTTGTTGCGTATATCATTTCCGAGGGGTACGTTGACGCTATGCATTCTGAGGAGATGACGGAAAATGATAACTGAAGCAATAACGGTTGCCATTTTAAGCCTTATCGGTACGGCGATAGGTAGCTTTGGCGGTATACTTTCAACTCAAAGACTCGTCAAGTACAGACTTGAGCAGCTTGAGAAAAAGGTTGACGTGTGCAACACTCTTTCCGAGAGACTTGCCGAGCTTGAAATCAAGAACAAGGTGTGTGAGCATCGCATAGAAAAGCTTGAATTTACTCCGTAAAAATCAAACGGGCACATTCGATATCGGGTGTGCCCGTGATTTTTATATTCACCTCGGTATCCTGCTCGGCAACGTATTCAATGATATGAAGATTTTGACGGGGACGGTTACAGACGATTTTTTCGTCAAGCGATAGGTCGAGATACTCGTCACCATCCCGATTTAAATAAAAGCAGATTCCTGCAAAAAGCTTTTTCCCGCGCTCAAGCGCTACGGCGTAAGTATCGTTTCCGCTTGTCGAAAGCGTTTCGACAATTCCGCTTTGAGCAAAGAGAAGGGCTGATTCAAGATTTACAAGCCCACAGCCCGTCCTGAGACGTATAAGCTGTTCCCCGTCAATTACGGGGTTAAAGGAGTCTGAAATTGACTCGCGGTCGCAGGACAGAGCGATTATAAGCTTTAATTCAAGCGCGGTCAGAGTCGGGAAGCGTGTTTTTAAAAGCATGGCAATTCCCGTAACGTATGGACAGGCAAAGCTGGTTCCCGTGTTTTCGGCAAAAATATTACCGCTCGGCGTAACGTAAGGGATAAAGCTCCCCGCTGCTACCACGTCGGGCTTATGAGAGGTTGTTTCATCCGCAAGATATCCCGAGCAATTGACGGCGTTTATACAGTAGGTGCTCCAGGGGGGCTGTAAAAACGTATCGGCGTTATCCTTGGTACGCAGATTGCCGACGGTCAGCACGTTGTAGGCTATGCCCGGGCTTGATACTACTCGTCTGTTGCCCGATGCCGTGACGAATAAAAGACCGCTTTCACGAATGAGTCTGTCAAGAAGTCGGTCAAGCTCGGAATACCCCTCGGGGTTTAAAACTCCTGCGCTGAAATTGATTATTTTAACGCCTATATCAAGCATTTTTTCCGTGACGTTCAGCAGGTCAACCGAGGTTTCGGAGGTGGAAAATACGGTAGGAGTACCCTCTGCAATCCCCCTGTACCGCCTTCCGTCAACCGTAATCCCTGCGCCGATGAGGGTGGACAGTACGACCGACGGGTGCAGTGCCACGGTCGGCGGCGGAGAAAAGGGGAGCACTTGTATTCTGTCGGCATACGGCTCCAGCTGTGGAGATAGAAGCGAGAATATTTCACGCTCTGCCGATATCATTCCGACGGGTGTGTTTTGCACGGATGAGGTAACCGTGACGGCATCCATTTGCGACAGTATCTCCTCCGACAGCTTTTCGAGGCTGCCGTTACAAAACGGTGATATTTCAAGGCATCTGTCATCGGCGCAAATCCTTTCAAGTACGCCTTCGCTTGCCCAAATAATTGCCGTCTCGGAATAGCCTGAAAGATAGGCTATGCGTTCAACCTCCATTTCCTTAAGGAAGGCTTCGATATCACCTTTTATCAGTAAATGGGCAGAAAAAAGCACCTGATTTCTCAGGTGCCGATTCTTTTTCATAAAAACACCTCTTTACCGCATTTTATGCGGTGGGAGAGGTTACCGTTACGAAAACGGGACTTTTTTTAAGCTTGGGATAAAGCGTTTTGAGGCAGACCTCCGTGTCAATCGCAAGGGTTATCGTATCGTCTGCGGGGTGGAAGCAGAGCGCCTTCTCGTTTAAAAGCTCACGGTCAACAACGAGTGGAATTTCGTTCTTCTCGTCATAAATAAGTGAGAGGGTGGAAAGACAGCCCGAATGACAGTGAAGCATTTCCAAAAGAAGCTCGTCGGGTGCGAAGCTGAGTCTTGACGAGCCT
This sequence comes from Clostridia bacterium, assembly GCA_017439965.1. Lineage (GTDB taxonomy): Bacteria > Bacillota > Clostridia > Oscillospirales > SIG627 > RGIG6353. Next base: position 6,428 of record JAFSID010000102.1, on the reverse strand, counting down.
ATCTCCTTTGATACCTCTGCCGTGCGGAAGGTCTTTTCAAAGGGCATAACGAGTAAATAGAAGCTTGTTTTCTGTCGGTTTGTGAGGAATATATTCTTACAGTGCTTTGCGGTAATTCCAAGCCTTTCGTCAAGCGCCGACTTTTCCTCTACCGTGTTGCATTGCTCGTGGTCGTAGCGTGTATACGGTATTTTGTGCTTTTCCAAAAATGCGATTATTTCATCGGTTTCAATCATTTTAAGCCTCGATTAAATTGAAATATTGGGGTATTTCGCGTCTCTCACCGTCGTATACGAGAAGCGCCTCCTCGGCATCCTCGTCGCTCTCGTCCTCAAAGCCGAGCATTTTATAGGTGATGTACATAATGCGGTTACGGTCGGTGAATACGAAATCGGCAACCAGCCTCTTTCCGTCGCGCTCGGCAATATGTGACAGATGTATGAGAAGTGCCGAGCCGACACCGAGTGTCATAACTCTGCATGACATAATGAGAAGCTTTATGACGTAATCGTTTTCGACCCTTTCAAGAAGGGCAATGCCGACCTTACCGCAATCACCGTAGCGGTTTTCAAGAGATGCGATAAGGAATATATATCTGTCGTCGTGAATGAGTGCAGAAAGCTCCTCGAATGAAAAGGTTCTGCCCGTAGAGTTTAGCTGATGGGTACGGCGGGTAAGCTCCTCGACTCTTTCAAGGTCACCCTCGCAGACTCGTGATACCGTAAGCCTCATATTCAGGGTCGCAAGAAATTCCTCGTTTGTGCCGTTGAACTCCTTTTCGTCATTCTGCCTCTGTAAATCGTTCAGGTAAAGCTGTCGTCTCATCCGTGAATCCTCGGTGACGAATCTCGGCTGAAATTCTTCCATATCGAGTATGGTTGAAAGCCTTGACGCCTCAAGGGTCATAATATCGGGATGGGCAAAGCTTACCTCGTCACGCTCGTGACGGGTATCGTCGATAAAGGCAAACTCCTTGACCGACAGATTGAGCAGTCTTGATATTTCGGCTATTGCCTCGGACTTCGGATTCCAGCTTATCTGCGGAACGAGGAAGTAATCGAAAATTCCCTCCTCACGAAGCTTTTTTTCGGCGTAATCGTAATCGTTCTTGGATGAGATGGACATAAGTATTCCCCGTCTGTCAAGCTCTTCAAGAAGCTCTCGCACGCCTTTTTTTAATTTTACGTTGTAGTTTTCGACCAGCGTACCGTCCCAGAGAGTGCCGTCAAGGTCGAAAACGATGCATTTGATTTTTTTACTCATTTCTTCAGCTTTTCAACCAGCGCAACTATCTTGTTGATTGTCGAAAGGTTATCCTTGTTAATATCGTTTTTGCCGAGTCTTATCTTAAAGGTCTTTTCGAGGAAGGTTACGATGTCGAGCGCAAACAGAGAGTTTACGAAGCCGTTTTCAAAGAGGTTTGTGTCCCCCTCAAGCTTGACGTCCTCCTTCTTTGACTGAATGAATTTTGTAACGACAGCCTTTATTTCCTCGGTGTCAACTCCGTCAAGAAGCTCCTTGACGTCCTCCTTGTCAACCTTCTTGGCAGCCTCTCCTGCTTTTTTGAGAATGTTCTTGAAATCCATAGCTTTTCCTTTCTTATTTAGCGTTTTTAACGTATTCAACAAGCATATCGCCCGTCATATTCTCCTCGACGGTGATACGGCTTAAAAGTCGCGTGGTCTGCGGTATACCCTTGACAAGCTCGTTGTTGCCCCATACGGTCGTAAAGGTCGTGTCAACTCCGCTTTGTGCGAGAAATACCTCGCTGATTTCCGTGCTGAGTCCGTTGGGATAGGCGAGGGCGGTTATATCTCCGAGAGCCTCACGGCTCTTTTCAAAATCCGTACGAAGAGCGTTGAGGTAATCCTCCTCACTCTCATTCTCAAGAGGTAATACGCCTCGGCGGTAATTCTCACCGTCATACTCGACCTGATGCATATCCCAGGTGTGAGAAATCAGCTCTATCACACCTCGGTCGATATATTCCATTGCATCCTCAAGTGCGAAATGCTCGGTTATCTCAATGCCCGTATCCTTGTAGGTGTCACGGCCTATTGATACGCCGATAACCGAAACGAGAGCCGATGCGTTGTGCCTTTCAAATATCGGAGCGGCAACCGTGAGCGCCGAGCTGTATCCGTCGTCAACCGTGATCAAGACGGGCTTCTCGGGAAGAGGAGTACCCTTTACGGTGTAGGCTCTTATATCCCCGAGAGTAACGAAGGTATAGCCTGCATTCTCAAGTGCGGTGAGTTGGTCATCAAGCGCCTTGGCATCTGTAAAATGATGGTACATCAGCACCGTCAGAGGAGAGGTGAGGTCAGGGTCGGACTTCTCGTCAAAAGCCTTATTTATGACCTCTTCGGCATTGTCCGAGGTGACGTATACGCCGAATTTTTCGGGGACGAATACCGACTCATCAGAGAACATCTGTGCCAGCATCATATCTCCGACACAGTTGCGGAAATGCATTGAATCGTAAAAATACCGTGGCTCACGCGTAATATCTGTATATCCCGAAAAGCACCAGAAATCCACCTTCTCGGCAATACTCTTGTAATATGCCTTTACCTCGTCCACGTTGTAGCAGAGAAGCTCCTTTTCGTATACGGGACAGGCAATTACCGTAAGGCTTGTGCCGTTGCTGTCGCAAAGCGCCTTTATGCGACCGAGACTCTCAACGCATAGCTCCGCATCGAAAATGTGGTTATACCAGGGCTTTGCGGTAAAATCGGGATTTTCCTCAAGGTATTTGTCAAGCCTCGGGATGCGTTGAGCATCTCTGCGTGACTTGTTGTAGGTACCCGTTTCGGTAACGAATACCTCCTTGGAGGATATGAGATAGCCTCTGTCAAAATACGCTTCGAGCTTGTTTTTAGAGTACTCGGGATTTAAGAAAAGATACTTGAAATAGAAGGGAAGGAGAGGCGAGCCGTCAACTCTTGCGTGAAGGTTGCCCTTCATTCCGTCAGCCTCGGTATTGAAGGCACGTGCCTCCTCAAGACCGATAACCACGACGATGTTTTTTGCGGTGTAGTTATCAATGATATATTCTGCGGTTTTTTCTATATCGTAGAGGTCACCGCCGTACATTATCATATTGTAAAAGCTTGCATCGAAATAACGGTTCAGGCTATCCGTCGGAAGTGAGCTTGACTTCGAACAGCCGATGACATAGGAGTCGTATTTTTCGTGATTGTCCTTGAGATATCCGATTTTAGCCACCCTCGGATTTTCCGTCATACTGTACTCGCCGTAGTCGAGAAGCTTATCACCGAAGACTCCGAAGGGGTCAACGAGTGCGTTATACGAGGCGTAAATGAGACATACGGTAACGCAGGTCACCAAAAACGCCGAAATCCATTTTTTGAAGTTCATAAACGCTCCTTAAAAGTTGAAGTATAAAAAGCGTGAAACCTGAGACATATTGAAAAGCGCGAGACAGAAAAGCAGTGCGGAAAATATTGCCCACTTGTATGACGGCTTGTAGCTGTCTGCAATTTCCTTGGTGCTTTTGAAGAAGTAGCATATAACCGCACCTACTGCTATAAGCACCACCGCTTGAGCGTTATCGTAAATAAAGTCAAGCGTTGAGGACAGCGAGAAGGTGTCAAAGGAAAGCATAAGTCCGAGCGTTTTCTTGATTTCCGTAAAGGACGAGGAGTCGAAGAGGACTCTCGTGAAAATAATACAGATTGCGGTCAAGGGATACGCTATAAACGAGGGTAGCCTTATACGGCTTACGGTGGCAAGATTGACTATGGCAACAAGCACGCCGTTAACGAGTCCCCACAGAATGTAATTCCAGCCTGCTCCGTGCCATATACCCGATACCGCAAAGGTTACGATCGTTGCAAAAACGAGCTTTACACGTCTGTCACCGAAACGGAAAATACTTCTGAAAACGTAATCGTCGAAGAAGCTTGATACCGTGATGTTCCACCTTCTCCAGAATTCTGCCATATTGCGTGATTTGTAGGGGGAATTGAAGTTGAAGGGAAGACGGATATTGAAAAATCTTCCGAGCCCGAGCGCCATATCTCCGTAGCCCGAAAAGTCGAAATAATACGCAAAGGTATACGCGAGAGTAGCAAGCCATGCGTGAGTTATGTCACCGCCCTCCTGACCGTAATAGGTGAGGGCGAAGTTGATGAGCGGGTCTGCGATAAGCACCTTTTTGGCACAGCCGATAGAGAAAAGCAGAATGCCGAGAGACGTCTCCTTACCGTCGGATTTCAAGAGGTTTTCCGAGGTGAGCTGAGGAAGAAGCTCGCGGTGGCGGACGATAGGTCCTACCACAAGCTGAGGGAAGAAGGTGACGTAGGTCAGGTAATCGAGAAGCGGATAAACGGGCGCCTCTTTCTTGAAAACGTCAATGAGGTAGGTCATTATCTGGAAGGTGTAGAAGGAAATACCGAGAGGGAGAAATATCTCCGTCAGAGTAAAGTCACACCCTAAAAATCTGTTGAAGGAATAAAGCGTGAAGTTCAGATACTTGAAGTAGAACAAAACTCCGATGCCCTCAAAAATTCCGAGCAGCAAAAATATGATTCTGAGCGCTCGGCTTTTGAGCTTGTCTATTGCATAAACGAAGGCGTAATTTGAAATAAGTGCTATGAGAAATACGGGAAGAAAGCGAGGCTGACCCCATGCGTAAAAAACGCAGGAGGCAACGACCAGCCAAAGCTTTATAAGGGTTGTGCTTTTGAATTTTTTCAGTATTGCCCAGACTATCCATACGATAGGCAAAAAACCGAAAATAAATTTATACGATGAGAATACCATAGCGTCTCCGAAATATAATTATATGTAAAAATTATACAACAAAAAGCACCTCTCTGTCAAGAGAGGGTTATCCGTTGACAGCCCTTAATTGTAAATTTTCGACACCGTTTGACAACCGTCGCAAAGTTTGATATAATGTTATCAGAGGAGAGAATGCTATGAAACACTTTTTTGTTGTGAATCCTGTCTCGGGTGACGGAAAGAGACATAAGTCACTGATTGCTGATATACATAGACTTTGCGGTGAAAAGAAGCTTGACTACGAGGTGAGGCTTACCGAGTATTCTGGTCACGCAAGATGGCTTGTACGCACGGCACTTTCCGAGAATAAGGACATACGCTTTTATGCCTGCGGAGGTGACGGCACCGTTAACGAGGTCGCTTGCGGACTTGCCGAGGGGCAGGGCGGAGAGCTTGCCGTGATTCCCGTCGGCACTGGCAACGATTTTGTCAGAAGCTTTTCTCCGAGCGGTGATTACCTGAGCCTCGAGGATCAGCTCTCGGGCGAGAGTATGAGCGTTGACCTTGTTTCTGCGGGTAATACCACTTTTTTGAATATGCTCAACGTAGGCTTTGACAGTGCGGTTGTTAAAACTATTGCCTCTCTTCGTGATAAAAGCCGTCTTATGAGAGGTAAGTTTGCCTATATTTTAGGCGTTATTATAAACTTTTTTAAGCTTCCGAAAACCCGACTCCGTTGTGTGCTTGATAACGGCGAGGTGCTTGAGGGCGATTTTCTCTTATCCGCGTTTGCCAACGGCAAGTACTACGGAGGAGGCTTCAAGGCTGTGTCGGACGCCGAGCTTGACGACGGGCTTCTCAATCTTATTTTCGTCCGTCCTTGCTCACGCTTCGTATTTCTGTCTTTGATTGGCGCGTATAAAAAAGGCACCCTTCTTGAGCGTAAGGCTGCCAAAAAATACGTTATTTCAAAAAGATGCAGGTCTCTTTCGGTGACCTTCTCTCAAGAGAGCGCCGTCTGCATTGACGGTGAGCTGTCTTGCGAGCATACCTTCGATATTGAGGTTTTACCGAGAGCGCTTAATCTATCCCTGCCTTCTGCTGAAAGGAGAGTAGAGCTTGAAATTAATTGATATTACGAAGGAGCTTTTTTCAACTCCTCCTTATCCCGATGACCCTATCGCATCTCAAAGGCTTATCCGCGATATGAAAAAGGGCTTTACCTACAATATGTCCGAGATAACACTCGGCGCGCATAATGCAACTCATATCGACGCACCTCTTCATTTTATTGACGGCGGAGACGACGTTTCCGATATAGACCTCGACAAGTGCTTCGGCTCTTGCCGTGTTGCCGAGCAACGCTTTATATCTCTTTCCGATGCCGAAAGCCTTTGTAAAAACACGAAAAGACTTCTGCTTAAGGGGAAGGTGGATATTTCTCCTCCTGCGGCATCACTTCTTGCCAAGCACCTTGACCTTATAGGCACCGAACAGCTTACGATAGGTGACGCTATGGTTCATAAGATTTTTCTCCGCGCAGGCGTTGTTATTCTTGAGTCTCTCGATTTATCCGAGGCGCCTGTCGGAAGCTATCTTCTTTCCGCTCTTCCCTTGAAGATGAAGGGTGTCGAGGGTAGTCCTTGCCGTGCCGTTTTAATAGGTGAATGAAAGCGACT
>JAFSID010000101.1 GCA_017439965.1 Clostridia bacterium | reverse complement strand
GGAGCGCAACGGCATCTACATCATCGACCTGCAGAAGACCGTTAAGAAGCTGGAAGAGGCTTACAACTTCGTGCGCGACACCGCTGCTGAGGGCGGCACCGTTCTCTTCGTCGGCACCAAGAAGCAGGCTCAGGACGCGATCCGTGAGGAAGCTGAGCGCTGCGGTCAGTTCTATGTAAACGCTCGTTGGCTGGGCGGCATGCTGACCAACTTCAAGACCATGCGTACCCGCGTTGGTCGTCTGAACCAGATCAAGAAGATGTCCGAATACATCTTCACCGAGCGTAACGGCATTCACATCATCGACCTTCAGAAGACAGTTAAGAAGGTTGAAGAAGCGTACATGTTCGTTCGCGAAATCGCTGAAAACGGCGGTAACATTCTCTTCGTTGGTACGAAGAAGCAGGCACAGGACGCAATCAAGGAAGAGGCTGAGCGCGCAGGTATGTACTTTGTAAACGCTCGTTGGCCCGGCGGTATGCTCACCAACTTCAAGACCATCCGCAAGAGCCTTGCCCGTCTTGCTAACATCCACAAGCTCGAGGAGGACGGCACCTTCGAACTTCTTCCCAAGAAGGAAGTAAGCTCTCTCAAGAAGGAAATGGACAAGCTTGAGACCAACCTTGGCGGTATCAAGGAAATGACCACCATCCCCGATGCAGTATTTATCGTAGACCCCCGCAAGGAAGCTAACGCTGTTGCAGAGGCTCGCAAGCTCGGTATTCCGATCGTAGCTATCGTTGATACCAACTGCGATCCCGATGAGGTTGATTACCCCATCCCCGGCAACGACGACGCTATCCGTGCTATCCGCCTTATCGCTTCCGTAATTGCAGACGCAGTTATCGAGGGACATCAGGGCGAGACTCCCGTTACTGAAGAAGCAGCAGAAGACGCAGCTGAAGAAGTAACCGAATAATTAAAACGAAAGGATAGGCTTGTCATATGGCAAGCAGGTGAATAGATATGGCTATTACAGCAAAACAGGTTGCAGACCTCCGCGCTAAGACCGGTCTTGGCATGATGGAGTGCAAGAAGGCACTCACCGAGGCTAACGGCAATGAGGAAGAGGCAATAAAGCTCCTTCGTGAGAAGGGTCTTGCAGTTGCAGCAAAGAAGGCTTCCAGAATCGCAGCAGAAGGCGCTGTTGACATTATGATTTCCGAGGACGGCAAGACTGCCGCTATGATCGAGGTTAACATCGAGACCGACTTCGCTGCTACCAACGCAGTTTTCGTAGGCTTCGTTAAGGACCTTCTCAAGATCATTCTCGAAAAGAGACCTGCAGACGTTGCAGCTCTTCTCGCTCTCCCCTTTGATTCCGAGCTCACCGTTGAGGGCGCAGTTAAGAACAAGGTATTTGAGATTGGCGAAAACATCAACATCCGCCGTTTTGTAATCGTTGACGGTAACGTAGCAAGCTACGTACACGGCAAGGGTCAGATCGGTGTTATCGTTAACATGAAGGATTCCGATGCGGCAGCTAAGGACGAGTTCAAGGCAGCAGCTAAGAACGTTGCTCTTCAGATTGCAGCTATGTCTCCCGCTTATCTCGACGAGGCTTCCGTTCCCGCAAGCGTTGTTGAAGGCGAGAAGGAGGTTATCCTTGCTCAGATCAAGAACGACGAGGCTAACGCTAAGAAGCCCGAGTCCGTTCTCGAAAAGATGGTTGTCGGCAAGATCAAGAAGTTCTACACTCAGAACTGTCTTCTTCTTCAGGAGTACGTTAAGGATGACGGCGTAACCGTTGAGAAGTACCTCGCAGGCGTTGCAGCAGAGCTCGGCGCATCCGTTGAGGTTGCAAGCTTCGTTCGTTTCGAAAAGGGCGAAGGTCTTGAGAAGAGAGAAGACGATTTCGCTGACGAAATCGCAAAGCTCACCGGCAAGGCGTAAATCACAGCATCATAAAGGACACACCTCGGTGTGTCCTTTATTTTTATCCTTTCGTTGACAACCGTTTTTATATATTGTATAATAAAGCATCGGAGGTGAAGCAAATGGAGGCAAAAAGAAAATACCTGACCGTGACTCTTCTGTCTGCGGCGTTTATTCTTTGCACGGTATTCAACGGCGGAATGTACTGGCAACACTGCATAATCCCAATTGCGCTTTTGCTGATATGCTGTCTTATAAATTTCATGGATTTGACTCAAGGCACGTGGCTTATCGGCTTGTGTTCAATAGCCCTTACCGTCCTCGCGCTTCTTTCTCTGATTTCCACAAGAGGTAATTTTCAAAACGGCGTATACGAGTGTGAAAAGCTCTTGATTTTCATACTTGCGTTATACGTAGGAAAGCTTTTTTCACAAAGGCAGGATATTATTTTAAGGCTACTCGTTGCGGTATCCCTGATAATTTCAATAGGCGGAATACTCGCCTACTGCTCAATAATTACTCCGTCCGAATTTATTTTCCCCGACGGAAGCCTTTTGCGACTTCAATCCTTTATAAAATACGCCAACACCACCGCCTGCCTTCTCGGCTGCGGTTATTATTCCTTGCTTGAGCTTGAAGCAAAGCATAAAAAAGTGCAAGCCCTTATCGGCGCGGTTATACTTATGGGGCTTTGGCTCACCTTCTCAAAGGCTTGTATACCTATGTTTCTTGCAATAGCCTTTTTGATTATTTCCGCAAAGCGTGACTGTCGTGGCTTTTTTATAATTCAAAACGTTATAACCGCGGTATTCTCCGTCTTGGCGGCGTATCTTGCATCGGTTGAATTGCTTCTTCCCGCCTTCATTTCCATATGCGTCGGCATAGCACTCTCAAGCATCCTCACCTCAAAAATCAAGCGTGACCTTTTCAAGCCGTGGACGGCACTCTTTATAATCGGAATTATTGCAGGCGTTGTGCTGATAATCATAAAGCCGTCGATTGCCATCACCCTTTTCAAGAGATGGGATTACTCGCGCGATGCTCTGTCTCTCATTCCCGACTCAATTCTACTCGGCAACGGTCCTGCAAGCTGGAGGCTTTTACAATTCACCTCACAAACCACCGACTACTTCGTAACCCTTCTGCACAACGGACCTCTGCAATTCGCGGTCGAAATGGGAATACCCTTCACGGTAATATTCTTTGCAGTGATAATTTTTGCCGTAATACGTCTTATCAAGGCAGGAAGGCTTGCCGCGACAGCCTCGATTCTGTTAACCGTCCTGCACTCGTCAATGGACCTTGACCTGTCCTTCGGTATAATGCTTATGACGGTAGGGCTTTTATCGGGCACAAGGCTTGAAGCCCACAAGACACGCTTGTCAATAATCTCTCTTATACCAATTCTGCTGATATCGGCTTTAACGCTCGGCTATATGAGTACCGAATATATCCAAAGAAGCTCGTTTGAAAATCTCGTAATTGCCAAGCGCTTTGAAGAGGCTTACGACAAAGGAAGAAGGCTTGAAGCCATCTGTCCCCGTGACCCGCTCTTGCAGGTGACTCTTGCAACGCTTGAGCAAAGCACATCTAACGATACCGAGATAATAACCGCCCGACTCAAGCGTGCGGTTGACCTCTCACCGCTTGAGCCGAGCGTATACAACTATTATATGAATTACACGGTGACGGATAAAAGCATTGAGGAGCATTGCGCAAAATATCAGAGCCTCATGCCTCTTCAAAAGGACACGAAGCCGACCCTCAAGGCGTTTATCGAATCAGCGTGTCAAAGAAACGTTATAAGCTCTGCCGAGCGTGACAGATTGCTTTCAATTTACGTTGAATAAAGAACAAGGCTGTAAAAACTCTCAAGTTTTTACAGCCTTATTTTCTTTTCCTTTTACCACTTGATTTTTATTTCAGACTCAGTCACCGAGCCCATATTTTCAATAACAAGTATTGCAAAGGCTTCTTCACGCTCCGCCGCCTTTGATATTCCCTCGGGATAAAAGCGTGGGTCAATAAGCACAATATCGAAATGACAGGCAAGATACGGCACCAGCGCACTCGCAAAGGAGTCACGGATAATCAGAAGACACTCACGTTCCTCTCCTACCCTCGTCACGCGGATATACGGCTCGTTACCGCCCAAAAAAACTCCGTATTTTTCAAGGGTCTCAAGCTGTGAATAATCGTAAAAGCTCTCGAACGGAATGTTGTTTTCCTGAGAATCGTAAGGAAATCTCACAAGCTCAGTCATATATTCACCCTCGGGCAAGGGGCCGGTTACGGTATCGGTTGCCGTTGACTCGGGCTTCTTCGTATGGTCACTGCCCTGATAATTCTCAATAAGCACCTCGGTGGCAATACTCTCACGGGGTACGGCTTCAAGACCCATTGCACTGCAAAGCTCGGTGTAGGCAATATAAGCACCCTCGTCACTCCAGTGATGGTCGGTCTTGAAGTACGCCTTGAGGTTATCGCGCAGGGACTTATAAAGGTCTACGTAAACCGCGTCGCTCTTCCCTATAATATCCTCAGCCATAAGGTAGAGATACTCGGTATGCTCTACGGGAAAGTTTTGGGGCAAAAGGCTTATAAGAGCATCCATCTTACGCGGAGGGATTGCAACGTATACGGGAAGCTCACAGCTATCGGCAAGCTCCCTTATCGTGTTGTAATCGTCGGTATAAGCACTCTCCTCGTGATGCGGATAAAGTGAGATAAGCGTGCCGTCGGACGCCTCAAAAATACCGCCGTTATCCTCAACGAAGGAATCAAGGCTTTCAAGCACCTCCTCTGACGGAGGCTTTATTTTTCCACAGCTTGTCAGAAGAAGGACAAGCAGGAATAAAAGAAGTATCCTTTTCATATCAAATCCTTTTGTAAATATAGATTATAAACGAAAACTCAACCTTGAGAGAATCGAGAGCTGACAGTCTTTCGGCTCCATCCTTGGAGGTTGTCCAGAAATACGGCGTCATAGCAAAAAGGCTTGAAAGCTCCTCTCCCGAAAGAGTTGCCGAGGAATCAACGGGCTGTGAGCCCATAAGCTTGAAGCCGTCGTATTCAACCGCGCCCTCTTCATTCTCATAAGGATTTTCGTACAAAACGCTTTTCATAGAATAAAGATGCCTTGAGGCAGGCACGACGTAAAGGAGTGTTGAGCCACTCTTCATAACCCTTGCGAACTCGGTCTCTGCCATAGGAGAAAAAACGTTCGTAATTATATCAATAGTATTGTCAGCAATAGGCAGATCGTAAACGCTCGCCGTTGCAAGCTCTGACGTTTTAAGTCTTTTTGCCGACGTTTTCACGGCGTCCTTTGAAATGTCTATTCCAACGACCGAGGTCTCGCCTCTCTCCATAAGAGCCCTTGCAACGCCCTCGGTATAATAGCCCGTGCCGCAGCCTGCGTCAAGATAATTGACGTGTCCCTCTCCGACGCATTCTACGGCAAGACGGGACAAGGAGTCACGCAAAGGCGCGTAAAAGCCACGCTCAAGAAAATCGTGACGGGCGCGTACCATTTCACGACTGTCACCGTGTATACCCTTTGAGGTGCGAAGGAGAAAAACGTCTCCCGCGCTCGATTTATCAAAGCTATGACCGTTTACACATTTCAGGCTCTTGTCAACCTCAAAAAGCTCCTTACGGCAAACGGGACAAATAAATAAGCTCAAAGCAAAACCTCCACGATTTTTGTGATTTTCCGTAAAAACAGATAATCTATTCAGATATTATAATTCACAAGAGAAAAAAAGTCAAGCGCACTTGCCTTGACATAATTCGGCTTTGTACAATTGTCAAGGCGGGAATATAACTTTTTGTTGACTTATCCCGATTTTCGTATTATAATTTACATTAACAACAATATTTTGGAGGTTTAAAATGTTAGAAACAATTAAGTCCTATATCGCTCAGGGCGGTATAAATCTTGTATTCTCTGCAATTTGCGCAATCGTTTTCGTGCTTATCGGCTTCAAGCTTTCAAGCTGGATAGTAAAGCTTGTAAAAAAGAGCCGCGGCTTTCAGAAGATTGACGAAAGCGTTGCCACCTTTATCGGCTCGTTTATCGGCATTTCACTCAAGATAATTATCATCGTAGTTGCCGCAACCATCGTGGGAATTGACGTAACCGCACTTTCCGCTGTGCTTGCCTCGGTCGGCGTTACCATCGGTCTTGCATTCCAGGGCAGCCTTTCAAACCTTGCAGGCGGTATAATGATACTCTTCTTCCGTCCCTTTAAGGTTGGAGACCTTATCGACAACCACACGGATACGGGTGTAGTTCGTGAAATCGGCATTTTCTACACCACCATCACAACGGTTGACAATAAGACCGTAACCATTCCCAACGGCGCTCTTTCAAACGCTACCATCGTCAATTACAGCACTCAGGATACCCGACGCGTTGACTTTGAGTTTACCGCAAGCTACGGCTGTGACATCGATGACGTAATCAAGGTGCTTCTCACGGTAGCGCTCAGCAACGATAAGGTGCTCCGTGACCCCGTTCCCTTTGCGGCGCTTCACCGTCAGGATGCATCCTCACTCGTTTTCATCCTTCGCACCTGGGTCAATTCCGCTGATTACTGGGACGTTTACTTTGACATTCAGGAGCAGATGAAGAAAGCCTTCGACAAGGCAGGAATCGAAATCCCCTTCAATCAGCTTGACGTACATATTCAGAAATAATTTTAAAGCCGTCTCGGAAGAGACGGCTTTAAAATTATTTTGCAGAGTATTTGTTACCAACCGTTCTGTCATAGGTCAGGGCGGCGTGAGAATCGACGAAGCTCCATATTTCAGCAGGGAAAAGCCCCGTGAAAAGTCTTACGTTGTAATACGGGAAGGTATCGTAGAAATCCTCAAGGAAGTGCATAAGAGGTGTTCTCGGCGAGCCTATGAGAGTGGACAGCGCGTTCATAAGGTTATAGGAGGCAAGGTCCTGACCCTTACCCGCCGACACCATTGCACCCTCGCGGTATTCAAAATTCGAATAGATAATATATGGAGTAGACTGCAACGCCTCCTTCATTTCAATCGACATAGCTGACAAATCAATCATACCCGATTGAGCGTAAGCGGCGTAATTTGCGCCAAGAGTAGGAAGGTGGTCACCAAACCACACGAGCACCGTATCACGCTCACGGCTGTCGATATAATCAACGAGTGCCCTCAAAGCCTTATCAGCGTGTAAAACGCCCTGAGTATAATTCTCAACGTCGGCAAGAACGCCTGCGTCAATAGTATCACTTGAGACGGTCACGGTATGTGTATCGTACTTGTTGGTATAGGGCTGATGGTTTTCCATACTGATGCCGAAGAGGAAAACGGGCTGGTCAGCATTGTCAAGATAATGAATAATATGCTCGGCAAAGGTCTCGTCGGTTATCTGCTTGCCGTCAATCTTCACGGGAATATCGGGGTGATTGTAGAAGGTATCCTCAAATTTCAGCTCGTCAAAGCCTATGAGCGGATAAGCCTCCTTTCTGAGATAAAAGCTTGAGGTATAGGGATGCATTGCAACCGTCTTATAGCCGAGACTCTTATAGAGTGAAACGTAGCTTTCGCTCTGCTCGGTAATATACTGCCACGGAACGCTTCCCGCAGGGAGTCGGTCGGTCGTAAGACCCGTAAGCACCTCAAACTCAGGTCTTACGGTGCCTCCACCAAAGCCCGTCGTAAAGAATCTTCCGCTGACGGTGTTTTCTCTTTCGATTATTTCATCGTAATTTGCAAGGGGATTTTCGGAAAACTCAACCCCCGGAAGCATACGCACGTCCCAGAAGCTTTCGGAAAGGATAAGAATGACGTCGGGCTTTGAGAAATCCTCGGTCTCGGGCGTGTATTCATAGCCCTCCAGAAGAGAGGCTATCATTTCCTTGCCGTAGTTATCGGGAGGAGTAACCTGAGTTGAAAGAATGTTGACGGTGAATGCACCGACGAAGCCGTTTGCTATATAGTTTGAATACTGAAGCGCCATATCCTCAAGGTAAAGAGAGTTTTCATTGAGCACCTTCTGCGCCTTTTGAGGCGTGTTAACGCTGTTTACCAAAAGCAGAATTGCCGCCGCAAGCACGGGGAGTCGGATATAAGCCTTAACGGGAAGCTCGGGCTTTGTAACAATCAAAACGGCAACGGCAACGATAAAGCCTGCGATAAGCACTATTGCCCAATAAGGAAGAGGGGTTGAAAGAAAGCTTGCAAGCTCACCGACGTTACCCGTCTGTGCAAAAACGTCCCACGGGTAGAGATAGTCACCCGTCAGCGCAAATTTATAGAAATCCGCAAGAGCGATAATGGAGGAGGCAAGTGAGAGTATAAGACCTGCGACCCAGCCTTTTTTACAAATGAGAAGCAAAAGCCCAAAAAGGAGATAAATAAGCAATATGCCGAAATGCACCGCAGGAGTACGGTTGGTCATAAAGCTTGTGAAACGGGTCATTGATGCGTAATGTATAAACTCAATTGAAAGATATGCATACAACGGCAAAAGCAAAAGGTCGAGGTATCCGATTATTCGCAGCACGGCGTCAAGCCAATGAGCCTTGCCGTAAAGCTTACCGTCGGGTAATCGTGTAAACGGCATTTTTAAGTAATTTATAATTTTTCCCATTTCAATACCTTTCAGTTTGTTTTTATCAATTCTACACCATATGCCCTTAAAAGTCAATATTGACAAACTGACGAAACTATGTTAAAATCACCTTGTTAATTAAAATTTAAGGAGGAAGCCCCGATGATGCGAATGTACAGACACCGATATAATATTTTCGGGACACTTTCTCTAAAATAAAACTTCCCGTTTTATTGTCAACAGAGGTGTCTCCTCTGTTATTTTTGTGTCTACGGAAAGGATTGATATAAATGCCCATCAAAATTCCCGATTCATTGCCTGCAACGAAAACTCTCATTGAAGAAAATATATTCGTTATGACCGAGAAGCGCGCTATGACCCAGGATATACGTCCGCTCGAAATACTGCTTCTCAACCTGATGCCCACGAAAATCACCACCGAGACGCAGTTTGCAAGGCTTCTCGGAAACACGCCTCTTCAGGTAAAGCTCGAATTTCTTCAGACATCGACACACAAGTCAAAAAACACCTCTGCCGACCATCTTTTAGCCTTCTACAAGACCTTCGACGAGATTCGAGACCGCAAATTTGACGGTATGATAATCACGGGTGCACCCGTTGAAAAGATGGATTTCGAAGAGGTTGACTACTGGGAAGAGCTTTGTGAAATAATGGAATGGAGTAAAACTCACGTTACCTCCACCTTCCACATCTGCTGGGGTGCTCAGGCAGGTCTTTATTACCATTTCGGGATAAACAAAAAACCGCTCGACGAAAAAATGTTCGGCGTTTTCGAGCATACGGTAGACTATAAAAATTCAATACTTTTCAGAGGCTTTGACGATATTTTCTACGTGCCTCATTCCCGTCACACCACGGTTGACCTTGAGGAAGTGAAAGCAGAGCCGAGACTCAAGGTGCTTTCCACAAGTGCCGAGGCGGGTCTTTACTGCGCCATTACCGAGGGCGGACGTCAGGTATTCGTCACGGGTCACTCGGAATACGACCCACGCACGCTTGAGGCGGAATATCTGCGAGACAAAAACGCAGGTCTTCCCATAAAGGTGCCTGTAAACTATTATCCGAATGACGACGACACTCAGCCTCCGAGAGTCACCTGGCGTGCAAGTGCAAATCTGCTCTTTTCAAACTGGCTCAACTACTTCGTTTACCAGAGCACTCCTTACGATATTTCACAGATTTAAGAGGATAAAGAAATGAATTACGACGTTATTATTATAGGTGCAGGTCCGGGCGGTATATTCTCCGCATTCGAGCTTCAGCGCACCGCACCCGAATTAAAGGTAGCAATTTTTGAAACGGGCAACAGCCTTGAAAAGCGTGTGTGCCCAATCGACGGCAAGAAAATCACCTCCTGCATCGGATGTAAGAGCTGTGCGATTATGAACGGCTTTGGCGGGGCGGGAGCATTTTCCGACGGAAAGTATAATATCACCAATCAGTTTGGCGGTACTCTTCACGAATACATCGGCAAAAAAGAGGCTCTTGAGCTTATGGAGTACGTAGACCGCATCAACCTTGAGCACGGAGGAGGGGGCACGAAGCTTTATTCCACCGCAAATTCCGAGTTCAAGAAGCTTTGTATGCAGAACGGGCTTCACCTTCTCGACGCTTCGGTGAGACACCTCGGCACCGACATAAACTACAAGGTGCTTGAAAATCTCTACTCCAAGCTTAACGACTCGGTAGACTTCCACTTCAATACTCCCGTTCACTCAATAAAGCTTATTGACGGCGGTTATGCGGTTGAAACCGACAAGGGCGAGTTCACCGCAGAAAAGTGCATCATTTCCGCAGGTAGAAGCGGTAGCAAGTGGATGGAAACGGTCTGCCGTGACCTTGATATCCCGACACGCTCCAACCGTGTTGACATCGGTGTCAGAGTGGAGCTTCCCTACGAGGTATTCTCGCACATCACCGACAAGCTTTACGAAAGTAAAATCGTTTACCGCACCGAAAAATTCCAGGACCTTGTACGCACCTTCTGTATGAACCCCAAGGGAGCCGTCGTTAACGAAAACACCAACGGCATCGTAACCGTTAACGGTCACAGCTACGAGGACCCTGCCCTTCAGACCGATAACACCAACTTTGCGCTTCTCGTTTCCAAGCATTTCTCCGAGCCCTTCAAGGACTCCAACGGCTACGGCGAGAGCATTGCCCGTCTTTCCAATATGCTCGGCGGCGGTGTAATGGTACAGCGCTTCGGAGACCTTGTAAGAGGTCAGCGAAGCAACGCAAAGCGTATTGAGGAGGCGTTTATCACTCCTACGCTTACCGCAACTCCGGGTGACTTAAGCCTCGTTATGCCCAAGAGAATACTCGACGGCATTATTGAGATGATTTACGCGCTGGACAAGGTTGCACCCGGTACGGCAAACGACGATACCCTCCTTTACGGCGTTGAGGTCAAGTTCTACAATATGGAGGTTGAAATCTCCGAAAGACTTGAAACTCGTCACAAGGGACTTTACGTCATCGGAGATTGCAGCGGAGTTACCCACTCCCTCTCTCACGCCTCCGCATCGGGCGTTTTCGTCGCACGCGACATCGCATCAAGAAAATAATTTCACAAAAAGTTTTCGCCGACTTGGTGAAAACTTTTTATTTACCTATTTACAAAATGCAATTTTTAGGGTACAATATAGAATGAAAAAATAGGATATAAAAAAGGCGGTGTAAACAATGGAGCCTATTTACAAGAGAGTACTTATCAAGCTTTCGGGTGAGGCTGTATACGGCAGTGATATTGCCGAGTACGAGACGCTTGAAAATGGTGATAAGAGAGTCAAGCACGTACCCGTAATCGACAAGGAAAAGCTTCTCGTTATTGCCGAGGCAATCAAGAAATGTCACAGTGCGGGAGTTGAAATCGGCATTGTTTTCGGAGGCGGAAACATATGGAGAGGCGGTCAGCTCGGCGAGGGCTTTGACAGAACGAGAGCCGACCATATGGGAATGCTTGCAACGGTGATAAACTCCATTGCTCTTTCCGAAACGCTTGAGGGAATCGGAGTTCCCACCGCAGTAATGAGCTCGGTTGAGATGCCTCAGTTCTGCGAAAGCTACATAAAGACGAAGGCTGTAAAGCATCTTACGAAGGGCAGAGTCGTTATTTTTGCAGGCGGTACGGGTATTTCCCATATGACCACCGACACGACCTCAGTGCTTCGCGGCGTTGAAATTGATGCAGACGTCGTGCTTCTTGCAAAGAACATAGACGCAGTATATACCGCAGACCCCAGAAAAGACCCGACGGCTAAGCGTATTGAAAAAATTGATTACAGCGAGATTCTTGCAAAGGGACTCAAGGTAATTGATGCAACCGCAACAGCATATGCTATGGAAAACTCAATGCCGCTCGTTCTTTTCGGTCTTGCAGACCCCGAAAACATCTACCGCGTTATCACGGGAGGTAAGACGGGAACGACAGTATCCAGATTAAACTAATTACTTTTGAAAGGAATTTATAAATATGAAAGCAAATCTTACAGAATTTGAAGCAAAAATGCAGAAGGCAGTATCCTCTCTCGAAGCAGAGCTTCTCACCATCCGCGTAGGCCGTGCAAGCGCAAACGTGCTTGACAAGGTTACCATCGACTACTACGGCTCTCCCACACAAATCAATCAGGTTGCAGAAATCAAGGCAACCGACGCGCGCACCCTCGTTATCTCTCCCTGGGATGCTTCCACCGTTAAGGATATCGAAAAGGCAATTCTCGCATCCGATATCGGAATCAATCCTCAGAGCGACGGAAAGGTTATCCGTCTCGTATTCCCCACTCTTACCGAGGAGCGTCGCCGTGAGGTTTCCAAGCAGGTTTCCGTTTACGGTGAAAACTGCAAGGTAGCTATCCGTAACATCCGCCGTGACGCAAACGATGCAATCAAGGCTCAGAAGAAGGCTGGCGAGCTCACCGAGGACGAGCAGAAGGCAGGAGAAAAGAGCGCGCAGGACCTCACCGACAAGTACATCAAGGCTGTTGATGCTGCTGTTGAAAAGAAGTCCCGTGAAATCATGGAGCTGTAATGCTTTTTAAAAGGCAAAAGAAATCAAATGTCCTCAACGGTGAAAACCCACCGTTGAGGCATCTTGGAATTATAATGGACGGAAACGGGCGTTGGGCAACGAAAAGGGGTCTTATGCGTGAAGCGGGACACCGAAGTGGAGCCGAGGCATTTAAACGGGTAGTCGAGCATTGTATCGACCGTGATATTGCGCTTGTTACCGTCTATGCTTTTTCTACGGAAAACTGGAAAAGACCTCAGAGCGAGGTCGAGGGGATAATAAGGCTTCTCGTTGAATATCTTGAAGAGGGTATTGCGGGAGGCAGAGAAAAGAACAGCCGTGTGCGTTTCATCGGTGACAGAAGCCGATTTTCTCCCGAGGTTCAGGCGCTTATGCGCGAGGCGGAGGAAAAGAGCGCTCACTATCCCCATTCACTTAACGTAGCCTTGAATTACGGAGGACGCGCCGACGTCGTTCAAGCGGTCAACAAGCTTATTGCCGAGGGAAAGCGCGAGGTATCCGAGGAGGATATTTCAAACGCGCTTTACACGACGGGTCAGCCCGACCCCGACCTCATCATCCGCACGGGCGGTGAAATGAGGCTTTCAAACTTTCTCACCTGGCAAAGCGCTTATTCTGAGCTATGGTTTACCCCGAAGCTCTGGCCCGATATAACGGGCGAGGATATCGACGAGGCATTGGCTTTTTACGCCACTCGTCAAAGACGCTTCGGTGACGTTGCGCCAAAAAAGTAAAGGAAGTCAAATATGCTTACAAGAATTATAACCGCAGTGGTAGCACTATGCGTACTTATTCCCGTGCTCATATTCGCAAACGTTGAGTTTTTTGCAGGGATAACGGTATTAAAGCTTGCTCTCGCCGTCGTCGGCTGCATCGCAATAGTTGAAGCGGCAGGCTGTGTAGGAGCAAAAAAGCCAATTCTCGTTATACCGCCAATATTGGCAGGAGCATTTCTCCTTCTTACAACAAGTGCGTCTCTTTCTCATTACGCACCCGTTATGAGCCTTTTGCTTTTCCTTCTTCTCTTTATCGGAGTGATAGGTCACAAGGCTTATAAAATAGACACGCTTCTTATGTTTTTCGCCTTCACGTTTTACGTTGTTGCAGGCTTCGGCGCTCTCCTTCTCGTATTTTCAAGAGAAGGTGGCTTCTACTTCCCTCTCGTATTTTTCGGAGCGTGGATAACCGACACCTTTGCGTATTTTACGGGAGTATTTTTCGGCAAGCACAAGCTTATTCCCGAGGTCAGCCCTAAAAAAACTGTCGAAGGAGCGATTGGCGGTACTGTTTTTTGTACACTTAGTTTCGTAATATATAGTATAGTAAGAGGCTGTGACACGAAAAGTGTGATTCTTCTCGGTGCTATCGGTCTTGTTGCGGCTGTCGTTTCTCAGCTCGGAGACCTTTCCGCATCCCTTATCAAGCGTCATTACGGCATCAAGGACTACGGCAAGCTTTTTCCCGGTCACGGAGGAGTGCTTGACCGCTTTGACTCTATTATTTCGGTATCGGTGCTTCTGTATCTCGTAACAGAGCTTCCCTTGGAGGTATTATGAAAAAAATAGCACTCCTCGGGTCAACGGGCTCAATCGGTACGCAAACGCTTGAGGTCGCAAGGGAAAAGGGCTACAAAATAACCGCTCTTGCAGCAAGACGGAGCATTGACCTGCTCGAAGCACAAATAAGGGAATTCCGTCCCGAATACTGTGCCGTTGCCGATGAAAAGGCTGCTGCCGACCTCAAAATCAGAGTTGCCGACACCGATACGAAAATACTGTCGGGTGACGAGGGAATTATTGAAACGGCGGCAATATCAAACGCCGATATCCTTCTCAATTCTCTTCTTGGCAAAAGCGGAATCCGTCCGACTCTCGCAGCTATCGAATCGGGCAAGGATATTGCCATGGCAAACAAGGAGCCGCTCGTTGCATCGGGTGAGATCATTCTGGGAAAGGTCAAGGAAAAGGGCGTGCGCTTTCTTCCCGTTGACAGTGAGCACTCGGCGATTTTTCAATGTCTTGACTCGGAGCACAATTCAAGCAGATTCATAAGCAGACTTATAATCACCGCATCGGGTGGTCCCTTTTTCAGCAAGACCCGTGAGGAGCTGAAGGATATCACTCCTGCCGAGGCTATCGCACATCCAACCTGGTCAATGGGCGCAAAGATATCGGTTGACTCGGCAACTCTTATGAACAAGGGACTTGAGCTTATCGAAGCGGCAAGGCTCTTCAACATGTCGGCAGACAGGATAGACGTCACGGTGCACCGTCAGAGTATAGTACATTCCATGGTGGAATTTTGCGACGGCTCTACCCTTGCACAGCTCGGTCATCCCGATATGAAGCACTGTATTCAGTTTGCGCTCACCTATCCCGAGCGCTCGGAATCACTCTGCAAAAAAATGGACTACACGCAGTCCTTCACACTCACCTTTGCTCCGCCCGATGAAAAGACGTTTACTCTTCTCCCTCTCGCAAGACGCGCCATAACGCTTGGAGGTACAGCCCCCGCAGTGCTCAACGGCGCAGGCGAGCGTGCGGTCGAGCTTTTTCTCAGCGGAAAAATAGGCTTTCTCGACATTTTTGACACTGTGGAGAGTGCAGTCAACTCAATACCCGTTGAAAAGGCGCTTTCCCTTGAGATTATCGAGGAAAAGGACAGACTCGCAAGAGAGCATATTGACACGCTTGTCGGAGCAAGGGCATAATCAAACGAAATTCGCATAAACTTTTTAAAAACCGTTGGAGGAAAACGATGGTCTGGAAAATACTTTTAGCACTTCTCTTTTTCAGCTTTATGATTTTCGCTCACGAATTCGGACACTTTATCACCGCGCGTATGTTCAAGGTGGGTGTCAAGGAATTTTCAATCGGTATGGGTCCAAAGCTCGTATCACGCCGCAGTAAAAAGAGCGGTACTCTTTACGCTCTCCGCCTTTTGCCGATAGGAGGCTTTGTAAGTCTCGTTGGTGAGGACGAAAACTCGGAGGAGGAAAACGCACTCAACAAAAAGCCGTGGTATCAACGCTTCGTTATACTTTTTGCAGGCTCGGGAATGAATATCCTCACGGCAATCATCGCAATGTTCATCATTCTTGCCTCCTCTCCCTATTACGCCTCCTGCGTCGTTGCAGACTCGCCGAATTATCCCCTTGAGGAGTCGGTGCTGTACGGTGCGGGAATTATGGACGGAGACAGAATCGTCGAGATAAACGGCGAGAAAATGAAGGTGTATCAGGATATCTCCTACAAAATTATGCTTGACGGCGTCGAGCCTCTTGATATAACGGTAGAGAGAAACGGAGAAGAAATTCTCTTTGAGGATATCCAATTCACCACTGACGAGGAGGACGGTGTCACCTTCGGAATGCCCGACTTCTCTGTCTACGCTCAGAGAAAGACCCTCAAAACGCTTCTTTACGAAACGGTTTACGAAAGCTTTTCCACCGTCAAGGTAATATACGATTCACTTATCGGGCTTATCACGGGCAAGTACGGAATGGAAGCCGTATCGGGCCCCGTCGGCACGGTCAACGCAATTGCCGAAAGCGCTTCAATGGGAGTACGCACTCTTGCAACGCTTTTCGTATTCATCAGCATGAATCTCGGAATTTTCAACCTTTTGCCTATTCCCGCGCTTGACGGAGGCAGACTCGTATTCGTGCTGGTTGAGGCTGTACGCAGAAAGCCGATAAAGCCCGAGCACGAGGGCTACGTTCACCTCGCAGGTATGATAATCCTTTTCGGATTTATGGCAATCATTACTCTCAAGGATATATTTAAGCTTTTCTAAAGGACAGATTATGAGAAAAATAACCCGTAAAATAAAGCTTGGCACCCTCACTTTAGGTGGGGGTGCGCCTATACTTATTCAGTCGATGACCAACACCGATACCCGTAACAGAGAGGCAACCGAGAAGCAAATTCTCTCACTTGCCGAGGCGGGCTGTGACGTCATCCGATTCACCGTGCCCGATATGGAATCGGTACACAACATTCCCTTTTACAAAAGGGCGGTCGAGGGCTATAACGTAGCGCTCGTTGCCGACATACACTTCAACTACCGTCTCGCCATAGAGTCTGCGGAGGCGGGTATTGACAAAATCAGAATAAATCCAGGTAACATCGGTGACAGCGGAAGAGTGCGCGAGGTTGCCGGAATATGCCGTGAAAAAAATATTCCCATCAGAATCGGAGTTAACGGCGGAAGCCTTGAAAAAGAGGTGCTTCAAAAATACGGCTCACCGTGTGCCGAGGCTCTTTTTGAAAGCGCAATGCGTGAAAAGGAGGCGCTTGAGCGTGCCGACTTTTACGATACGGTAATATCCGTAAAATCCTCGGATGCACTGACGGTAATCGGCGCAAACCGACTCATTTCAAACGCCTCTGACAATCCGCTTCACCTCGGAGTAACCGAAGCAGGCACGCTTAAATCAAGCCTTGTACGGTCAAGCGCAGGTCTCTCTCCCCTTCTCCTTGAGGGAATCGGAGACACCATACGCATCTCCATCACCGACGACGTCGTCGAAGAGGTGGAGGCGGCAAAAACGTTGCTGTCCTCTCTCGGTCTTTACAACAAGGGCGGTTTTCAGGTGACCTCCTGTCCAACCTGCGGAAGAACGAGAATTGACATAATAAAAATAGCAAAGGAGGTAGAAGAGATACTCAAGAAGACCAAGCCCATCGGTACAAGGCAGATAAAGGTTGCCGTAATGGGCTGTGCGGTAAACGGTCCTGGTGAGGCAAGAGAAGCCGACGTCGGAATCGCAGGAGGCACGGGAGAAGCCCTGCTCTTCAAAAAGGGCGAAATCATAGCCAAGGTAAGCGAAGAAAAACTTATCGGGGCACTTATAAATGAAATAGAAAATATGAGGAACGAAAATGAAGCTTGAAGATTTTGTGAAATGTGAAAAAAGCCTTGCGGAAATGCTATCAAAGTACGCGCCGTCGGGCTTGAAGAGAGATTTTTTGGAAACCTGCTACCATTACAGATGCCGTGTCAACCGTGATAAGCGTACCATGATGATAAATTTCTGGTCGGAAAACATAATGACACGCAACACCCTTTACGAGCTTGAGCACGACGTTGCCGAGGCGTATGACCTTACAGCCTGCTTCTTTATGCCAAGCTATCCCGAAAAGCTTTTTACCCCGTCCTACTACGAGGACCTTATCCGTGAGCTTTCCCGTAATACCACTCTTGCCAACGGCTTTTTTGACGGCGGAAGAATGGAGATTGAGGATAATCACGTTAAAATAATTCTGTCAAACGGTCTTGGCAAGCTTCCGTCCGAATCCGAGTGCAAAAAGATTCTCTCGGATATCGTGCTTGAGGAATTCGGCAAGGCGGTCACCTTTGAAATTATCGACGAAAAGCCCTTCAATATGGATGAATACGTTGCGCTTTCAAATGCAACAATGACCCTCAATATCAAGAAAGAAGAGCCGCGAGACAATTCGACCACCCTTTTCGAAAACGAAAAGGAGGAGGAGCTTCCGAAGGTTGAAGGAAAGAGCTTCTTCCAGAGTGGATTCGTAACCTTCGACACTACCGAGCCCGAGCTTTTTTACGGCGCAAAGCCCAAAAATATGCCCGAGCCGATTTCTATAAAAAAGTTTTATACCCTCAAGGAGAAGGAGCTTTGCTGTGTATGTGGAAGAGTATTCTTCTCCGAGGACCGCGTTACCCGTGCGGGTGACAAGACCATTGCCAGCGTGCAGATAACCGACGATACGAGGTCTGTCACAATAAAAATCGTTTGTGCAAACGATAAATACAAGGATGCCAAGGATGGCTTCAAGAAGGGCAACGCTCTTATGGTAGTCGGTGAATCAAGCTACGACACCTTCGAAAAGGAAACGGTTTTGAAGCCCCGTGCGATTTTCAAGATAAAGGAGCTTCACCGCACCGACGATGCCGAGGAAAAGAGAGTTGAGCTTCACCTTCACACAAACCTTTCCTCAATGGACGCCGTTATTCCTCCCGACGTTGCGGTAAAGACCGCGCACGCTTGGGGACACCGTGCGGTAGCCATCACCGACCACGGCAACGTGCAGGGCTTTCCCGATGCTATGCTTGCGGCGGACAAGCTCGGAATGAAGGTCATTTACGGTCTTGAGGCATACTACGTTGACGACACGGCAAGAGCCGTATGGGGAGACGATAACGCCTCCTTTGAAAAGGACGATTTCGTCGTTTTCGATATAGAGACGACGGGACTTTCTCCTCTCACCTGCGCAATAACCGAAATTGGCGCGGTACGTTGGAGAAACGGAGAGGTGGTTGACCGCTTCTCAACCTTTGCAAATCCCGAAATGCCCATACCCGAAAACATCGTAAAGCTGACGGGCATCACCGACGATATGGTCAAGGACGCTCCGTCGGTTGCCGATGCGGTATCCGAATTTTTAAAATTCAGTAAGGGCGCGGTGCTCGTAGCACACAACGCCAACTTTGATACAAGCTTTATAAAGCAGGCTTGCGAAAAGCACGGCTTTGAATTTACAAACTCATATCTTGATACGGTGGCTCTTTCACGCCATCTCAACCCCGAGCTTAAACGCCACAGACTTGACAACCTTCAGGAGCATTACGGTCTCGAGGACTTCAATCACCACAGAGCCTGCGACGATGCGGAAATGCTTGCCAAGATATTCACCTGTATGACCGAGGACCTCAAGAAAGAGGGTGTCGGAAACCTCGCCGATATGATGCTTGCAATGTCGGAAAAGAGCGACCCGAAAAAGCTTCGACCCTATCATATGATAATACTCGTCAAGAGTCAGGCAGGCATGATGAACCTTTATAAGCTGGTTTCAGCCTCCTACCTTGATTACTATCACCGTCAGCCGAGAATACCGAGAACGATGATCGAGCGTCACCGCGAGGGTCTTATTATCGGCTCGGCTTGTGAGGCAGGTGAGCTTTATCAGGCAATACTCTCGGGAAAGAGCGACGCAGACCTTTTGAAGATTGCGGAATTTTACGATTATCTTGAAATTCAGCCTCTTTCGAACAACTCCTTTATGATAGAAAACGGCACTCTTCCCGATATGAATGCGGTCATCAACATAAACCGCCGTATCGTTGAGCTTGGCAAGAAGGCTGAAAAGCCCGTCGTTGCCACCTGTGACGCACACTTCTTAAATCCGCAGGACGAGATTTACCGCCGTATTCTCATCTCGGCAAAATTCTCGGACGCTGACCGTCCCAATCCTCTTTACTTCCGAACGACCGAGGAAATGCTAAACGAGTTCTACTATCTTCCCAAGGAAGTAGCGCACGAGGTGGTTATCACAAATCCCAATCTCATTGCCGATATGGTTGACGACGAGATACGTCCCATTCCCAAGGGCACGTTTACTCCCAACCTTGAGGGCGCTGAGGAGGACCTTCAAAATATGTGCTGGACTAAAGCAAAGTCTATGTACGGAGACCCTCTGCCCGATATAGTTTACAACCGTCTTGACAAGGAGCTTACCTCCATCATCAAGAACGGCTACGCAGTGCTTTACATAATTGCTCAAAAGCTTGTAAGCTACAGTGAAAGCCAGGGATACCTCGTCGGCTCACGAGGCTCGGTAGGCTCGTCCTTCGTTGCCTCGATGTCGGGTATATCCGAGGTTAACCCTCTGCCTCCTCACTACTACTGTCCCAAGTGTCAGCACAGCGAATTTATCACCGACGGAAGCGTCGGCTCGGGCTTTGACCTTCCCGACAAGCACTGTCCAAAGTGCGACACGCTTATGAACAACGACGGTCACGATATTCCCTTCGAGACCTTTCTCGGCTTTTACGGAGACAAGTCCCCCGATATCGACTTAAACTTCTCTGGAGAGGTTCAGGGCAGAGTACACAAATACACCGAGGAGCTTTTCGGAAGCGAAAACGTATTCCGCGCAGGAACGCTGGGTACTCTCGCCGAAAAGACCGCCTACGGCTACGTTTTAAAGCACCTTGAGACGAGAGGCGAAACTCTTCCCAAGGCGGATATAAACAGGCTTGCCCAGGGATGCGTAGGCGTTAAGCGTACTACGGGTCAGCATCCCGGTGGAATCATAGTTGTACCGAGAGAGAACAGCGTTTACGAGTTCACTCCCGTTCAGCACCCCGCAGATGACCCGAACTCCGACATCGTAACTACCCACTTCGCATTCTCCTACCTTCACGATACCATACTCAAGCTTGACGAGCTTGGACACGATATTCCGACCAAGTACAAGTTCCTTGAGGTCTACTCGGGCACGAGCGTTATGGACGTTCCGATGAACGACCCCGAGGTTTACGAGCTGTTCCGCTCAACCAAGCCTCTCGGAGTAACACCCGAGGACATTGACTCGGAGCTTGGTACGTTTGGTCTTCCCGAGCTTAGTACGAGCTTCGTACAGCAGGTTCTTATCGAGTCGAAGCCCAAGAACTTTGCAGACCTGTTGCAGATATCGGGACTTACTCACGGTACTGACGTTTGGCTGGGCAACGCTCAGGAGCTTATACGCGACGGCGTTTGTGACATTTCAGAGGTTATCGGAACGCGTGACGGTATTATGCTTGACCTTATCCGTTACGGTCTTGACAACTCGGATGCCTTCAAGATAATGGAAAAGGTACGAAAGGGCAAGGGTCTTACTCCCGAGGAGGAGGAAAAGATGCGCGCCCACAACGTACCCGATTGGTATATCGCATCCTGCAAAAAAATAAAATATATGTTTCCAAAGGCTCACGCTGCGGCATACGTAACGAGTGCCATCCGTCTCGGCTGGTATAAGGTTCATATGCCCAAGGTATTCTACGCCGCCTTTTTCTCTGCCGCACCGGGTGGCTTTGACGCG
Source organism: Clostridia bacterium (assembly GCA_017439965.1). Taxonomy (GTDB): domain Bacteria; phylum Bacillota; class Clostridia; order Oscillospirales; family SIG627; genus RGIG6353. The sequence goes on along the minus strand of JAFSID010000101.1, from coordinate 12,943 downwards.
GCAATAGTAATGAGAGGAAGCGCAGGCATCAAGGCGCATATTGCCGAAATTCGTGCAAAGGGCTATGAGGCTACCGCCAAGGAGACCTCTCTTATTCCCACTCTGCTTCTTGCAAACGAGTGTATCGTAAGAGGAATCCCCTTCCTCCCCATCGACCTCACAAAATCAAAGGCGTTTGCCTTCGTGCCCGAGGACGACGGAATACGCCTTCCCTTCTCCTCGCTTCAGGGCGTTGGAGAAAGCGCCGCAGAAAGCATTGAAAAGGCAATGAACGAGGGAAGTATACTTTCGGTAGAGGACCTTCGCATCAAGGCAGGTATCACAAAGGCGGTCGTTGAGACTCTTGAGGCAAACGGCATACTCAATACTCTTCCGCAAACCAATCAGATAACTCTCTTCTGACGCGATGCTGATAGTATAAAAGATTTATACTATCAGCAGATAAGAGAGAAGAGAGAAAAGATAAGAGAAAATGAAGCTTTTTGCTTTGGCAAAAAGCATTTCGAAACTTGTCAAGATTAGTGGACAGATAAAAGAGTGAAAAAATGGTTTGGGATGCAATAGCCGATACCTGAATGGAGTCTTTCTGAATTGTAGTAAAGCTCGATGACTCCTACAAGACAGGGCTGTAAAAAACTCTGTTTGAGTTTTTTACAGCCCCTATTTTAGCGATATACTATTCAGCCACGTTTATTACTCTCTTACCCTTTTCAAGAGCGTAACGGACGGTATAAGCCGTGCCTCCGCTCTCACGGGTCTTATAGGCAATGCACACCTCCGAGTTATCCACCATATAACGATTGCGGACGTGCATACAGCCCGAGGTATATTCCCGAGAGGTGTATACGACCTCGTCTGCTCTGTCAATAATACTGTTATAAAGCGACACGGCACGCTCACTCCAGCCCTTAGTCTGATTTTCACACGGAAGCGCCAGGTGAAGCTTTATTTTCGGATAGCTCTCCTTCAACTCCAAAACGGCAAGCGCCGCCATAGTATCAAAGCCGAGAGCACCGCCCGCGATAAACACCTCAACGCCGTCGCTTATAAGTGCTTCAAGCTCACGCACAAGTCTTGCCTTAACGCCGTCACGCTCAGACACGGGAACCGTACGGTGACCCGTAAAGCAGCACGCTCTTTTATTTCTGTTAAACAAAGACATAACATCACCTCTTTTACATATGTTATCACAAAAGGCAGAAAAAATAAAGGGCTTTGTAAAACTTTTATAAATAGTCAGTCCGCTCACTTGACCTTTAGAACGGGCAGTAGTATACTGTCTCCGTACCAAAACACACGAAGGAAAATATATGAAAAACAACCAGTTAAAAAGCTATTTATTCGCGCTCGTCGGAATCATACTCACCGCCTTGGGCTACAGTATGTTTTATCTTCCGCCTAAAATCGTATCGGGAGGAGTAACGGGTCTTTCCACCATCATTTATCACGCGCTGTCAATCTCACCCGGTCTCAGCTACGCCGTGATAAACCTTATCCTTCTCCTTATAAGCTTCAGAGTGCTGGGCAAGAGATTTATAATAAACACTCTGCTTGGCGCGGGACTTATGTCTCTGTTCACCGAAATTTTTTCTCATCTGCCCACACTCGTTGACGACGTCGTGCTTTGCAGTATTTTCGGTGCTATATTCTACGGCTTCGGAGTAGGCCTTGCGCTTGTATACGGCTTTTCAACGGGAGGCACCGACATTCTCGCACGACTTATTCAGCACTACTTTCCTCACGCCGCAATAGGCACGCTTCTGCTTTTCGTTGACGGTGCGGTAATTCTGCTCGGCGTATTCGTAATCGGAGAGATATCTCTGTCGCTCTACGGTATAATCTCGCTGTTTATATCCTCGTTTGCGGTAAACTATCTCATCCGTCGTCTCAACGTATCAAAGCTTGCCTTCGTAATTACCGAAAAGGGCGAGGAATGTGCGAAAAAGCTTGTATCCTCACTCCCTCGGGGCGTTACGGTAATCGACGTCAAGGGCGCGTATACGGGCGAAAAGAAAACGCTTCTTATGTCGGCGCTCAAGGAAAAGGAGATTCCGAGATTCCAGAATATACTCACCGAGATAGACCCCGAAATATTCATCATCTACTCGGAATCCGAGCAAATATTCGGAAACGGCTTCTATATTTATCATTAAATTGCATAAAACATCAAAATCCCCCTCAAAAAAGGGAGATTCTTGATTTAAAAATCAAGAATATTATTGTTTTTTTGACGGTTTTATTGTAATATAGATATGATAGCTCTTAAGGAGGATTATAAAATGAGAATACATTCAAACGATAACGTCGAGCTTGATATCGCAACGGGTCAGAAAAAGGCACTTCGCGATATTAAGGAGGGCGAAAAGGTTATAAAGTACGGCGAAGCCATCGGTCACGCTACCTGTGATATAAAGGAAGGCGAGAACGTACATATGCACAACGTCAAGAGTGATATCGGCTTTGAGGTTGAATTTAACGTAAAGCCCGAGGGCGTTGAAAGAACGGATTTTAAGGAAAGAACGTTTATGGGCTACCTGCGTGAAAACGGTCAGGTGGGTATCCGTAACGAGCTTTGGATAATTCCCGGTGTGGGATGTATCAACTCGGTTGCAAGACGGCTTGCGGCAGCAACGGGTGCAAAGGCGCTCTGTCATCCCTGGGGATGCTCTCAGGTGGGTGATAATCTTGAGCGCACAGGCAGACTTCTTGCCTCTCTTGCACGTCATCCCAATGCGGGCGGTGTGCTTGTGCTTGGTCTCGGATGCGAGAACAACACTCTCAATTCAATGAAGGAGCGTCTCAAGGATGCAGGCGACCGCATAAGATTTTTGAACATCCAGGACTGCGAGGACGAAATTGCTGAGGGTACTAAAATACTCTCCGAGCTTGCAGAAAATATGAAGAAGGACAAAAGAGTCGAGCTTCCGATTTCTATGCTTAAGGTAGGACTTAAGTGCGGAGGCAGTGACGCGTACAGCGGAGTTTGTGCAAATCCGCTGGTTGGCAGAGTTGCCGAAAGGCTTTACGGTATGGGGTCTATCTGTCTTATGAGCGAGGTGCCCGAAATGTTTGGCGGTGAGCATCTTCTCTTAAAGCGTACTATAAGCCAGAAGCTTTTTGACAAGGCAGAGAGTATGATGAAGCGCTTCCGCTCCTATTACGCAAAGCACGGTGAGGGCGTTGCGGACAATCCCTCTCCGGGTAACCACGCAGGCGGTATTACTACTCTTGAGGAAAAGTCCCTCGGCTGCATACAGAAGGGCGGAGACGTGCCCGTAGTAAACGTGCTTGAAATGGGTGAGCGCTCGTCGGCGCAGTCGGGACTTCAGCTTGTTGACGGCCCCGGTAACGATCTCATTTCCGTTACCAACCTTGCGGCATCGGGAGCGCATATGGTGCTCTTTACAACGGGTAGAGGCACTCCCTTTGCAGGTCCTATTCCCACCGTAAAGATTGCCTCCAACTCACGCATTGCGGGACTCAAGCCTCATTGGATAGACTTTGATTCCTCCCCCTGCATCGAAAACGGCTTCGACAAGGCGACCGACGAGCTTCTTGACCTCGTTATTGCAATTGCCGAGGGCAAGAATACCAAGGCAGAGGACCACGGATACTACGATATTTCCCTCTTCGTTGACGGAGCAATACTTTAAAATAACAAACAAGGGACTGATTTTGTTCAGTCCCTTGTTTTTACAGTAATTTATTCAGCTTTTCCATAGTCTTGTTATCAGGCTCGGGAATATGCGCAAGAGGGAATTTAATTCCCATCTTATCATATTTCATCTGACAGATTTTACGGAAGGGCAAAAGCTCGACCGAATCAACACAAGAATAGCGTGACGCAAGCCTTGACAGTGCACCAACGCTTTCCTCACCGTCGTTGAGCGTAGGGATGATAACCTGTCGCAGAGTCGTCGGTATACCGTGCAGGTCAAGATATTCAAGAAACGAGATAACCTTATCGTACTGTGTGCCGACGTACTTTTCATAACCGTCAGCGTCGGTATACTTGATATCAAGAAGCACTCGGTCGGTGTTATCAAGAAGCCTCTCAACGCTTTCCGACATAATACAGCCCGAGGTGTCAAGGCAGGTGTTGACGCCGTTTTCACGGCTGAGCGAAAACACCTCGCTCACGAAGTCCGCTTGAGCAAGCGGTTCACCGCCCGATACCGTAATACCGCCGTCATCACCGAAATACTCACGGAAATGAAGCATTTTTTCAACGATTTGCTCAGGCGTATATTCCGTACCGCCCTCAAACGACCAGCTATCAGGATTATGACAGCAAGCGCATCGAAGCGGACAGCCCTGCATAAATACAACGTATCTCACGCCAGGTCCGTCAACTGCGCCGAGGCTTTGAAGAGAATGTACTCTGCCCGTCATACGCTCTCGTGGAAGGTACGGCTGATAACCTCTCTCTGCTGCTCACGGGAAAGCTTATGGAAGTTTACGGCGTAGCCCGAAACACGAATGGTAAGGTTGGGATAGCTTTCGGGGTCCTCGTAAGCCTTGAGAAGCGTCTCACGGTTCAAAACGTTTACGTTGATGTGATGAGCGTTCTTCTTGAAATAGCCGTCTAAAATGGAAACGAGGTTGGAAACCCTCTCGTCCTCCTCACGTCCGAGAGCCTCGGGAGTGATTGAGAAGGTATTGGAAATACCGTCACGGCAATCGTCATAGCTTATTTTAGCAACCGAATTGAGTGATGCAAGAGCACCGTTTTCCTCGCGGTTATGCATGGGATTTGCACCCGGTGCAAAGGGCTCGGATGCCTTTCTGCCGTCGGGAGTAGCTCCCGTATTCTTGCCGTACATTACGTTAGAGGTAATGGTAAGCACCGACAAGGTATGAATAGCTCCGCGATAGGTGGGAGTCTTTCTCAGCTCGGTAATAAAGCGATGGGTAACGTCCTTTGCAATAAGGTCAACGCGGTCGTCGTCGTTTCCGAACTTGGGGAAATCACCCTCGGTAATATATTCGGTAATATATCCGTTTGAGTCTCTTACGGGCTTAACGGAAGCATACTTTATAGCCGAAAGAGAATCGGCAACAACCGAAAGACCTGCAACGCCGAACGCCATAAGACGCTCAACGCTCGTATCGTGAAGAGCCATCTGGGTCTTTTCGTAGCAATACTTATCGTGCATATAATGGATGACGTTCATCGTATTGACGTAAAGTCTTGAAAGCCATTCCATATAAACTCCGAAGCGCTTGTCAACCTCCTCAAAATCAAGCTTATCTCCCTGAAGAGGCTCCATCTGAGGCCCTATCTTCATACCGCTCGTATGGTCGTAGCCACCGTTAATTGCAATAAGAAGAAGCTTTGCAAGGTTACATCTTGCGCCGAAGAACTGCATCTGTTTACCGAGCTTCATTGCGGAAACGCAGCAAGCGATTGCGTAATCGTCGCCGTAAATGGGACGCATTACGTCGTCGTTTTCGTACTGAATGGAGTCGGTATCTGCCGAAACCTTAGCACAGAATTTCTTAAAGCCCTCGGGAAGAGCGTTCGACCAGAGAACAGTAAGGTTAGGCTCGGGAGACGAGCCGAGAGTATAAAGCGTGTTGAGTATACGGAAGCTGGACTTGGTAACCAGAGTTCTACCGTCCTCGCCCATGCCGCCTACCGCCTCGGTGATCCACATCGGGTCACCGCCGAAAAGCTCGTTATATTCGGGAGTACGGAGATGTCTTGCCATTCTCAGCTTGATAACGAAGTCGTCGAGAATTTCCTGAGCGCCCTCCTCGGTTAAAATACCCGCCTTTATGTCGCGTTCGAAATAAATATCAAAGAAGGTTGCAACTCTGCCAAGTGACATTGCCGCACCGTTCTGCTCCTTAATAGCTCCGAGGTAAGCAAAATAGGTCCACTGTACTGCTTCTCTTGCGTTTGATGCAGGCTCGCTTATATCAAAGCCGTACATCGCCGCCATTTCCTTAAGCTTGCCGAGGAAGGATATCTGTTTGAAAAGCTCCTCGTCAATTCTGATATTTACGGTATTGAAGGGGAGGTCGGAAAGAGCCTGCTTGTCCTTCTTCTTTTCCTCGATAAGTCTGTCGATTCCGTAGAGGGCAACTCGGCGGTAGTCACCGATAATTCTGCCTCTGCCGTATGCATCGGGAAGACCTGTTATAACGTGGCATTTTCTCGCCTGACGCATCTCGTCGGTATACGCGCGAAACACACCGTCGTTGTGAGTGGTACGGTAACGGAATTCCTCCTCAACCTTTTCGGAAAGCTTGTAGCCGTAAGCCTCACAAGCCTGACGCGCCATACGGATTCCTCCGAAGGGGCATACCGCACGCTTCAAGGGGCGGTTGGTCTGGAGTCCTACGATTATCTCGCTCGATTGGTCTATGTATCCCGGAGAAAAGCTTGTAAGAGAGGATACGGTTGCCGTATCAATATCAAGCACTCCGCCAAACTGACGCTCGAGAGCAAAGAGCGCCTCAACCTTTTTCATAAGCGTGGAGGTACGCTCGGTAGCCTTTGCAAGAAAGCCTGCGTCTCCCGTATATTCAGTATAGTTCTTTTGTATAAAGTCTCGGACGTTTATTTCGTCCTGCCAGATTCCTTCTTGAAATCCAATCCAATTTTTATGTCTCATACTTTCACCTCAAAAAACAAAAAATGGACAAATCAGCTTTTACAACTGATTTGCCCAGACGGTCGGCCAAATTCTTTTACATTCCCCGAGCGTTAAACCGCTCTCATCCGTCAGTCATGTAAAAGCTTTATTTAATTATAATATATGTTTACTCATTTGTCAATGTAAATCTTCACAAATTTTTATTCTCTCGGCGAGCTTGAAAAGGTCTTTTTATATAATCTGTAAAAGCCCGAGTAATCACCGAAGGAATATTTTTCACAAGCCTCGATTGGTGTCATACCGTTTTTTATATCCGCTCTTGCGGCGTAGATCTTCTTTTTCATTATGTATTCCTTGAGTCCGATATGCATATTCTGCGAGAACAGATTCTGAACGTATGACTTTGACAGAATAAGCTTTTGGGAAATGATATCGGCATTCAATGGCTTTTCAAGATTTTGTGAAATATATTTTATAATTTTATCAATTATCTCGTTGCCCGTGCTTTCGGGAGACGAAAGATAACCCTTACGGTAGGAGCAGTAGGTCACAAGCTCCTCAATCAAGGCAAGAGCACAACGGTCAAAGTCCTCACCGCTATACTCCTCCGCGTAAAAATCAAGCCGTTTAAAAAACGAAATAAGCTCTGAGTCCTCCTTGATGTTTATAATAAACGGCGGAGAAAAGAGCCTTTCGTAATGCTCGGGCGGAATGATGCTCGGATTTATGCCGATAACGTAATTCTCGTAGGGCATACGCGACAATGGGATAAGATAATGATAAACCGCGCTCGGTATAAGTATCAGGTCGTAAGCCGTCGGTTTGAAGAGCTGACCGTCGATATTATACTCCGCCTCACCGCTTATAAAAAGCAACAGCTCACATCGGTTATGCATATGATTGAAGTAAACGCTCTTCTCGGGACTCTCAATCCTCTTGTGAGATACCTCGGGTACCTTTTTGCCTATTTCCCTTATAAACACCTGCCGTCAGCCTCCTTTACCGCAATTCTAACACAAAAAAGTAAGAAATGCAATAATATTGGTTAAAAACACAATATAAATTAAATTTCTATTGTGATACACTAATCTCACAGAAACTCAAACGTATATTCGGAGGAATACTTTTATGAAAAAAATGAGAGTTGCCATAATCGGTCAGGGACGAAGCGGAAGGGACATTCACGGCGCGTTTTTCAAGAGCGCCAACAATGACTTCTGCGAGGTTGTCTGCGTTGTTGAAGCAGACGAGGAAAGACGTAACAAGGCGGCAGAGGAATACGGCTGTGACGTATGTGCCGACTACACCGAGCTTTTTGGAAGAAAGGATATCGACCTCGTTGTAAACGCTTCCTATTCACATATGCATTATCCCATCAGCCGAGACCTTCTTTCTCACGGCTTTAACGTGCTTTGCGAAAAGCCCTTCGGAAGAACGTATTTTGAATGTGCGGAGCTTATAAAGGTTGCAAAGGACAACGGCGTTATTATAGCCGCATTCCATCAGACTCTTATCACCCCCTCCTTCCTCAACGTAAAGGAAATAATCAAGTCAGGCAAGCTTGGTGACATAGTGCAGATAAATCTCAAGTACAACGGATTTTCACGCCGTTGGGACTGGCAGACTCTTCAGGCTTGCGTTGCAGGCGGTATATACAATTCAGGCCCTCACCCCATCGGTCAGGCGCTTGACCTTCTCGGATGGGACAAGAGCGTCAAGGTTGCATACTCTAAGCTTGGCACAGTGCTTACAAGCGGTGACAGTGACGACTATGCAAAGATAATTCTCGAGGCAGAGGGCAAGCCCACCGTTGACCTTGAGGTAATTTCAAACGATGCCATTACCGACTACACCTTCAAGGTATTCGGTACGAAGGGTACTCTTACCTCCACTAACACAAAATATAAGATAAAATATATCGACGACTTTTCAAAGTACCCCGAAAGACCCGTTCAGAAAACCTTCCTCAAGGGAGATAAGGGTCAACCCATATACTGCTCGGAGAAGCTTGACTTTATCGAAGAGGAAGCGGATATTTCCGGAGACTCCTTTGGCGTTGCGGTGCTCAACTTCTACAAGATGATGTACGCATCGGTTATGGAGGGCAAGCCTCTTACCGTCACTCCCGAAATGGCAGCTCAGGTAATTTCGGTTATCGAGACCTGCCACGCTCAGAATCCCCTCCCTGTAAAATATACGCTTGATTAAGGAGTTTTATATGACAAAGCTTGTAATACTCGGTTGTGAAAATACACACGCTAACGGATTTTTAGCCATCATCAATGATAAAAAGCTTTATCCCGACCTTGAGGTCGTTGGTGTTTACAGTGATGACGCCGAAGCTTCAAGAAAGCTCAATGAAAAATACGGTGTTAACGTGCTTTCAAGCTATGACGAAGCAGTTGGCAAGGTAGACGGTGTCATAGTTACCGCCCGTCACGGTGACAATCACTTAAAATATGCAAGACCGTATATGGCATCTGGTATTCCGATGTTCATTGACAAGCCCATTACCTGCTCGGAGGAGGATGCTCTTGAGCTTGCCCGTCTTGCAAGGGCAAACGGCGTCAAGCTTTGCGGAGGCAGTATCTGCCCCTTCTATCCCGAGACAATTGAGCTTGCAAGGAGAGTTAAATCGGGCGAGCTGACACAGATTTGTGCAGGACACGTTTCCGCGCCATTTAGCCCCGTAAACGATTACGGTAACTTCTATTTCTATACCGAGCATCTTGTGGATATGATGACGGCGGTATTCGGCTTCAACGTGCTTGAGGTTTGTGCGGATATAAGGGATATAACCGCAAGCGTTATTGCCCACTATGACAATATAAACGTAACGGGTACGTACACAAGCCAACAGATTCCCAATCCCTATACGATAACCGTATACGCTCACGAGGAGATTGCGACCGTGGTCACGTCTCCGACCTCGGATTCATATATCGACGAGCTTGAATCCCTTCTCCGCCTTATCAGAGGTGAGGAAATGGACAGAAGCTACGAGGAATTTATATTCCCCTCGTTTATGCTTAACGCAATTGTACGCTCAAGTGAATCGGGCAAGCGTGAAAAAATACACGAAATAAAACTATAATGGAGTTAATATGCTTATAAAAACTGTTAAAAGCGAAAACCTTACAGCCGAGGTCTACGATTCCCGCGTGAATATGGGCAAGGCGGCGGCTGAATTTGCGGTTGAAGCCATAAAGAAAGTCATTGAGGAAAAGGGCTATGCCAACGTTATTTTTGCGGCGGCTCCCTCTCAGAATGAGACGCTTGAGGCGTTGCTCTCCTCAGACCTCGATTTCACAAAAATTCACGCCTTTCATATGGACGAATACGTCGGCCTTTCCATTGACAACGAGCAATCCTTTGCGCGTTATCTCTACGACCACGTTTTTTCAAAAGCCCCCTTTGCGAGTGTGAATTACCTCCCCGCGACCGAGGATATCGACGTAGCCTGCGAAAAATATTCCACCCTTCTCCGCGAAAACCCCGTAGACGTCGTGCTTATGGGCATCGGAGAAAACGGACATATCGCCTTCAACGACCCGCCCGTTGCGGATTTTCACGATACAGCTCTTGTAAAAAAGGTACAGCTTGACGAGGTCTGCCGTATGCAGCAGGTACACGACGGCTGCTTCCCAACCCTTGATGACGTGCCGAAATACGCACTCACCCTCACCGTCCCTGCGCTTATGTCGGCAAGGACTCTCGTTTGCACCGTACCTGCGCCCACCAAGGCAAAGGCGGTCAACGCGACACTCTTCGGTGAGTATTCCGAAACCTGCCCCGCAACCTCCATGCGCCGTCACCCAAATGCTAAAATGTTTCTTGATACCGACAGCGCCTCGGAGATTGCAAGCCCCGTGAAAATTCTTTTCTACGGCTTCCGTCACGGTCACGTCAATTCAATGTATAAGCTTGCAATAGCCTCGGATAAGTACGAGGTGGTCGGATGCGTTGAGGAGAATGAGGAGGCAAGAGCGCTTGCCGAAAAGACCCTTGAAACCACCTTTTCGGATATTTCCTATGACGAATGGCTCAAGACGGATATTGACGCAGTAGCCTTCGGCGGTGCCTACGGAGACAGAGGCGCGGCTATAATCAAGGCTCTTGAGGCAGGTAAGCACGTTATTGCCGACAAGCCTCTCTGCACAAGCCTCAAGGAGCTTCGTAAAATACGCTCGCTCTCCGAGAAAAAGGGCTTGAAGGTCGGCTGTATGCTTGAGCTTCGCTATATCGGTACGGCTCAGCGTGTCAAGGAAATTCTCGACAGCGGAAGGCTTGGAAAAATACAGAACGTTTCCTTCACGGGTCAGCACGACCTCTGTCTCGACACCCGTCAGAAGTGGTATTTTGAAAAGGGTATGCACGGCGGTACTATCAACGATATCGCAATTCACGGAGTTGATATGGTAAGATACCTCACGGGTCTTGAGCTTGATAAGGTAGACTGTGCGCGTACCTGGAATGCATACGCTAAGCCCTATCCCGATTTCAAGGACTGCGCAACCTTTATGGCAAGGCTTGATAACGGCGCGGAGCTTATGGCAGACGTTTCCTATTCCTCACCGGGCTGGCGTACTCCGACCTATTGGGAATTTCGCTTCTGGTGTGATACGGGACTCGTTTACTATTCATACTTTGACAAGCTCGTTCACGTTATCGAAAGAGGCTGCACGCCCGTTGATTACGAGGGCTTGCCCGTATATCACAACTATCTTGACGATTTCCATACCGAAATTATTTTCGGCGGTGACACCTTTACGAAGAGCGTGCTTGACTCAACCGAAATAACCCTCGGTATTCAAGCTGTCGCAGACAAAACAAAATAAACTGCCGTTTGCTTTGTTACACAAAAAAGCCGTAGTAAAGACTGAAATCTTTACTACGGCTATTTTATCAATAAACCTTACCTGCACCGTTTCTCCGTCAGCGTCGGTGTCAAAATATCTCGCAGTTCTTATTCCGTCGGAGTTATACTCGAAACTGTGTTTACCGTACTTCTTAAGCTGTCGTTCCTTTTTCTCCATATACCGAAAATATTACCTCTTGTCAATAAAAAGCACAACGGCAGACCGAAGTCTGCCGTTATGTCTGATTTTGCTAAATGAGTATTAAACTAATCCACGATTATTCGCCAGGTGTTTTTTCATTTATCATTTTGATATGAATTAGCATTAATGGAAGCAGAATGACAGTTAAACCTATTACAAAGCCAAAATTCACTTCATGACTACGGGCAAACCAAAACATATTTCCTAACACTAAATATAGATTTGAAAAAACATAGTTTGATAAAACAAAAAGTTTATAGTACAGTTTGTCGTATTTTCCGCTTAGTTTTTTTACACAAATAATACAATATTGAACGGTTATCAGAAGAACCAAGGCTGATATCAAATAAGATATTGGATTCCATCCGTCCATCCATCTGTAATATCCGGTTAGGAGTATCACTAAAAATTCTGAAATCCAAAAGTTTTTAGTAATAATACCATTCGGACAGCAAAAACTGATTTTCATCAATAGTCTCCTTAGGTAAAATAATAGCTGTTTTTATTTTGCATAAATGTCTAATTTGTAAGGCCATCCCCAACGATTCTTTCTCACAGTAAACTCAATTCCTTTTTTGCCTAACCATGCACAATCCCAAAGAGCTTCAGCTATTTGTCCGCCAACAGTTAAACCAAGCAAAGCAAATAGACTTGTTAACACTGCACATACAATCGGTCCCCAAAACTTTCCCAATCTAGCACCCAAAAGCGCCATTTTTGCTGTTATGTAAACTTTGGCTTTATATAATCCGATAGCGATTAAGGCAGCACCAACGGGATTAAATCCTACAACTTTTAAAATAATATCTGCCAAGGTTGTAAGTTTAATATAAAAGAAGCCAGAGGGATCAATGTTATTAATCGGATTGTTAGCACAATATGTGAACAGATTTGCATATCGAGTTGACATTTCGATTGTCATTAAAATAGCATCATCCATATTAATGAATCTACAAGTCTCAGGGTCATAATATCTTGACTGGAGATAGTAAAGACCGAACTCATAGTCGTAGAGGTAGCCTCTGTAACGGAAGGGGTTAATATCCGCGAGGTCAACTCCACTGTTATCACGGCCAACAGTCACCTTACCCCAAGCGTCATAAACGTAACGTACAACGTCCGCACCAGTGTCATCACGGAGCGCAAGGATATCACCCTGAAGATTCTTGGCATACCAATAACGTCGGCTTATCTTGTTTCCGTCATCATCAATATACGAATGAATAATTCCTATTGGAGCCTCAGAGGTATCATAAAGCGGTATGATATCGTTGCTCTTTC
>JAFSID010000100.1 GCA_017439965.1 Clostridia bacterium | reverse complement strand
TGCATGGAGCCGATGCCCAGCTCCTTGGCCAACAGGGCTATAATAATAATAACACGCCAAGCCTCTCCAATTATGTGATTTGGAGGGGCTTTTTTGTCATATCTATTGACTTTATATGCTTATATAATATAATTCAAATGAGACTATATTTAATTTTCATTTTTAGATTATTAAAAATAAGGAGGTTTTTGTATGAAGACAAAAACAACCCGCGCACTGCTTATGAGCGTTCTGTCTCTTCTGCTTTGCGTAAGCATGCTTATCGGTACCACGTTTGCATGGTTTACCGATAGCGTTACCTCCACGGGTAACATCATTAAGTCCGGTACGCTCGACGTTGAGATGTATTGGGCTGACGGAAAGGAAGCTCCCGCTTCTGCTACTTGGAAGGATGCTTCTACCGGCGCAATCTTTGATTATGATAAGTGGGAACCCGGTTACACCGAGGTTCGTCACATCAAAATCGAAAACAAAGGCACACTTGCACTTAAGTATCAGATCAGCATCATTGCAAACGGCGAAGTTTCTAAGCTTTCAGACGTGATTGACGTTTACTACTCCGACCCCGCAGTTCAGGTAAACGACCGCACGGCACTTGCAAATGATATGAAGCTTGGTACTCTTACCAACGTTCTCGATAATATCGACACAAGTGCATCCGGCACTCTTACTGCCGGTGAAAATCACACTATCACTTTCGCTCTTAAAATGCAGGAATCTGCAGGCAACGAGTATCAGAACAAATCTATCGGTACAGATTTTTCTGTTCAGCTCCTTGCTACTCAGCTTACATACGAAAATGATAGCTTCGACGATCTTTATGATAAGGATTCCAAATTCCCCAATGTGTCTGTGCCGATCAGCATTCCTGAGCAGGATGTTCAGCAGCCTGTAACGGTGGAGGCAAACGGAATGACGGTTGTAGTACCCGCAGAGGTCATCAACGATCTTCCAAACGAGATTACAAGCTTGTCCCTGGTGTACAGTGATCCAATTGTCGTAAGCAATTCGGTCTACTTCTCTTCTGTGGATTTTGTTGACCAGAACGGCAACACGGTCAATCTGGAGAACAATACCAAGGCGATGACCGTGACACTGCCTGTTCAGGCTGCCTTTGCTCCCGGTACTGTGATTGATGTGTTCCACGACGGTGTGAAGGTAGATTCAACCTCAGTGGCGGCTGACGGTACGATTACTTACTCTGCAATGCATTTCTGCGCTGTCAGCGTATCTGTACCCGAGGATGCATACTATGTAAAAAACTACGATGAGTTCTATGCCGAGGTATATTACGGTGGAAAGGTCATCCCCACCAATGACATTACCCTCACCAGCTTCCTGGTTTCCCCCAATGCAACGGATATTTACCTGAACGGTAAGAACATCACCGGACAGACCGATTTCCTCTTCTATGCTCCCGTTAACAGCGCAAAGCTTTCCATCAACGGCGTGGGCACGGTAACAACGACCAACGGCTATGTAAGCTTTGCAACAGGCGGCGGTGAATTTACTGTGAACGGCGGTACCTTCAACATGGGAGATACCACCAATAATGGTCATTTCTTCACCCAGAATTCCGCAAAAACCATCATTAACGGCGGTACTTTCATTTCCTCCGATGCCAATACTCCCATTCTGTACTGCATCAATGGCTTTATTGATATCAACGGCGGTTTCTTCCAGAATACTGCCAACTCTAAGCAAGCTCTGCTGAGCATGGGCAACAACTTGTCCTACATCAACAACCAGAAGATCACACTCCGTGGTGGCACCTTTGTCAACTGGAACCCCATGGACAGCGCCTTTGCCCAAGCCTGGACCAATCCCGATGTTCCTGCGCTGATTGTCTTGGCAGAGGGTTATGAGGTCGTTTCCGAGACCCAGCCCAACGGTGATATTTGGTATACCGTCGTTCCCTCCGGAAACTAATCAATAAAAAAAGAGGTGAGCCGAGGCTCACCTCTTTTTTTACGTTAAGATACTATAATGTAAATAGCAATACAAAATTAAGCTCTCTGCCGAATCTTCAGCAGAGAGCTTTAATTATAAACGTAATTAATCCTCTTCTAACAGCTTAGAAGGAGATATTTTTAACACCTGTGCGATTTTAAACAAGGTCTCAAGAGAAACGCCACGAACTGTGCCGGGACCTTCTACTTGACCTACGAAGTTTACACTCTTATCAATAAGCTCAGCAAAGTATTCTTGAGTATAACCGGCTTTCTTTCGATAATAGGCAATTTTTAAACCTAAAGTTATATATTTATCAGCAAATTCTGTTTTCATCATTACGCCTCCTTATATTAATAGTTTACAAGGAAACGAAGTAAAATATAATTTTCATCAAGTAAAGAATTATTTACTTTAAGTCAATTATAGTGTATAATATATACAGAATCATTTACTTGGAGTGAAAGAAAAATGAAAAATTACACTTGCTGTTTTTTCGGACACAGAACGATTAGAGTCACGGAAGAGCTGAAAACGAAATTGACCGATACCATTGAAAAATTGATTACGCAAGAAAAGGTCGATACATTTCTATTCGGAAGTAAATCGGAGTTTGACCGCTTGAGTCTTGAATGTGTGACCGAATTAAAGGAAAAATACCCCCACGTAAAACGAATCTACGTGCGGGCTGAATTTCCGTTTATTAACGATGACTACCTTACCTATCTGCTAAAATCCTACGACGAAACATATTACCCCGAAAAGCTCCTCGGTGCAGGTAACGCCGTCTACGTCGAGCGCAACTACGAGATGATAAACAACAGTGAATACTGCGTTATCTATTACGACGAAGCCTATGCTCCCACCACCCGTAAAAGCGGCACCAAAATTGCCCTCGACTACGCTATTAAGAAGCGGAGAAAAATTATACTGTATCCAGAACGAGTAAGTGCAACCGTCGGTTGACAGATTGTAAAAGAAAAGTGGTGGACATTTTTCCCCAAAGCGTGTATAATAAGCTCATCAAAGGAGGAGCTTATATGAATTTAGGTGAGAAGATTTACACGCTGAGGACTAAAAGCAATATGTCGCAAGGCGCTTTGGCAGATGCCCTCGACGTTTCAAGGCAATCAATTTCAAAATGGGAAAACAACACGTCGGTGCCCGAGCTTGAAAAGCTAATTAAAATGAGCAAGATTTCGGCGTATCACTCGACGAGCTGATACTGAACAAGACCTCGGAGAATAATACGGCGCCGACTCAGAGCAATATACAAAAGGGAGTCAGCACGAGAATTGTGGTCGGAGTTATACTTCTCTGCTTTTCGTTTGCGGTGTGGCTGACGATTACTCTGCTTGGAGATATTCTGTCGGGGCTTATATGGGCATCCCCATTTTTTACCAGCGGTATAATCTGCCTTACGGTAAGACGTCACACTCTTCTATGGTGCTTTTGGGCTTTGTACGGATGCGTTGAGCTTTATATGAGATACGCAACGGGCATCGGACGTCAATTCGTTATATTCCGGATAAGATTTTTTATAAGCCAATCATATATAAACCCCGTTCAGTTTGCTATATCCTTCCTACTGCTTGCGTGGTTTTTAACACTTCTTGTCATAACCGCAGTCAAATACAAGAGTGGAAGCCCCGAGCGTATAAGAGCGCTCGGAATATCCACAGCGCTTATATGGGCAGGTCTTATCTTATACAATTATATATCGGGCAAGGTCTTCGTTTCAATCGTTTTTACCGAAAGCATAATGCTGAGACTCTTCAGCGCGGGCGACTCGCTTATTCAATCGGCATTTATAGTTATAGGTTTAATAATGACCGTTAAATTCGTCAATGCATTAAGAAAAAAGAAAAATTTGGCAGATGTTAATATTTAATAAATCTAACAAATTAGCACTCTCAATACGAGAGTGCTAATTTTAACAGCGTGTTAAAAAATCCGTAACACTAAGAACATAAAAATCCTCTATAATACAACTGTCAAAAGGAAATGACAAATACAAAAGAAAAGAGATGACACCGATGGGGTAAAAGACATAACCGATAACACGCCTTGTCGGACAAGGCAATAAACAAACAGTTATTTTTGGAGGTATTTATTATGTATCAGATTACACGCAGACTCGCACCTACGCCCTTTTTCTTCTCCCCTTTCCGTGACCTTGAGCTTTTTGACAGAGCGTTTTTTACGCCACAGACTACAAGCTTCAAGACCGACGTTACCGACAAGGGAGACTTCTATCTTGTAGAAACAGACCTTCCGGGCTTTGCAAGGGAGGATATCAAGCTTTCGTTGGTCGGAGATATACTCACCGTCAAGGCGGAAAAGAGCAACGAGACCGAGGAAAAGGATGACGACGGCAGGGTTATCCGCCGTGAAAGGTCACTCGGCTCTTATTCAAGAAGCTTTGACGTCGGTGAGGTTGACACCGAGTCAATCAAAGCAAAATACGAAAACGGCGTTCTGACTCTTACTCTTCCCAAGAAGCAAGAGTTAAAGCCCGAGGAAAGACTTCTCGAAATCGAATAACCAATAAAAAATCTGAGCCCGGCACTAAAAAGTGTCGGGCTTAGTTTTTATATGTTATTATATTTGTTAGTTTACCGTTACGGTGATAGAACCGTCAGCATTGGTAGTTGCCGTGCTGGTTGCGGGAATGTATTTGTCCGCAATCGTCCAAGGCATAAACGGATTAAATACTACGACTGCATTGTTCTTAAACTCACCTGCGTTAATAACGATGTTCTGCATAGGCTGCGCAAAATAGGAGGCAGAGTCGAACGTACCGCCGTTAATGGTCAGCTTTGCATCGCCGTAATCAATGGACGCAAGGGGGTCTCCACCCTTCTGAATGAAGGTACCACCGTTGATGATGATTTCTCCTTCGTTAGAATACAACCATTCAATTACAGAACCCATCGAGCCCTCGTGAACGAATGTACCGCCGTTAATGATGACCGTTCCACCGGTGCTATTTATCGTACTGATATTCGAAGTGGATGTAGAGGTAACGGTAGCATCATCAATAATCAAAGTACCACCTTGGTTTTGGATAGCGTGATTAGTACCGGTGTGATTGATTGTAGCACCATCAATCACAGTTGTTCCGCTATTGTTGATTGCGAAACTATTGCTTGTCTCAATCGTTACGCCTTCACCAAGTGTCAACTTCGAGCCTTCATCGGTGTTGATTTGTCTGGCAGCCACGTTGCCTTCGCCCGTAATCGACAAATCGCCTTCAACCTTCAAGAATGCAGCCGTTGTGTCTGCATTGGTAAGTGTCAAATCGTTGCCGCCCAAATTGATAACCGCTTCTGTGCCTGCAGCAACGGTGAAGTTTCCGACATCCATCGTAATATCATCTGTAAGAGTTACAGGCTCACCGCTTATAATAGCAGCCTGAAGCTCATCCGCAGTTCCTGCGCTTACATAGGTCGCATCCTTATCGTAGGTATTGTCAAAGCTGTCCTCCTCATACTCAAGCTGAGTTGCGAGAAGCTGAACTGCAAATTCGTCGCCGAGCTTCTTGTTCTGATACTCGTTGCCTGCGCTCTCCTGCATCTTGAGAGCAATGGTAAGAACAACTTTTTCACCCTCCTTAAGAGTTCCCGTGCCCGAGGTACCAAGACCTGCAAGCATCTGGGTAAGAGTTCCTGCGGGAGTGAGAGAGTCAAGGTCGGTACGCTCGTTTATAGCCTTACCGGGATCGAGGTAATAAACGTCGATAACGTCGGAAAGTCTTACGCCGTCCTGCTCGGTCTCACCGGTA
>JAFSID010000099.1 GCA_017439965.1 Clostridia bacterium | reverse complement strand
TACAGCGGATTTAGGGCTCTTTTTGAAGAGGATATTTCCGAAAGTCTTATTTCATTTCGAGTCAGCCCCGTTATGACCACTTCGATATCTCTCCATCTATGTTAAACCCCGTTTTGGAGTATAACGACTATTCAATTTTTCATCGAACGGGGCGCCCCGTTATGTCCTGTTGCGGTGCCCGAAATTTTTCGCTCGCTCGTCGCTTCGCAAAATTTCGACCGCTGCCACTCCTTATTGCTCGCTTCATCCGTCCCCGACGGCGCTCGCAAAAGTCCCCACTTCGATATCTCTCCATATATAATCAAACTCAAAAAAGAGTCTGATTTTTTGCTACCCAAACATTATATCACATAATGTTGATATTGTCAAGAAATAGTTTTGCGCTTACCGATACAAACGTAAAATAAAATTATACACTACAAATAAATTAAGGGGCTATAAAAAGCTCGGGGAGATTTTTTACAGCTCCTTGAAAATTATTTTCTTCTCTTTTCAATTACACCAATAAGTGCCGTGCCGAGCACACCGCAGGAGACAAGCTCACCGAGAAACACCGTGATATAAATGAGCCACAATGCCATTTCTGTGCCGTAAACGTAGGCAATTATCGGAGGTATTACAAGGGTATTGGCAATTATCGGAGGAATTGAGGCAAGGTATTTGACTCTCTTGAGCCTTGAGGTTATGATTGCCGCTACGAGTGTTGCAAGGCTTCCGAAAACAATATCCCACAGAGCACAGCCCGTCAAGAGATTTGACACTATGCATCCGATGAACAGACCCGGAATTGCCGATGGCAAATAGAGGGGAAGGATGGTAAGTGCCTCGGACAGTCTCAACTGAACAGCTCCTCCCGAAAGTCCGAAAACTGCGGATATTTCGGTGAGAATGACGTAGAGTGCAGCAATAAGTGCACCCTGTGCAACGTAGGTTGCAGGGGATTTTTTCATGATTTTGCTCTCCTTAGTTTTGTTTTAAGTGAGGATGGTTACGAACTCACTTTTATTTACACGGCTTAGCCGTCGTGTACGGCGCTTTGTGAAAATTTTAGGCTGAATGCTTTTCAGCCTTTGGTAATTTAATGCGTGCCTTTCAAAAAAACAGGCGGTAATTTTACCGCCTGTTTAGTTTATCATATGTAGAAAAAATTGTCAAGACTCGGAAACGGTTATTATCTTTATATCCGCGCCTACGTCCTGAAGCTTTCCGACTATGTTTTCGTAGCCTCTCTGTATGTGGAATATATCGTCAATCTCGGTCTTGCCCTTTGCGGCAAGTCCTGCAACGACCATTGCGGCACCTGCTCTGAGATCAAGCGCACGAACGCTTGCGCCCTTTAAGCTGTCGGGAGTGCCCGTAACGTTTGCGGTTTTACCGTCGGTTACGGTGATGTCGGCACCGAGACGCTTAAGCTCCTCGACGTATCTGAAGCGGTTGTCCCAAACGCCCTCCATCATACGACTCTTGCCGTTTGCAAGGCACATAAGCACGCACATCTGAGGATTCATATCGGTAGGGAAGCCAGGGTAAGGATGGGTTTTTACGTTAACGGGAGACAATTCACCCGTAAAGCTTACGGTTACGGATTCGTCGCCTTCCTCAACGGTAGCGCCCATTTCCTCAAGCTTTGCAGAGATTGATTCGAGATGCTTCGGGATGACATTGGTAATTTTTAGTCTGCCCTTGGTTGCGGCTGCAAGCACCATAAAGGTTCCTGCCTCTATCATATCGGGAATGATTCCGTAGGTAACTCCGTGAAGTGATGAAACACCTGTGATTTTTATGACGTCGGTACCCGCACCGCTGATTTTTGCACCGCAGGCGTTAAGGAAGTTTGCGGTATCAACTATGTGAGGCTCGCGGGCTGCGTTTTCGATTACGGTAACGCCGTTTGCCTTAACGGCGGCAAGCATTACGTTGATGGTTGCGCCTACCGATACGACGTCCATAAATACCGAACTGCCCTGAAGCCCGCCGTCTGTCAGAGCGATAATGTGACGGTCGCTTACCGAAACGGTCGCGCCGAGAGTTTCAAAGCCTTTTATGTGCTGGTCAATGGGTCTGACACCGAAGTCACAGCCACCGGGACTGGCAACGTTTGAGCGTCCGAAACGAGCAAGCTCTGCGCCGAGAACATAGTAGGACGCACGCATCTTGCGTACGAGGTCGTCGGGAGCGGAGCAGGGTATAATATTCCTTGAGTCTATTTTTACGGTGCCCTTTTCGAGATGAGTCACCTTGGCGCCCATAGCCTCGAGTATTTCGAGAGAGCGGTTGACGTCGCTGATGTCGGGAAGATTTTCTATAATACATTCGTCTTCAATCATTATGTTTGCAAGAAGAATGGGTACGGCGGCGTTTTTCATACCCGAAACGTTTATCGTTCCCGACAGAGGCTTTCCGCCATTTATTACAAGTTTATCCATCAGATAAGCGTATCCTTTCAAGAATTTATATTATAACGACAATCGAAAGTCAAAATTCAAGAATTTCGACGGCAAATCTTTGATTTGCCAACAGTTTTCCTTGAGAAAACTGTCGAGTTCTGTTAAATGAACGTATTGCCCAAAGGGGAGGCTGATATATCAGTCTCGAAAAGACTTTTGGCTTTTCGACACCCTACGTTCATAACGATAATCGAAAGTCGAAATCAAATAATTTCGACAGCAAATCTTTGATTTGCCAACAGCTTTCTTTGAGAAAGCTGTCGATTTTTGTTCAAATGAATGTAGTCCAAAAAGCAATTTTGCTTTTTGGGAGGCTGATATATCAGCCTCGAAAGGCTTTTTGCCTTTTCGACATACTACATTCATTATTATTGTAGCACAAAAGAATAAAAAAATCAATATCTTTGTGTGGAGCTTGTTGCATCCCATACGTGAACGTTGCCGTTTTCATAGGTTAGCATATAGGAGGGCGTAAGATACAGTGAGCCGTTGTCTGTTGTAACGGGGTGATATACCTTGTCTATCTTAACGATTTCACTGTCGCTTTTTTCAATTTTAAAAAGCAGATTTACAATATCAAGAGAATCAGCCTCAAGCTCGGAGACCTCGTCGGAAATGAATACGTTTCCCTTGATATATTTCAGCTCGCTTCTTTCAAAGAGCGCGATTATCTCGCTTCGGTCAATCGTTATACCGTTTATTTCCTGTTTTACGCGTATAATAACCCTTTCGTCTGCGATATAAAAGGAGACGAGCTTGAGAGTAGTTTTATATGGCGCGGTTATTGGTTGATTAAAAAGTCTGCTGTGAAGAGCCTTGACGTACGGCTTCATTTGCTCGGAGTCTCCGTCTCTGAGAAGCTCAATGACATTCTCGTCGGGAGCTATCGTACCCGTAACCGTATATTCAAAGCTGTGCGAATCAAAAAAGATAAGAGTCTCGCTGTCATTCGTGTAGCTGATGCCAGATGGTAGCATATAGCTCGCAAACGAGCCGTTCATAACCTGCTTTGCAAGGCTTTCGATGCTGTTGTCGGCGTATTCGAGCTTAAGCACGGGGGGGACGGTTTTTGCCTGCGTTATAGCCGAGCGGTCGATTTTTACACCTCTTTTGTTGAGGTTTTCGACAGCGGTATCCAGCTCACGCTCGGTGTAGCTGTTGAGAAGCTTTGAATAGTTGTGATACTGAATAAAAAAGAATATGTTTGCCGCTAAAAATATTGCTATTAAAAACCATTTAAGCTTTGATGAATTCATTCCCTCACGTCCTTTCCGTAACGGTAGCCCATACGGGCGCGGTGGGGGTATCGTATGTCTCGCATATATAGACGGGACGGAAATCGTCAATCGGAAGTCCGGCTTTATCAATCGAGGAAAGAATTATAGCGACTGATTCCGTAACGCTTGCAACGACTGAATGGCGGTCGTTTGTGCTCTCCGTGGACAAGCTCACGGATAAAGGAGTTATGGTTGCCTCAACGAGTCCCATATCGTCAAATACAAGCCTTACGCTTGCCTCGGACTGCGTGCAGGAAATACGGCAAAGCTGATTGAAGTAAGAGAAAACGTATTCGGTTTTTCCGCTTGTTCGACTTACGGTGTCAAGTATAAGCTCGGTTTTTTCGCCGATGAATGTACCCTTTAAAAGATTGAGAAAATGGGTTGCGGCATTGACCTGCTCGAAGGATGAGAACTGAGTGCGGTCACTCTCAAGAAGTGACGATGTGAGTATCTGAGGCGTGCCGTCACGGCTTATCGCATACTCGACCGAGCCTGAAGGGTCAATGACGAGACGGGTGTCAGAGTTTATAAATACAAGACGTGCGGATGCATCGGTGTAAACTCCGACGGTAGCGGGGTTGATTTCAAAAACGTCAAGAAGTCCCGTGACGGTCGGATGTGAAATAAGCGAGGAATTGGACATACCGTCTGCATATGACGGCTCGTAAAAAAGTGACGCTATGGGGTTTGAAACGGTGATTGTCTCAAGGGTAGGTGCGGAGGTCATTACCGCATGGTGCTTTGGCAGTGCTTCAAAGCTTGTGTTAATTGCAAGCGTTGAGGGAATAAAGCCCTTGTTAACAGTATATGCCGTAAGGTTATTGCTGTTAAAATCGTAAATCATAGCCGACGCATCCTTGATAGGACGGAAGGCGTACACGTTTTGCTCGGAATCAATAGAAAGGGCTGACAATACGTTGTTTTCGTCGGGGTACAGCGCAAGCGTTTTTATACTGCAAAGCTCACCGCTTGCAAACTCAGAGGTCTTGTTTTCCAACGCACATAGGGTCATATAAGGAAGAGAGGAGGGGAAATCAACAAGTATAAAGTCGCTCTTTAAAAGCACCTCGTTCCACTCATTGAGGCCTGAGCCTTTACATTCGTATGCACTTGAGAATACCTCAAGCACAAGCTCGTCAATTCCGCTCCACAGACGTGACGTGAGCGTACTGTTGGTGGCAGAGGTACGTGCTACGCTGTTTGTTATAAGAGTTATAGCAATTGGCGAAAAGTATTTCTTGTCAACGGTTATATCGGTATGAGGAGTGGTGGAGTCAGTGAATATCCAAAAATCCGAGTCAAGCACGGGATGGCTTTCGACCGCCTGATTTCCTGACGGAAAACGGAGCTGCATATTCTTGCCCCACAAAAAAAGCATAGAAAAGACAAGAAGTGCAATTATCAAGGTTTTAATCTGTTCCGCAAGTCTTTTCATACCTTATTTCTCCTTTATTGAATTTACTGAATGTATTTTGCTTTGCAGGGAAGATATACCGTGAAGGTAGTGCCCACTCCGACAGTGGATTCGATTTCTATGTCGCCGCCGTGCTCAAGGGCAATTTCCTTGGCAATGGCAAGACCGAGACCGGTACCGCCCTTATCGGAGCTGCGAGCCTTTTCAACACGGTAAAAGCGTTCGAAAATGTGTGGAATATCATCCTCGGGGATACCCGTTCCGTTGTCGGAGACCTTTATGCAGAACCAGTCTCCATTGGGAAGCGTTGCGGTTGAATGAGTCTTGAGAAATTCCAGTGAAACGTCGATTTTACCGTTGCTTTGCGTATATTTGATGGCGTTCTGAATGAGGTTGAGAAGCACCTGCTCGACTTTTTCACGGTCAGCCTCGACCGAGGGCACCGTGTCTGTCGGAAGAGTCAGTGAAAGCGTGTGGCCGCAGTTGTCTGCCTCTCCTCGAACGACCTCGATACAGTGAGTCAAAAGGTCGCTGAGCGAGAAGGAGGAGGGATTCCACATCATTCTCTTGTTGTCAAGACGGGATATGACGAGAAGCTCCTTGACTATGTGTGACATTCTGTCGCTTTCTCCGATTACCATCTGTAAGAAGCTTGCCTGAATTTCCTCGGGCATATCGGGATTGGTAGCAATGGTTTCTGCTGCCCCCTTGATGCTCGTAAGAGGTGTTCCGAGCTCGTGGGATACGTTTGCGATAAACTCGCGTCGGGACTTTTCAAGCTCAAAATGCTCGGTGATATCGTGAAGCACCGTAATGTATCCGCCAAAAACTCCGTCGGATAAGTCAAAACGAAGCTTGCCGAAGCTTATATCGAAAACGTTGCTTTTGTAGTTTACGTTGTTAATGATGAGGGCGTCGTGGTCGCTGTTTGAATGGACGCTTTCGCTGAGAGATTCAAGGTCAAGCTCGTCGATGAGCTTGTCAAGTGACATTGTATCGACAAATTCGGCAAAAAGCTCCTTTGCAGTGGGGTTGATGTGAAGAAGCCTGCCGTCGCTGTCAAAGGCTATTACGGCATCGTTTAAGTAATAAAAGATGGTTTCAAGCTTCTGTCTTTCTCCCGAAATTTCACGCATGGTGCTCTCAAGGTCCTCTGCCATTTTGTTGAAGGTGGAGGTGAGAGTACCTATCTCGTCGTTGGAGTGTACCGCAAGCTTTTCGTCGAAGTTACCCTCTGCGACGCTGGTTGCCTTCTTCGTTATATTCTGTATAGGTGCAGTAATTGCGTTTGAAAGAATGAGCGACAGAATGAGAGCGAGAACGAGTCCGACAAGAAGGGATTGAATAAGAATGGAGAAAACCATCATGGAAAACTCGTTCATCTCCTCCTTGCTGTCAACAACGTAAACGATTATAAAATCGTTTGAGGAGGGGATAACGGTGGCGTAATCCATAACCTTGTTTCCTGCACTCTGTATATGCGAGCTTTCACCCGAAATTGCGGAAAGAAGATTTTCGGTCATTCTGATATCGGCGCTCTCTCGGTCGGTCGAACCTGACATATACTCACCGTCAGACGTGAGGACGTAGTAGTTGCGGTAGGAGTCGATACCCATTCTTGCCGAATGTGCGTTCAGTGCGTTTTTTAATTGAAGGGCAGGGTCATCCGTCTCGAGAAGAAGTGATAGCTCATTTTGAAAGCTTTTTGTAAAAACCTCCTCCTGCTGACCTAAAAACTCGCTCGTGTAATAGTTGAAAATGTTACTGATGAGGATAATACCGACAACCGTTAAAACGAGGATTATAAAGGATACGAGAACCAGAATGACCTTGAATTGAAGCTTTTTAAACAAGGCAGTATCTCCTTAATTTTTTTCGATAAAGTAGCCCATTCCGTGCTTGGTCTGTATAAGATTTGTTGAGGAATCGGGGTCCGCAACCTTTTTTCGAAGTCTTGCAATGGTTACGTCAACCGTTCTCAAATCGCTGTACGTCGGGTCGTAGCCCCATACTGCGCTGATAAGCTCCTCACGGGGATAAACCTTGCCTGCGTTTTTGGCAAGAAAGGCGAGAAGCTCGTATTCCTTTTTGGAAAGCTCTATGGGAGAGTCACCCTTTTTAACGAGGTAGCTTTCGCAATCAATCGTAATATCACCGACGGTGATGATGGTCTCGGCAATCTTATTTGAAACAAGCTCGTTTGAATAACGACGGATGTTGGCCTTTATTCTTGACTTGAGCTCGTCAATGCTGAAGGGCTTTGTCATATAGTCGTCGGCACCGAGGTCGAGCCCGAGAATCTTGTCACGCTCCTCGGCTCTTGCGGTGAGGATGATAATGGGCACGTCGAGAGTTTCACGTACTCTTCGGCATACCTCAAAGCCGTCCATAACGGGTAGCATAAGGTCAAGGAGAATAAGGTCGTAGCCTCCCGACAGTGCCTCGTCGAGTCCGCTCTGTCCGTCGTATACAGCCTTTACACTGTAGCCTGCGGTCTGTATGTTGAATTTAAGAATTTCCGCGATGTTTTTTTCGTCCTCAACTATGAGTATTTTCTTCTGCGTGTTTTCCATAGCGTCTCCTTTTTATCTCGTATTTATGAAAGTGTTTCAAGCGCGATGCCGTCATCGTTTGCAAGAAGTCCGAGCAGTGACATCAAAAGGTTTTCGTTGCCACGTCTTGCTTCGACAAGCACCGTTGCTTTATCCGTGCTTTTTATTTCGTTATATATTGCCTCAGCCGTATCCCATGAGTGCATATCAGTATAATCACCTGCGACAATTTCGGGATGGGTGTTTTCGTAGCCCTTTGCGTCAACGCTCGCGTCGGGCAAATAGCAAAGCCTTGCATAATAATTGGAAATGTGGCAAAACAGCATATTGGTGTCGGAAAGCCCGTCGTAGCCTGAAGCGGTTATTCCCACGGCGTTTCCTCGAACCTCAGCGTGATAAACCTCTCGCGGACACTTGAGAAGCAGGTCGGAGTTAAAGTACAGAGTTGCTCGCACTCCGTATGCGTTGAGCAGGTCGATTGCTTCCTTGACGTAACCCTCCTCGGTCAGCAGAAGCATAAGGTTGACGCTTTTTTTGTCGGTTACAATTGGCTTTTCGGTCTCCTGGGGAGTTTCAGGCTCTTTGGGGTCCTCTGGCTCAACGGGAGGGTCAGGCTCTATCGGGTCAAGTCTTCCGATTGGGTCAAAAAGCTCTATGAGCTGAAGAAAGTTAAGAGAGGTGCTCGTGTCGAAAAGCCTCACGTGGCAAACGTTATTTTCATTGTAGTATTCAAGCCTTAAGGACAAAATATCCGCACAAAACTCAAGAGGCATATATATTGTTGAATTGATAATCGGAAATACTTTTTGAGTGTACTCACCGTTTATTACCGCACCCTCTGCGTTTAGCGAATATGCGAAATATTCACCCGTTGGCTTGTTCCAAAAATAGAAGCTCTGATATTTTTCGCTGTATTCGTAGAGCACGTTTTCAAAGCCCAAAAAGAAGGATGAGGGAACGTAAAGCTCGCCTTCAAGCATTACTGCGGGGTATTCGACAAAGTCGAACTTTGAATCGTTTTTATAAAGAATATAGGTGTCTGTCTTGTTTGCAGAGCCCGTCGTGAAAAAAACGGACAGTGTCATAAGCAAACATACAAGAAGAGTCAGCGTGATGGCTTTTTTCATTTTGGACTCCTTTCATTAGAGTGAATTGATGAAGGATATTAGAAGTATAACGCTTTCGGAATAGGATACGACGCCCTCCTCCACTCCGTTTGCCTTGAGGTAGGCATCGTTGACGGTGCTTGCAATCTCGTTGGCAGGAGAGTGAGTGTAGCGCTGAAAGGCTCTTGAGGAGATGGTGTAATCGTTTATGGCAATGCTTGGAAGCGCTCTTGCAAGAGACTTGTAGCGGTCGGGTGAGACCTCGTAAAGTTTGCTTGAAAG
Source organism: Clostridia bacterium (assembly GCA_017439965.1). Taxonomy (GTDB): domain Bacteria; phylum Bacillota; class Clostridia; order Oscillospirales; family SIG627; genus RGIG6353. The sequence continues at coordinate 22,806 of JAFSID010000099.1, read as the reverse complement.
CACCGAAAAGGCTTCGGCCCATGCGGAATATTTTAAATATGGTAGAGTTGCATCGTGAAGTATTAAAAAGGCGGTGAAGTCTGCCTCGTCCTCGGCTCCTATTCCGCACTGATGGGAATATTCGTGAGCGATAGTGTAGGGGAGAGTGTATTCTGCGTAATTGGTGTTGACGCAGGGCTCACCCGTGAAGTAGGTGTAGATACCTGCAATATAGGTGTAGGTCAACGGCTCGCTCAATGCAAAGGGCTTGGCTTCAACGTAGCCCTTGATAAGAAACGGATAACGCTTACAGGCGTTGTTAACTTCATTTTTTATTTCCTTTGAGAGCGTTTTGAAATCCATTCCCGAGCTTGACATACTCTCGGGCGCGTACTCAAGCTCACGGGATACCTCCCAAAGTCTTTCGAGTGCCGCTTCGGTAGCTGAATACAGCTCCTCTTCCGTTACGTCCGCTCTTTCAAGGGATAGCGAATCGGCAATTGAGACTCTGTGATAGGACGAGGAAAAGGTGAGGGAAAACAGAAAAACAAGCACTGCTACGGTCTTGAGTAAAAGTGAGGAAATCAATTTGACCTGTACAAGCAGACTCCTCTTGAACGGGAGTGCGAAAAGGCATCCCACAAGAAATAACAGCAATAGAGCGAATATAAGAAAAAGACTTTCCGAAAGTGCAAACGGAAATATTTTGGACGGCAGGTAAATAACTCTTACGATCGGTAATACCTTTACCGTGTAAAATTCTGCAAAGCTTGGAAATGTGCGAAAAAGAATTTCAAGTGAAAGTGATACGGCTAAAATGACGAGATAAAAGAGACGGGATTTTTTGCTGAAAAATTTTCGTGGCATCAGTTATCTCCAAACAGCTTATTGATACAGCTTTTCATATCGTCGAAAAGTGGACATTCAACGCTTACCGTTTCATTTGTAAACGGATGTACGAAGGTGATTTTTGAGGCGTGAAGCGCCTGACGGTCGATAAGAGGGTCGGGGAGTGAATAAAGAGTATCTCCGAAAACGGAATGACCTATCGCCTTCATATGAACGCGTATTTGATGAGTCCTTCCCGTGATTGGTGAAACCGAAACGAGACTTGCTTTATCGCAGGTCCTGAGCACCTTGTATTCGGTGATTGCCTCTTCTCCGTTTTCTCCGACGTCACGGAGAATGCTTCTCTCGTCGGGACGGATGATAGGCAGGGTGATAACGCCCTCGCCGTCGGTGATTTTTCCGAGACATACGGCTGTGTATTCTTTTTTTACCTTGCGGTTTATAAGAAGCTTTGAAAATTCGTTTGCGGCAAGCTGATTCTTGGCAACTATTACGACACCGCTCGTGTCAAGGTCAAGTCTCGTCAGCGCTCTGAAAATAAAATCTCTGTCGCGGAAATAATAGGCGATCCTTCCTGCAAGTGTGTCGGATTGATGATGGCGCGCGGGATGAGTGGGAAGGTGAGGGGGCTTTGAAAAGGCGGCGTAATATTCATCCTCCCATAAAAGCTCTATCGGAGCATTGAAGGGAGGTACTCCTTCACTGCTTTTTCTGTCCTCAAGCTTTAATTCGAGGAGGTCTCCGTCGGCAAGTATATACCTTACGGTTCTTCTCGTTCCGTTGACGAGTATTCCGTCGTCAAGCGTCTTGAGCCTCGTGACGAGACGCGTTGAGAGTCTATGCTTTTTTATTACCTCCTTAACGGTTTTTCCGTCAAGGTCTGCGTCTATCAGTATCCTCATTGAACAACCTCTTAAAGTACACACAATCATCTCATTATATTATTTTACTATATTATGCCTGTTTTTGCAAGTACTATTTATATATATTTTTTGTCCGAATTTTAACAAATAAGTGTTGATTTTACAGTATGGATGTGTTATAGTATTATAATAAATAATATATAGATGTAAATTAGCGAGGAAATTATGTGGTTACCGAAAAGCCTTACGGACTATGAGCTTATAGATACCTCCGACGGAGCGAGACTTGAAAGATGGGGTGACTTTATCCTCTCCCGTCCCGATCCCCAGGTCATATGGAAGAATACGAGAAGAAGCCCCGAATGGAAAAGGGCGGATGCCGTTTATCACCGCTCCAATAAGGGAGGAGGCGCTTGGGATATAAAAAATAAGAGTATGCCTGATTCCTGGACAATTTCAACCAACGGTCTCGTCCTCTGCGTCAAGACCATGGGCTTTAAGCATACGGGAGTATTTCCCGAGCAGGCTGTCAATTGGGAATGGGCAGGCGAGCTCATCCGTAACGCAGGCAGACCCATTAAGGTGTTAAACCTCTTTGCCTATACTGGCGGTGCTACGATGGCTTGTGCCGCGGCAGGAGCAAGCGTGTGTCACGTTGACGCTTCAAAGGGCATGGTGGCTCAGGCAAAGGAAAACGCGCGTCTTTCAGGACTTGAAAACGCGCCTATCCGTTATATCGTTGACGACTGCGCAAAGTTCGTAACCCGTGAGATAAGACGCGGTAACAGATACGACGCAATAATCCTTGACCCTCCTTCCTACGGCAGGGGTCCTACGGGTGAGGTGTGGAAGATAGAGGACAGCATAGGAGATTTTCTTGAGCTTTGCCGTGAGGTGCTCTCGGACGAGCCCTTGTTCGTTCTGCTCAATTCTTATACTACGGGGCTTGCATCCTCGACTATGGCTTATCTATTGCATCTTAAAATCGCCGAGTCACTCGGAGGAAGCGTTACCGCTGACGAAATAGGTCTCGTGACCTCCTCTACGGGTATGCCTCTCGGCTGCGGTGCAAGTGCAAGGTGGACGAAATGAACGAAATGATAAAGCTGGAAAACGTCTGCTTCGATTACGAGGCTGACGAGCATCCCGACTCCTGTCAGGGAGTTATAAAAAACGTAAGCCTCTCGATAGAGAAGGGAACCTTCGTTGCCCTTCTCGGTCATAACGGCTCGGGTAAATCCACCCTTGCCAAGCTTATGAACGGTGTTCTTCTTCCCAATTCGGGCAAGGTCACCGTAGAGGGAATCGACACCGCCGACGAGGAGCGTATATGGGATATACGCCGCCGTGTCGGTATGGTCTTTCAGAATCCCGACAATCAGATAGTTGCAACGACGGTTGAGGAGGACGTAGCTTTCGGTCCGGAAAATCTCGGTATCGAGCCGTCCGAAATTCGCCGTCGGGTTGATAAGGCACTTGAAAGCGTGCATATGAGCGAATATAAAACTCATTCTCCCTCTCAGCTTTCGGGAGGACAGAAGCAAAGAATTGCAATCGCGGGTATTTTGGCAATGGAGCCTGAATGTATACTCTTTGACGAATCCACGGCTATGCTTGACCCTCACGGACGCGAGGAGGTTATGGCACAGATTATGAGGCTTCGTCAGGAGGAAATGACGGTGGTGCTCATAACCCACTATATGAACGAGGCTGTATTCGCTGACCGCGTGATAGTAGTCAACGACGGAGAAATAGCGCTTGACGATACTCCCGCCAAGGTCTTTTCTCAGGTTGAGACACTCCGCTCGCTCGGTCTTGACGTACCGCAGGTGACTCACCTTGCGCATCTTCTTGCAGAGGACGGCTACGGTATACGCCGTGACCTTCTTTTTGAGGATGAAGCTTACGGTGAGCTTTCAGCACTTTTGAAAAAATGACGAGGTATAAGCATTGGGTATACTAACTCTTGAAAACGTTTCCTACGTTTACAGCCCCTCCACTCCCTTTGAGAAGGAGGCACTGCACGACGTTAATATTGATTTTACAGAGGGTAAGATAACGGGAATTATCGGTCACACGGGCTCGGGTAAATCCACGGTGGCTCAGCTTCTCAACGGACTTTTGAAGCCTGCCTCTGGCAAGGTGCTTCTTGACGGCTGTGATATTTTCGACCCGTCGGTCAAGCTTTCCGACGTACGCTTCCGTGTGGGTCTTGTTTTTCAGTACCCCGAATACCAGCTTTTTGAGGAGACCGTTTTTCGCGATATAGCCTTCGGTCCGACAAATATGGGACTTGACGAGGCAGAGATCAAAAGACGCGTTATAGAGTCCGCACGCTTTGCGGGACTTGACGAGGAGCTTCTCGAACGCTCACCCTTTGAGCTTTCGGGAGGACAGAAGCGCCGTGCGGCAATTGCAGGCGTTATGGCAATGGAGCCCGAGGTCATCGTTCTTGACGAGCCTGCCGCAGGTCTTGACCCGAGAGGAAGAGACGAGATACTGTCGGGTATCAGGCGTTACCGCGAGGAGAAGGGTAATACCGTTATCCTTATTTCTCACAGTATGGAGGATATGGCTCTATATTCCGACGAGCTTGTCGTTATGTCACACGGTACGGTGCTCGTTTCGGGCACTGTTGACGAGGTGTTCCGACAGTCCGCTCTCATCGAGGAGTCGGGACTTACTCTTCCGCAGATAACCCGAGTCTTTGACCGTCTCCGCGCTGACGGAGTCAATATAAGAGACGGTGTTTATACCGTCGAGGACGGCTACCGTGAAATGCTGTCATTACTGAAAGGAAATACTAATGCTTAAGGATATTACTTTGGGACAATTTTTTCCCGGAAGCTCTCCGATACACCGACTTGACCCGAGAGTCAAGCTTGTGCTCGTCGTATTGCTTGTGGTGCTGATATTTTCCGCCAAGAATATTTTTGCCTTTTCTTTTCTTGTTCTTGGCGTGATATCGCTTGTCCTTCTTTCGCAAATATCGGTAAGGGTAGTATTGAAGGCTATCCGTCCGATACTGATACTGATGCTCTTTACCGCAATCATCAACCTCTTCTGGACGAAGGGAGAGGGTGACCCGATTCTTGCACTCGGCTTTATTAAGGTCTGGCGAGAGGGTCTTGTGAACGCACTGTTTATGGTTCTGAGAATAGTCTCTCTCGTTACGGGAACGAGTATTCTCTTAACCTACACCACCTCTCCCATAGCGCTCACCGATGCGCTTGAAAGACTTCTCAAGCCTCTCAAGGTGATAAAGGTACCCGTGCATGAGTTTGCAATGATGATGACGATAGCGCTTCGCTTTATACCCACTCTTCTTGAGGAGACTGATAAGATAATCAACGCTCAGAAGGCGAGAGGCGCTTCTCTTGATAAGGGCAGCCTCATCGACAAGGTGAAGGCGTTCGTGCCTATTCTCATACCTTTGTTTATTTCAGCCTTCCGCAGAGCAGACGAGCTTGCCTGCGCTATGGAATGCCGTTGCTACCGCGGAGACGATGGAAGAACGCGTATGAAGGTCTTGAAAATGGGAGGAATTGATTATCTTTCGATAGCCGTTTTTCTGATTTTTGCCGCAGTGCTTTTCTTCCTCAACACTATGCCAACCTCGATATCGGTGAGATGATATGAAGTATAAGCTTACTCTTTCGTTCGACGGCTCTGCCTTTTCGGGCTGGCAGGTGCAGAATAACGCTCCGACGGTACAAGCCGAGCTTACACGCTGTGTGCGTATAATTCTCGGTGACACCGCGACCGTGACAGGCTCAAGCCGTACAGACAGCGGAGTACACGCGCTCGGCTTCGTGTGTCATATCGAAAGTGAAAAGAGCTTGCCCGAGTCGTCTCTTCTCTCGGCACTCAATCACAATCTCGATACGCATATTGCCGTGCTCGACTGCGTAAAGGCGCCTGACTCCTTTCACGCGCGTTACAGCGCCGTGTCAAAGGAATATCATTATATTATACACAATTCGGAAATCCACGACCCGTTTTTGAACTCTCGCGTGTGGCATTATCCTTATCCGCTTGATGCGGTGAAAATGAACGAGAGCGCCGCGGAGCTTCTCGGTGAGCATCGTTTTACCTCCTTTATGGCGGCAGGCTCTAAAATCGTCGATACGACGAGATGCGTTTATAAGTCCGAGGTTATCCGCGACGGCAAAAGCCTTGTGTTTTCGGTTTGTGCAAACGGATTTCTTTACAATATGGTCAGAATAATGACGGGTACGCTCGTTGACGTCTGCCGAGGCAGACTTGATGTGGGCGTTGCCGATATAATCAAGGCTGAGGACAGAGCGGCGGCAGGAGTTACCGCGCCCGCCTCGGGACTCTATCTTTACAGAGTAAACTATTAATTACGGAGGATGCTTTTATGCAGGCAAGTGACGAAAAGAATCTCAACGGATACGACAGAAAAGCATCCGTTTTAAAAAAATTAAAATTTACGACCCTTGCGATTTTAATACTCGTTTTACTGTTTTTCTTTTTGGGCTACCGCGAGGATATCACGATTGAAAATATAAGATATCTTTTGAAATACGTTGATATCTCTCCTGCCGAAATCGGCTCGGCTGATGCGCAGGTCATTCCGTTTGAGGCGGATTCATCGGCAATCACCACTCTTTTCCGCTCTGACCTTGTGGTCGTGGATAAGGACGAGGTGTCAACCTACGATATGTCGGCAAAGAAGGGAATATCCGACACCGTCTCCCTTGCTTCTCCCACCGTTTCCACGGGTAAAAAATATTTTGCCGTATTTGATATGGGAGATAATTATTACGCCCTCTACAATTCCTTTTCAAAAATTTATGAGGAAACGACACCCTACGCTATCTGGGACGTCGTAATCGGTGACAATTCCGAGGTGCTTATAGTCACCGCTGAAAAGGGCTATCGCTCGGTGCTCAAGGTATATAATTCCGAGCTTGAAAACAAGATGAACTGGTTTACTCCCGATAAGTATATCGTTTCGGCTGATATTTTTTCAAGCCGTGATACCTTCTACTCGGTAGGCTGTGTTCGGAATAACGAAAACGGAGATTTTCTTTCAAGCCTCGTCGTTCTCAAGGCAGGCGCGGAGGAGGTATTCTCTAACCTCGAAATTGCCTCCGAGCTTATTTTAAAGACCGACTTTTTCAGCAACGGTAACATTGCCGTCCTGACAGATAAGGCGGTAAGAGTCGTTGACCTTACGGGCAAGGTGCTCTCCGAGACCCGCTTCTCCTCCGAGAGTCTCAGACTTTTTGAGACCGAGGGTGAATGGTCGGCGCTTGTTCTCAACGAGAACTCCATAGGCACCGAGCACCGTCTTATAATTCTTGACCAAACGGGCAATACTTCAATGGATACCGTTATCGACACCGACGTGCGCGACCTTTCGGTTTCGGAGTCGGACGTCGTGATACTCGGTACGCAGAAGCTTATCAGCATAAGCACCGACAAGCGCGAGCCCGTTATCCATACTACCGACAGAAGCTACGAAAAGGCTTTTGCTCTCGGTGATTCAAAGGCTGTTTTAATATACGATAACAACGCTTACGTTGTAAGTGTGGAATAAAAAGGAGAATGTGTTTATGAATTTTCTTGTTGATCTCGTTCTTTTACTTCTCATCGTCGGCTTTGCCGTTGCAGGCTTTAAAAAGGGCTTTGTAAAAACTCTTATAACGGGTTTTAAGAATATTGCAGCGTTTGCGGTTGCATGGATGTTCTCCTCCCGTCTCGGTGAATGGCTCAAGGATCAGTTCTTTATGGAGAGGGCAAGAGAGGCTATTGAAAAGAAGCTTGCCGAATTTCTCGGAACGGGTAATCTCGATACCACCGATATGACCCCTCTGCTTGACGCCGAGCATTCGGGCTTCGTGCAGTTTCTCGAAAAGATGGGAATTGATATTGAAAGTATAAACGAGCTTTTCCGCAACGGTGACGGAAGCGTAAACGAGGCGGTAGGTGAGTACATTGCCGAGCCCTGCGTAAACGCGCTTTCCTCGGTGCTTGCTTTCGTTTTGCTGTTCGTCGGCACGCTTATCGTTATAGCCATCGTGGGTGCTATCCTCGGTCTTGTCGTCAAGCTTCCGATACTCAAGGGGACAAACCGACTTCTCGGCGGTGTACTCGGCTTGGTTATCGGTGTGTTCTGGGCGTTTATCGTAACCGCGCTTATTCGAATCGTCGTTCCTTATTTTGCCGATAACGCACTCGTTTCGTCTCTCGGTGAGGGAGGACCGATATACAGCTTTATAAGCTCTGTCGCTCCTACCTTCCTTTCAAGCATTCTGTAAACGGAGAAAACTATGAAAAAGGCATATATTCCAAATTATATTTCTGTGTTCAGGCTATGCCTGATACCTCTGTTCGTTTATTTCTATTTCGGACAGAGAAGCGTTTCGCGTGCGGTTGTCACCTTCCTCGTTGCAGGTGCCTCCGACGTGCTTGACGGCTATCTTGCCCGTCACAACGGATGGACCACGAATCTCGGCAGAATACTCGACCCCGTTGCCGACAAGTGTATGCAGTCCACCGTACTTATCTGTCTGTCGATTGATAAAATCGTCCCTTGGTGGATAAGCGGAATACTCATCGGCAAGGAGCTTTTAATGGTGCTCGGCGCAACCCGTCTTATAAAAAAATTCCATACATACGCTCAGTCGGGCTGGTACGGAAAGGGTGCGGTCGTGCTGTTTTACGCCATCGTCGTAGTGCTTATGCTCTTTGAGGGGCTCGACGTTGTCGCAAGAACGGTGCTCTCTCTTTTGATGATAGCCGCAATGCTTTTTGCACTCTCGATGTATTACGTTAAAATATACCGTTCAAACACCCGAAGCAATTCGGAAAATCAGTAATTCATATCAGAAAGGTTAATTATGTTCCAGATTTGTTCACGCTGTAAAAACGTCCTGCGGTAGTTTTTATTACCAAGGTTGAAAACAATGAAAGCAAGCCCACGGGGCTCTGTCTCCAGTGCGCCCGTGAGCTTAACGTCGGTCCGATTGAGCAGATAATCAAGCAGACGGGACTCAGTGAGGAGGACCTTGATGCAATGATGAATAATATGCAGGACCTTATGGCAGAGATGGGGGAGGGCGATATAGACGCTCTCGTTCCCACTGACGACGGTCCCGATGCAACGGGAGCTCCCGCTATGGATTTAAGTCAGCTCTTCTCGTCAGCCGACGGAGACAAGGGGGATAAAAAGACTAAAAAGGGCAAGGACTCAAAGCCTCGTGAAAAGGAGAAGAAGTTCCTGTCTCAGTTTTGTATAGATATCACCTCTCGCGCTAAGGAGGGCAAGCTTGACCGTATCGTCGGTCGCGAAAAGGAGCTTGACCGAGTAATACAGATACTCTGTCGCAGACAGAAGAATAACCCCTGCCTCATAGGTGAGCCGGGTGTCGGTAAGACGGCACTTGCCGAGGCTCTTGCTCAGCGTATTGCCGACGGCAACGTACCCTTCAAGCTTCGCGGACGCGAGGTGTATCTTCTCGATATGACCACTCTCGTTGCAGGCACTCAGTTCAGAGGTCAGTTTGAAAACCGTATGAGAGGGCTTATCGACGAGGTTAAGGCTCTGGGTAATATAATTCTCGTTATCGACGAGGTACACACCATCGTCGGCGCCGGTGATGCAGAGGGCGGAATGAACGCCGCCAATATCCTGAAGCCCGCTCTGTCAAGAGGCGAGATACAAATGATAGGCGCTACGACTCTTTCCGAGTACCGCAAGTACATTGAGAAGGACGCAGCCCTTGAAAGACGCTTTCAGCCCGTTATGGTAAACGAGCCGTCTATTGCAGACACGGTAAAGGTGCTTGAGGGCATCAAGAAGTATTACGAGGAGTTTCACGGTCTGTCAATTCCTCTTGAGATACTTGAGCGTACAGTTCAGCTTTCCGAAAGATATATCACCGACCGATTTCTTCCCGATAAGGCGATAGACCTGCTTGACGAGGCTTGCGCGAGAAAGGCGCTTGAAAGCCCCGTTATCAACCGCATATCCGAGCTTCAGGTGGGACTGGATAAGCTCCGTGAGCAGAGAGAGGCGCTTGAAGCCCTTCCCGATCCAACCGAGGAGGTCTATTCAAAAATTGCCGACGTCAAGGTGCAGGAGATAAAGAACCGCAACGAGTACGACACACTCACCCTTGAGAGACAGAGCATCCGTCTCACCGAGGAGGACCTTGCGCGTGTTATCGAGGTATGGACGGGTATTCCCGCAGGCAGTATTGCCGAAAACGATTTTAAAAAGCTTGAGACTCTTGCAGACCGTCTGCGTGAGCGTATTATAGGTCAGGATACCGCGGTTGATGCGGTTGCCCGTGCCATCAAGCGTTCGAGAGTCGGTATATCCTATAAGAGACGTCCGGTTTCCTTTATCTTTGCAGGACCTACGGGCGTCGGCAAGACCGAGCTTGTAAAGACGCTTGCCAATATACTCTTTGATTCTCCCGAGGCTCTTATAAGACTTGATATGTCCGAGTTTATGGAGAAGCATTCGGTGTCAAGAATTATCGGCTCACCTCCAGGCTACGTCGGATATGACGATGCAGGTCAGCTTACCGAGAAGATTCGACGTAAGCCCTATTCGGTAGTGCTGTTTGACGAGATTGAAAAGGCTCATCCCGACGTTTTGAATATTCTTTTGCAGATACTCGACGACGGTGTGATAAGCGATGCTCACGGCAAGCAGGTGAACTTTGAAAACACCGTGCTTATTATGACCACCAACGCAGGTGCAACGCTTTCCACCAATACGACAGGCTTCCTTGCAACCACCTCGGTAATGGACAGTGAGCGTACTCACAAGGCGCTCTCGGAATTTTTACGTCCCGAGTTTCTCAACCGAGTTGACGAGGTCATTACCTTCAACAGACTCGGCAGAGAGCAGATGAAGAGAATTGCCTCCCTTCGAATCGAGGAGCTTGCGCGAGTGCTTTTTGCTAAAGAAATACGCCTTGATATCACTCCCGAGGCTGTTGAATTTATTGCCGAAAAATCCTTCTCGGAGAAGTACGGCGCAAGAAATCTTGCCCGTTATATTCAGTCTCATATCGAGGATAAGATTGCCGAGGCGATTATTGCCAATTATGAAAAGGGTCTGTCAAGCGTCAGCGTAACGCTGGACGGAGAGGAATTGAGGGTAGACTGTAAGTAATGAATTTACTTGAAATAAACGCCGATAAGCTGTACGATATCCTCCGTACAAGCCCAACCGATGGTTTGAACGAGAGACAGATACAGCTTAACAGACGGGAATTTGCACCCGAGACTAAAAAGACGAGGCTTGCCTTTTTAAAGGCGTTTCGCAACGTTTTCGGTGATGCTATGCTTATTCTCTTCCTGCTTCTTTCCTTCTTTGCCATTGATTCAAGAGGGGATAAGGGTGTCGGAATATGCGTGCTTCTCGTTCTGCTTTCCTACTTTGCAGTGAAGCTTTTTGCCTCCTCTTATTTCAGAAGAGTAGAAAAGAAGATTCACAAGTACCGCCGTTCCTCCTGCCGAGTCATACGGGACGGCGAAGAGTGTACGGTTGACTATTCCGAGCTTGTGCCAGGTGATATTATTCTCATTCGAGAGGGCGACGTCGTTCCCTGTGACGCTCTCGTTATAGCTCAAAGGACCTTGAGAGTGCTGGAGGTTCAGCTCACGGGTAACGCCTCTCCCGTCGTAAAGCTTACCCAGGAGGACGTTTTATCCACCAAGGGCTGTCCCTATTACGAATGCATTCTCTTTGCAGGCTCGGTGGTAAGCTCGGGTGAGGCAAAGGCGCTCGTCTGCAACGTAGGCGACAGTATTTTTGATAAAAAGAATAAGCTTGTCCGCCGTGTAAGGCAGGATAACCGTCCTAAAATCTATGAAAAGGCGGTCAACGTTTCCGAGCGTATTTCTCTTGTATGGATCATCGTCTGTACGGTTACGGTAATCGTAGGTATTGTCAAGGGAGAGGAGCTTTTTTCACTCCTTCACCTTGCAACAACTCTGTCTGTTGCGGTGCTTCCCGACCTGATACATACCCTGTCGGAAATCACTCTTGCCAAGGCGACCTCAAGCCTTTTGAAAAACGGCGCGGCAGTTAAAAACCTTTCGGCAATCGACCGTATGTGCGACATTAACTGTATCGCCGTTGACTCAAGCAAGTATTTCAGAGCCTCAACTCCCAAGCCTCATACGGTTGTTGTGGGCAACGAGCGTAAGCGCTTTAAGAACGCCTCGGACGATGACGTGAGACAGCTCTTTGAATACGCTTGTATTGCCTGTGTCGGTAATGCTGAGGGCGAGGGACTTTATTACAACGGCGTAAGCATTGAGTCAGCACTCCTTGATACCGCAAAGCGTCTCGGTATGCCTCAAGAAGTAATGTACGAAAAGCATCTGCTCCTTGAAAAGCTTCCTTATGCCGAGCGAAACGGAATGAGCAGAGTAATCGTTTTCTCAAACGCTAAATTCTATCTCGTCTGCCTCGGCACTCCCGAAAGGATACTTTCCGCTTGCTCGCAAATTCGCGTGGGCGGTGTTGACCGTAGCTTTTACGATTACGAAAAGCGTACTCTCTTCGGAGATATAAGTCTGGTCGCCGCTGATAACGAGGGAGTTGTCGGAGTGTGTATAAAGGAGATATCCTATCACGAGGGAATGGGACAGATCGAGAATCCGAGAGGCTCTGTGTTTATGGGCTTTATCGGTCTTCATACAGCCATTATTTCCGAGGCTGCAAGAGCTGTCAACCGCTGTGAGCACTCGGGAATTGACATCCTTCTTATGACCAACGAGTCACGGGCAACCGCCGTCGGCTTTGCCGATAGCCTTGCAATAGTCAAGGGAGATGACAAGGCGGTCGATACCTTCGAGTTTGATAAGCTTGACGAGGGACTCTTTCGCGCGGACATAAAGAAATATAAGGTCTTTTTATCCTTCGACGGTGAGAAGAAGGGAAAAATTGTACAGTACAGAAAATCCGACGGAGACATCGTTGCGACCACCGCCTCGGATATTGAGGACATACCGCTTCAGCTTGAGGCTGACGTTTCCTTCTGTCTTGACAAGGTGCGTGACGATGCGGTAGTCAGAAATTCCGACGTCGTTCTGACAGGCGGAATTGAAACGGTACTTGAGTGTATAAAGTACGCCCGTTGCGTATACCGTAATATACGGCATATGCTTGAGTTTCTTATGTACAGTCAGTTCACTCTTGCCGCAACCTCGTTTATGTTTTTGATATTTTTGCCCGAAATAAGATTTACGCCGATACAGATAATTCTGTATTCCGTGTTCGTCTTCTTGCCCTTGACCTTCTCTCTTTCAAACGAGAGAGTGAGAGGCACCGAGCTTAACTCGGATTTCGGTGAGGAAAACGTCAATATAAATTTTCAGAACCTCATAACCCTTCCGCTCGTCTGCGGACTTACCTCGGGTCTTATGACGGCGCTGTTGTCAAGACTTGCATTCCTTTCGGGAATGAGCGTCGGAGAATGCCGTGGAATAGCCCTTCTCACGCTTACCGCGACTGCCGTATTTATGGCGTTTTCGGTTTCAAGCGATTCCACCTTCTCCATAAGAATTTTCAAGAATAAGCTGTTACTCATAGCCGCCCCCATAGTTGCTGCGGTGAGTATGCTTATAACGCTTACACCAATATCAAGCGCTCTCGGTATGGCTCGTCCTTTGACGAGTCAGGTTATCATAGCCGTAGTATCGGGACTCTTGCCCTGCCTTTTATCCTTCGGTATAAGGCTTGTAAAAAAATACGTTTTTAATATTAAAAATAAGGAGATATAAGACAATGGAACAGGTAACACGTAAAACGATCATCGGAGACATTCTCGACTTTGACAGAGAGACGGGCAAGTTTTTCCTTGAAATAGGAATGCATTGCCTCGGCTGTCCCTCTGCTCGCGGAGAGAGCATTGAGGAGGCTTGTGCCGTTCACGGTACTGACGCCGACGAGCTTGTTGAGAAGATCAACGAGTATCTTGCTGAAAAAGATGCCTGAAGCAAGACTTTCAAGGCGGCTTTATGCCGCCTTCTTGCTTGTTGAGGGAGGTGTCTGCGTTGCCGATATCGGCACCGACCACGGCTACCTCCCGATTGAGCTTGTAAAATGTGGCAAAGCCCCTTCGGCTATTGCCTCGGATATAAATCCCCAACCGCTTGAAAAGGCGAGAGCCAATATAGAGCGTGAGGGACTGTCCTTGAAAATCGAGCTTCGTCTTACCGACGGCGCTGTCGGTCTTGAGGATAGGGCAGAGGAGCTTGTCATTGCGGGAATGGGCGGTGAGCTTATTGCCGAAATCGTCAGAAAAGCGGAATTTACCCGTAAAAAAGGCTTTCATATGGTGCTTCAGCCTATGACCAAGACTCCCGAGCTTCGACGCTGGCTGTGGGATAACGGCTACCGTATCACCTGTGAAAAATACCTTGAGGACTCAGGACACTTTTATACCGTGTTGTCGGTGCATTATACGGGTGAGAGTACCGAGTATACCACGCTTGATGCCGAGATAGGCAAGGAGTGTCACAGAGTTGGTCTTGACAATGACGGGGCTTACGCACTCTCTTGCGAAATCAAGCTTCGTCTGTATGATTTGAATAATAAAATACAAGGTAAGAGCCGTGCGGGAATATCCTGCGATGCCGAGACTGAGCTTTACCGCGGTCTTTCTGCAATACTCTCAAGCCTTGAAAGGAATTAATATGAAGATTATTGAGCTTGTAAAAAATCTTGACGCTCTCATTCCCCGTGAATTGAGCGAGGAATGGGATAACGACGGTATGATGCTGGTCACCGACAAGGAGCGAGAGATAAGTCGCGCGGTTGTAACTCTTGACGTAACTCCTGATTGCATCGAGTATGCAAAGGCGCAGAATGCCAACCTTATCGTAAGCCATCACCCCTTTATCTTCAAGCCTCTTGCGAGCATTGCAGAGGACTTGAAGTCCCGTATGATAGTTGACCTTATTCGCTCGGGTATTTCGGTTATAAGCTATCACACACGCTTTGACAGTGTGAAGGGCGGAATGAACGATGCGCTTGCCGAGGCTCTCGGAATAGAAAACGCCGTGGAGCTTGACGTTATGGCAAGAGTGGGTGACCTTCCCGACACTATGTCTCCCGAGGAGCTTGCATCCTACGTTTCCGAGTGTCTGTCTGCCGACGTCGTGCTTTATAACGGAAGCAATACCGTTTCCCGTCTTGCAGTGCTTGGCGGAGGCGGTAAGGATTTCGTTTTTCCTGCGTTTCATAGCGGTGCTGACGCTATTGTTACGGGTGACCTTTCTCACAGCATTGCTCTTGAAGCGATGAACTCGGGAATGACGGTTGTTGATGCAGGACATTACGGCACCGAAAAAATATTTATAAACGCTTTTCCGAGCTTTCTTGAGAAGGCGGGACTTGATACGGATAAGCTTGTAAAATTCCGTGGCAGTGACCCGAGAGTGCTTGTTGTTAAGGAGAACTAAATGGCTTTTGATGCTGGTATGCTTCGTGCCGTAGTACACGAAACAAATCTTATACTGGGCGAGGATAACGGACGCGGAGGCAGTAAGGTTGAAAAAATTTATATGCCGGACCGTGACGAGATACACTTAATGCTCAGGACCTATAACGAGACCCACCGCTTCGTGCTTTCGGCAAGCCCGAATACCGCAAGAGTGCTGATAAGCGAGGTGCAGAAGGAGAATCCCTCCACGCCTCCCACTCTTTGTATGCTTCTTCGCAAAAGGCTTACGGGCGCAAGGCTTGTGAGAATTTCTCAGCTCGGCTTTGAGCGTGCCTGCTCTCTTGAGTTTGACACGAGAGACGAAATGGGCTTTGCCTCGAAAAAGTATCTTATTGCCGAGATTATGGGTAAACATTCAAACATTATTTTCTGCGATGCGGATATGAGGATTCTCGGTGCTATTCGTACCGTAGACGTGACCTCTGACCTGACTCGCCGTATTATCCCCGGAATAAAATACGAGCTTCCTCCGTCACAGGATAAGCTTGACCCGACTACTCTCACCCGTGAGAGCTTCGACGCAGGTCTGTCGCTCTATGACCCGTCCGCTCTTGCAGATAAGTCTGTTGTCGGTGCGTTTTCGGGTATATCACCTCTGGTTGCCCGTGAGCTTGTTTATAGGGCAAGCGGTGAGGTAAGCGTGCCTCTCGGCTCTGTTTCAAGGGACAGACTCTGGGAGGAGCTTGAGCGGTATATGAATGCTCTCAATAGCGGAGATTTTTGTCCGACGCTTCTCTTTGAGGAAGGGAAGGATACTGCGTTTGAGTATTCGGTTTATCCCGTTATGCAGTACGGTGACAGAGTCGTCCGTAAGGGGCTTGAAACCGTTTCCTCACTCATTGACGGCTTCTTCTCACTCCGTGACAAGAGCGACCGTTTAAGACAGCGCTCTCAGGATATTTCGAGAGTGCTGAGTAATGCAAAAAGTCGTCTTGAGCGTAAGCTTGAAATACAGAAGGGCGAGCTTTCCGACACCTCGGATATGGAGCTTTGCCGTCTTTACGGCGACCTCATTTCTCAGGAAATGTACCGAATAAAGAGGGGAGATACCTTCGTTGAGGCAACCGACTATTCCAAGGAGCCTTATGAGACGGTGAGGGTCGAGCTTGACGAAAAGCTTTCTCCTTCACAGAATGCCCAGCGCTATTACAAGAAGTACAACCGAAAGAAGAGCGCACAGAACGAGCTTCGTCATCAGATGGAGCTTGCCGAGACAGAGCTTGCGTATATAGACACAGTCTTTGATGCGCTGTCGCGTGCCGAGACCGAGAAGGACCTTGCCGAAATACGCGAGGAGCTTTCTCTTTGGGGATATATAAAAAAGGATGCAAGAAGGCTCAGAATGGCGGATAAAAAGCCTTCCGTCAAGCCTATGAGCTTCACCTCTCCGTCGGGCTATGAGGTGCTTGTCGGAAGAAACAACCTTCAAAACGATTACATTACCACGAAGCTTGCCGAGAGGTCGGATTGGTGGTTTCACGTCAAGAATTATGCGGGAAGTCACGTGCTTATGTGCGTCGGTAACCGCGAGGAGCCTCCTGCGGAGGACTTCACCTTTGCCTGCGAGCTTGCCGCAAAGCATTCGTCAGCCGAGGGTGATAACGTTGCGGTGGACTATACCCAGATACGCTACGTCAAAAAGCCAGGTGGCTCAAAGCCCGGGTACGTTACTTATACGACCTATTGGACGGCTTACGTCACGCCCGATAAATAATGAGAAAATCGGAATGAGTGTAAAAAGCTCATTCCGATTTTATGTTTATCGTGTCAGCATTTTATAAAAATGCGAGGTATCTTTTGGCAACGTATCCTCTCTGACCGCCGTATACTATCTTGTACCAGTTTCCCTGACGCTCAAGCACGGTAACGCTTGAGCCGTTGGGGATTTTTCTTATGATAGGGGAGGTAATGGAAGGAGACGAGCGCATATTGAGTCTTGAGCCCATGGTAACCACCTGAGCGGGAATGCCGTCGTCGGTGTCTCCCTCGGCGTTCAGATATTCTATGATTGAGTCTGTAAAGTTTCGGGCGATTCTGTCGATGTTGTGCTTTATCCAGGTTGCATCCTCCTCGTTGTCGTGATACGCCACCTCGACGAGCACCGACGGTGCCGTCGTTCTTCTAAGCTCTGCAAGATTCGTTGCAGTACGGGTCTTTACCTTGTCTGGATACGGGTAGATTGATTTGAAATTGTCCGCAACGATTTCCGCAAGAAGCCGTCCCCGAACGCTTGACGGGAAGTAATAGACGTCCGTGCCCATAAGCCTTCCCGAAAGTGACTCGGGAGCGGCGTTTGAATGAATGGCAAAATGCAGAACGGGTGCCTTTAAATTAGAGTCTATCACCACGGCGTTGACGTCCATCAAGGGATCGTTTCGGTAAAAGCAGATGCCTGCCTCCTTCAGATATACCTCCATTTTGTCGGCAATGAGATTCATATAGTATTCCTCGTTGCCTCCGTTTACGTATTCGTTGAATTGCTGAGTTGACGGGCTTAAATAAACGCAAGAAATAATTATCACACCTTTTCATATGTTTTACTGTATATTATGAAAAGGTCTCCGCTTTTGTTACAAAAAAGAGTACAGAGAGGTCTCTGTACCCTTTATTTGTTATTTTAAAAGGTTAACCGCCGTCTGCGCATCCTTCCTTGCCATTTCCGAAAGGGTCGCCTTCTGCTCCTTGAGCTTTTCGGATATTTCTTCACGCTTTGCGATTATCTCCTCGCACTTTTCAATAAGTGCATCTGACGTGAAATTCTTTACCGAAAGCGTGCAGTCGAGACCTATGTACTCAAGCAGTGAGTCAATCTTCGGGTCATAGGAAAGACCGATAGCGGGGGTGTATGCGTTTGCCGAGAATATTAGGAAGTGTAGCCTCATACCGATTACGAATCTCATATTCTGCATAAGGGTTACAAGCTCCTTTGCGGTAGCGTCAACAACGAGCGGTGCTTCTACTCCGAGAAGCGAGCGTATCTTTAAGGATATTTCGAGGTCGCGTGAGTTCTGCATTGCAACGAATACGGGAGTTATCGAATACTTGTCCATTATAAAACGGCAGGTGTCCGCAATATTCTTTTCGAGGTCGGGAGTTGTATCCTTCCAGTCGCGGAGAGATACTGCAAAGTAGTCTCGTCCCTGCTCAATTCCGTAACGGTCGCAAAGCTTTTTGACCCAACGCTCCTCCGCCCCTTCAATACAGAAGGCAGGGTCAGCCGTAACGTCAGCCTTTATTTCGGGTGCAAGCTCAAAGAGAAGCTTTGCGGAATTAGGCTCGCGAAGGGTTATCGCGTCAACGTCACGGAGTGCGTCAAGCGCAAGCTCGGTGTTTGCCTCACTTATCGGACCGAAGCCGTTTGCCCATATCATAACCCTCTTGTGAAGTCTCTTTGCAAGGTTTATAAGGGATACGTAATAGACGAGTGATTTGGTGCTCGTTTCGTCCTGAAGAAGACTTCCGCCGCCGCTGATAAACAGCTTGGTGTGTCTCATTTCATTGATGACCGCAATCGGATTGTAGCGGTTGACCGAGTTTACCAGATATCTCTTACGGGTCTCCTTGGGGTTTGATGAAAGAACGGTTATGCGTGTGTCGGGACGGATGTCCTTTATGCTCTCAATTATTATCTGAAGCAGAGCGTCGTCTCCTACGTTTCTGAAGCCGTAGTATCCGCTGATAAGCACCTCGGGATGACGGTAATGACGGTATGGTGTGAGAAGCTTGTACATATTGAGATAATCCTGAGCCATACGGCGCGCAGAATAGTAATTCTCAATGGTGGATTTGTTGTAGTCGGAAATCCTTTGAATTTCCTCCTCACTTGCCGTCATAATTCTTTCAAGGTCGGAGCGGATAAGCTCAACCGTCGGCATTATACAGCCTCGACAGCAATAGTTCGTATCGTAGGAAATCTTGAATTTATCCTCACCGAATATACCGATATAGCCCTCATTACCTGCAATAACGACGGGTACTCCTGCCGCCATTGCCTCAAGTGCCGAGCGTGATACTCCGACGAAGGCGTCGGAAAGCGCAACAAACTTGTTGATATCAATGCGGGCTCCCGTCAATTTGATAACGCCCTCGCCGATTGAGGAGTTTATTTCGTTGACGTGAGCGGTGAGTCTTTCGAGGTCGTTACCGCCTCCGACGATTATAAGCCTTGCCCTCGGATTTATCTTCAAAAGGTCGGGCATTGCGCTTGCTACGAGATATGCAACCGCGCTTCTGTCCTCGTCGATACGGCTTATGTAAACGATGTTGTAATCGTCACGGGAGATGCCAAACTCCTCTTCAACGGATGAAGTGTCGGTGTTCCTTGAGAATTTTTCCGAGTCAATACCGTTTATCGTTACCGAAATGTTGTCGGGATAAAGCCCGTAATTATCAATAAGATATTGCTTTATATCGTCGGATACCGCAATCGTTCTCTCGCCCCAGTTTGCAATACGCTTCCAGAGGGGAGTTATCTTGAACACCCAGTGAGCGCTGGTAACGAAACGGAAGTCGAAGCGACGTGCAAGCAGACCGCAAATGAAGGCGGGTATTCTTGCGTGAGCATGTACTATATCGAAGCTTTCTCGTCTGCAAAGCCTTTTAAGTCCGTTGTAGCTTTTTAAAACGCACTGAGGTGCCTTGCTGTGAAGAGGGAGCTTTACGTGTTTTATTCCGAAATTTTCAAGCTCGGGTACGTAAACACCGCCGTTTGATGCAACGGTTATATCGTGTCCCATTTTCTTAAGAGCCTTTGAAAGCTCGACGACGTGCGTTTCCGCACCGCCGATTTCAAGACCCATAAGAGTCATCAGTATTTTCATTTTTCAATCTCCTTAAGGCTTTTTGAGAAAAGAAGCGCTTCAATTATAACGTAGGCAATAAACACAAGCTTCAATAAAAGGTAGCAAGCATCCTCAAAATAGAGAATGTTTGACGGAAGCGCGAGCGTGATAAGGTCTGGTATTGCCGAGAAGGTGAGCGCTGTGAAAACTGCGAAAAGTGAGGGTAAACGGCTCTTCTTCGTACCGTCGGGTATAAAGCTCTTACCCTCGCCGAGCATATAGAAGGCGAGAACCAAAAGCGACATAACGTCAGGAAAATGTGAAAGGGAGGAGGCGCTTGCGGATACGGTTGCAAAGCGCTCAAGAAGGAGTGATGATAAGAATATAACGGGAGAGAGCGCAAGAAGTGAAATTGCCGTGCCACGCTTTTTTGTGAAGAGTCTGAGTAAATAATATACTGCGGATAAAACCGCGGTGGGAAGACATATGGAATAGCTTACCGATTTAAGAGGGTTTTTGACGTCGGTTGCAGAAAACTCCGAGAGCTTTATAACGTAAAGTGCCGTGAGAAGTAAAAATACTGCGGTTGCAAGAGAGAGCACGATTTCGCGGGCGCGACTTTTCTCAACCGAAGAAAAGTCCGTCTTGATTCCCTTTCCGAAAAAGTAAGACAGTACGGTGCCGAGGATGAAGAGTGCGTAAAGCGAATACGCGAGAGCATCGTTTTTGAAGAATGCATCCTCAAAATCAAAGCCGAGGATAAGCAAAAGGCTTCTTAAAAGAACGAGAAGCGTTGCGGTAAGAATTACCGCAAGAGATACGTTTTTGATTTTTGTATAATCGTTTTGCATAAATGGGACACCTTTCTGTCAAGACTTGTTTTTGGTGAATATCTATATTATACCAAAACACACGGAAAAGTCAAATACTAATTTGTAAAAGGAGAAGAAATGAGTGCATTTTCTCATGCAATTCTGTATACGTTGCTGCTTGGCGCAAGCGTAATAACGGGTCTGTTCTCTTATGAGGGGCGCACAAGTCTTAATACACAAGGGCTTGAAGCACTTGAAATAGTTGAGGCTTATGCCGAGAGCTCACCGCTTGAGGAGGTGGAGATAGCGGTTGAAAGGGAAGAATACAGAACCGATGAAATAGCGGTTGAGCTTATCCTTGAAAACGGAGAGAAAATGAAAATGGGGCTTGAGGAGTACGTTGCGGGAGTTTTGCTTGCAGAAATGCCGTCGTGGTATTCCGAGGAGGCGTTGAAGGCGGCTGCGGTCGCCGTCAGAACCTATACGGTATATAAGCTTGAAGCCTCGGGTCATATCTGCACACGCCCCTCTCACTGTCAGGCGTTTTATACTTTTGAAGATGCCTGCAATTTATGGGGAGAGAAAAGCGCCCGTGAGGTCTATGAAAAAATGCTCTCTGCAACTAAATCCACCGAGGGTGAAATACTTTTGTATGACGGAGCGCCGATTCTTGCGGTATATCACGCCTCAAGCTATTTGTACACACGTCCGTCGTCTGAGGTGTTCGGAGGAGACAGAGCGTATCTTGTAAGCGTTTCAGTGCCCTTTGAGGATGAGGGAGCAACGCGCGTTCAGGAAAAGAGGATATCAAAGCAGGCTTTACAGTCGGCTCTTGAAGCCTCGGGGGAGGTTGAGGCTGTGTGGGATGAGTCGAGGTGTGTAGGGCTAAGAGTAGGGGACAAGACCTTTGCCTCGTCTGATATACGTTCACTGTTCGGGCTTTCAAGCGCAAGCTTTGAGGTGAGCGCGGACGGTGAGGATTACGTGTTCAAGACCTACGGCTACGGTCACGGAGTGGGACTCAGCCAAAGCGGTGCGGGAATACTTGCGGAGCGCGGCTGGAGCTATTTTGAAATACTCTTTCATTATTATAAAAACACAAAGCTTGCAATTTTAAAAAATAATGAATAATATTTACGCACTTGTCAAAAATAATGGTGAAATCAAATAAGAGAGGTTGCAGTATGGAAAGAAACAAATTTAAAAATATGAGCAGAGGGGTATACATATCCCTCGCGGTATGTATGCTGATAATAGCAGGTATAGGCATTTTTGCCTCTGTGAGAAGCGTTTCCAATATAATGTCCGAGAATATGGAAAGCCTTGACGATTTGTCGGTAAACGGGGATATCCTTTCGGAATATATTCCTCCCGTAATGGAGCTTCCGACCGTTAAGGAGGAGACACCCTCGATTCCCGAGCCTCAGCCTGTTGAGCCAATTGTATGGTCAGAGCCTATTATCGAGGGCGAGGTGCAGAAGCGCTTTTCGGACGGTGAGCTTATGTACTCGGAAACGATGAACGATTACAGAACTCACAACGGAATTGACGTGTCGGCAGCCGAAGGCACAGCGGTGGTAAGCGTTGCCGACGGTTATATTAAATACGTTGGGATTGACCCGCTTTGGGGAAGAACGATAAGTGTTGACCACGGCAACGGAATCGTGACTGTTTATAAAAACCTTTCCGAGACCTTGCCCGAGGGTATTGAAGCGGGTGCCTTCGTCGAGGAGGGCGGAGTGCTTGGCGCGGTATCAACAGGAGCGCTCGTTGAAATAGGCGAAAACAGTCATCTTCATTTCGAGGTAATGTCTGACGGTGTATACGTTGACCCTATTGAAGTCTTGTCAATATATGAATGAATAAAGCTTCTGCCCATGCCGAAATTCAGGCGTGGGCAGAGTGCTTTGAGGGTACAAATTTTTTTGAAAAAAATTCTAAAAATGTCTTGACAAATCATAATCCCTATGGTATTATATAGTGCGTTGAGTGTGACACGCCTCTGTAGCTCAGTTGGTAG
>JAFSID010000098.1 GCA_017439965.1 Clostridia bacterium | reverse complement strand
GTTGGGAACGTCCTGCGTTGCTCCCGCATTCAAAGTGCCATTGACCTGGATTTTGCCTCCACTGGCAAGTGCCGCTGCAAGATTTTCTACGGAAGTAACAGTGAAGTCTGGATGCCAAGCATCCTTGTCATACTGATCATTGAAGCTATCGCTCTCCGCAGTCATCTGCGTTGCAAACAGGTTGATGCCGAGATTGATGGTGGGAACGGCAGCACCCGTCTTTGCGTTTGCGTCATTACCAACCGTAGTGGGCATATAAACTACCATCGTTACGATCTTTTCATCACTGTCAGTGTCATTCTTTGCGTCAAGCGCGGTAACGGTAGAATTGTATGCGGTCTTAAGCGCAGTTGCGCCCTCTGCCTCTGCTGCAGCAATTGCTTCGTCACGAGTATAAGTATTTGCTCCGTCAATAACGGCAAACTTGATAAACTCGGAGAGCAGGAAATCAGCACCGTTTACGTTAACGGAGCCTACCTCACTTGCCACGTTTACACCAAGCTGATACTTAAGAGCAAGAGTTCCCTCGTTAACAACCTTAAGCTTTACGACCTCGGTGTGACCGGGTTCCCAAAGCGCATTCTCTTTGAATACGTTGGTTATGTTGGTTACCTTTGTCCAATCGGTCTGACCTTCTGCCTGATAGTACAGCTCAACATCAAGATTACCTGCGGTAATGATGTTATTTGCCGAGGTTACGGAGTCTGTAAACCAAGCATACGTCGTACCGAAAAGCATTGAGAAGCAAAGCAACAGAGAGAGCATGCTTGTCATCAATGCTTTTTTGGTTGAATGCTTTTTAGTCATAATTCTATGACCTCCTTAACGATGTTATATTTTTGCATTTAAATAAAAAAACATACATGATAATTGTACCCCCCCTCCCGTCAGTTTGTCAATAGTTTTCGCGGTATTTTTTTACTAATGTTTTGTAAATTTTATTGTTTGATGCATATATCATTTATGCAAACCTAAAAGATAAGTGTCACAGTATGCACCGCTTTTTGCACCGCATGGGCGGTTGTATCCATAATATCAGCAGTATTCAAATGAAACCGAATGGATTTCTTCATTCGGTTTTGTTATTTTCACTTATATACAAATACTTTTAGAGGATTTTATCTTGACTCTCGTTCAAAACAAATCGAGGTGCGCATTCATTACGTTCCGAATTTCAACGATGGGGAAATTCCAAGGATTGCAGAATTGCTCTTGCCTTTTAAAAACGCGAAGAAGGTAAGGGTTTTGCCTTACCACAACCTTGCAGGCTCAAAATATATAGCACTCGGTATGGAAAATACCCTTCCCGAAGCACTTCCAAGGGATGAGGAAATCAAAAAAGCACAAGCGTATTTTGAATAAAAATAACCCCCACGTAAGCCATAAAAGACTTGCGTGGGGGGTGTTTTTGTAAGTCTTACATATCGGGAAGGGTGGAAAGAAGTTTTTTTATAACCTTGCCCATTGCGGAAAAATAGGTTTCAATACCCGCATTGCGGAACATTGTAACGTTTGACTCGCTCGTATCCTCCCACTCGACAATACCGCCGTCCGTAACCTTTACGTTTACGGGGGTGTATACGAATACTGCCTCCGACGGGTCGGAAATATCGACGATTTCTCCCTGAAGGGTTGCTTTTTTGCCTGCGGATAAGAGGTATCCGGGAGTGCTCCACATCTGTCGGGCGGTGTTTTCCCAGGTTGCGAGAAGCTCTGTGTCAAGCTCTTCACGAAGGTAGGAGAGCCACCCCTTGTCCATAACGGGTCCGTACATGAAGTTGAAGTATTTCTTGAGCGCCTCCGACATAACGGGTACCATATCCGCCTGATTTATCTTGTAGTAGTTTGCTCTTATTGCGGGGGAGAGGGGATAGACGAGTCTGTCAAAGCAGGGCGCCCAGCGTATGTTACAGGGGATTTTGAATATTTGCGAGAATGCGTAAGGCTCAAGGGATACGTTGTATTCAAGAGGGTCTTGAATTTCGTAGGTTCCCGCATTCAAATATATACAGTCGCATTTCTTTTCAAAAAGCTCGGGCGCATATTTGTAGGCGATTACAACGTCCTTGCATGAGCCGCACATATGGATATCCACCTTAGACTCCGAGCGCTGAAGCGTATCGAGAAGAAGGGTGACCGAGGAAATCTTTTTGTGCAGCTTCAGCACCTCATCAAGATCGCTTTTGCTTTTTATAGGAATTCTCGAGCCGAATCCGACGGGTATGGCTAAGCCTGTTATATAGTTGAGCTGTGCAATAGACTCGACAGAGGGATCGCCGAAATGTAAAAACGAGCCGTCGTTTCTTAGCGCTCTGTCATCGTCGCACATAATACCCGCAAATTTTATCCATCCAAGATTTGCAAGCGAGTACATTGTTGCAAGATTCCAATGGTCGTTAGGGTCCGCATGGCGGTGATAAAGGTCGGTTGTTAAAATGACGTCCTTCATAAAAGTATCTCCTTATATTGATAAAATGCAAACGCACAGTATAGACAAAAAGCTTCCCACAATCTGAAGGAGTGAGAGACGCTCCTTCCAGATAAGTGATGAAAGAAGGGTGATAAAGACTAACTTCAATCCGTGTACTGCGGGGAAAACAACAGATGCATCAAGCTCGGACGAGAGCTTTGTGAGCAGTAGGTTTATCGTAAGATTCAATACCGCCGCCAAGACGAGAAGAAGCCGCAAGCTTTTATTTAAACGGAAGCACTCAGATCTCTTGACCTTTAACACAATGAACAGAATGAGGGCGGAGGTTGAGTACATTATAAGTGAAAATAGGGCACGGCTTTCGCTCTCACAGTATTTCGGGAATGCCGCTTGTGTGAGCATTAAAAGACCGTAGAAGAGAAGCATCGTCGAAAGGAGTGTAATGCTTGATACTTGCAGCTTTTTTATTCCGAGCATAAGCCGAAGTGCGAGAAAAAGAACGAGAAAGGAAATGATTTTTGCACCGTTTAACGCTTGATCCCATATTACCCACCCGAAAATTGTGGGTACGATTACGCCTGCGGACATAAAGAGATTAACCGACACCCCTTCATTTCGCTTGAGGGATTCCATGATAAGCACCACGCTTGCAGCGTGAAATATTCCTGCAAGAGCCGATATAACCACTCCCGTAGGGCTTATGTAAAAGCCGTAGACGGGGAGTAGTGCAAGAGACAGAAGGGCACATGATACGGTTTTGTAAAAGGAAAATCCAATCACTTGCGCCGAGCCTGAAACATCCTTGCTTGTACGCTTATCTGTAAGTGCAAGAGCTATGTTGACGGTGAGTGCAATTAAGAGTCCTGCGTATGGCATATCCTATCCTCCGCTTGAGGTTTTGAAAATATTATAGCATCAAGACGGGTAAATGCAATTGACAAAGAAAACAATCTTTTGTATAATACAATCAAAAGAAAAAGGAAAAAGGGCGAATACATTGGATACGGGCAATTTTGATTTTATACTTAATAATCATTTTACGGTAAGACACGTTACCGCTGGAGAGGGCTATGACACACCGACGGATTTCCATTGTAACAAGGGGCTTCGCAAGTGGAGTAGATTTTTCTATCTTGAAAAGGGTAAAATAGATTTTAAGACCGCAAAGGGAAAGCTTTTCAGCATAAAGGACGGAGACGTAATATATCTGCCGTATGACGTTGAGTATTCCTCGTCCTGGACGGACAGTGACGGGGGACATTACTATTCGGTGGAGTTTATACTCGAATATCCCGACTCGCAAAATTTAAACCTCTATGACGATATAACCTATCTTTTTTCGGACGGAGGAGCTTTTAAAAAGCTTTTTGTTGAAATGAAGGACACGGTTTTTAACGGCACACTCGGTTTTCATTTGAAATGTCAGGAAGAGCTTATGCATCTGCTTTATGCCATGGCAATGCACCTAAAGGGACTTGATTCCGCATTCCGTGACATCCTACCTGCAATATCGGTTATTGAAAACGATTTCTGCGGTGAAATCGACACCGACGAGCTTGCCGCGATGTGTCATATGAGCCCCGCCACCTTCAGAAGGCGCTTTTTAGCCTACGCTTCGCTCTCACCCGTGAAATACCGAAATAAGCTGCGTCTTATGAAGGCGAGGGAGCTTATACAGACGGGCATTTACAAAATAGGAGAGGTGGCACGCATTGTCGGAATAGGTGATATCTACTATTTCAGCAAGCTTTATAAAAAACAGTTCGGCAAAGCTCCGACAGACGAGCTTCCTTGAGAAGGTTATTCTTGTGATAAGCTTTTGGTATTTTGTTTTTTGCCGATGCCGAAAAATAATTTTTTTAAAAAAACACAGAGCCATCTTTTTGATAGCTCTGTGCTTTTTTACAGTCATATATTATCCTTCGTATTCGGAAACAAAGCTTTCCACGGAACATTTCCCCGGGTGAATATTACCAATCCGTATTTCGTGAGCATGAGATTTGCCTCTAATACCTCGCGCTTAAGCCTTTCAAATATTTTTTTCCTTCTGTATAAATCTGATCGCCTCAAGTCCTTTTTTGTAATTAACTATGTATTCTTTATACTCCGAGACACCTTCTGCATCGGGGCTTTTCACAGAAATGCTTTTTTGAGAAAAAACTTTTTTTGAAAGCCAGTCACCGAGATTCATACCACCGCCGCTTACCATGAAGCCTGCAAGTATCGAGGCTCCCCACGCTCCTCCTTCGCTCGATGTGTCAAAAACCGATACGGGCGTGTTCAGTGCATTTGTAAGTATTTGCTGTGCCACGTCTTTAACCTTGAAAAGTCCTCCGTGTGCAAAGAAGACGTCGGAGGATATATTTTCATTTTCTACAAGGATATCCATTCCGAGCTTGAGGGTAGCGATTGACGAGTATAATTGGGATTTTATAAGATCGGCAAGCCCCATTTTGACATTTGGATCTCTGAATATCATCGGAAGTCCTTTACTTACTTCGCTGATATGCTCTCCCGATAGATAGTTAAAGGATATTACATTGTCACATTTCCCTCTTAAAGCATAGTTATAAAGCATGTCGTAAAGCGTTGGTTTTTCAAAATCATTTCCCAGTAGCCTTGAGAATTCCTCAAAAATATTTACCCATACGTCAAGTTCTCCGCAGCAGTTATTACAGTGTACCATTGCAACAGGAGAGCCGTCGGGAGTGGCTACGATATCAATTTGCGGGTAATAGCCCTTGAGCGGGGCTTTTAACACCAGCATGGAGAAAATTGACGTTCCTGCAGAAATATTTCCTGTACCCGGAGTCACCGAGTTTGTCGCTACCATGCCCGTACCTGCGTCCCCCTCCGGTGGGCATACCGGTATTCCTGCGGATAGAGTACCCACTCTATCCAATATTTTGACACCCTCTTGAGTAAGAAATGCACCCGATGTACCCGCAATTCTTATTCTCGGAAGAATGTCGCGTATTTTAAAATTCAAGCCCTTATCCTTGATGAGGCGGTCAAACGTGTCAAGCTTTCGGCTGTCATACTCAGTCCCGTCAAGAGGGAAAATTCCCGATGCATCACCGATTCCAACTTCAATTCTTCCTGTGAGCAGGTAGTGTATGTATCCCGCCAAGGTTGTGACATACGCAATTTTTTTGATATGCTCCTCACCGTTCAGGATAGCCTGATAAAGATGCGCAACAGTCCATCTTTGAGGAATGTTGAATTTAAATGCCTCTGATAATTCTCGTGCAGCTTCACCTGTAGTAGTGTTACGCCAGGTTCTGAACGGAGTGAGAAGATTGTATTCCTTATCAAAGGCAAGATAGCCATGCATCATTGCCGAAACTCCGAGTGCTTCGCTTTTTGTGAGTGTTACTCCGTATTTTTTTCGTATATCTTCTTTGAGGCAGGAAAAAGCGGTTCTCAAACCACTGTGTATATCATCAAGAGAGTAAGTGTAGTATCCGTTTTCGTAACGGTTTTCCCATTCCGAGATTCCGCTTGCCAGAACGTCAAAGCTTTTTGTGACAAGAACTGCCTTTATTCTGGTCGAACCAAGCTCAATACCAATGTACGTTTCGCCTGATGATATTATTTCGTTAATCTTTTCCATATTCACTAAATCCCTTTTTTGCTTTTATTGAATTGGGTGCGCAATCATAGGATAACCGCCTATTTCAAAAATGTAATCACGGCTTCTCAAAACCTTTACAAGTTCTTTTTCGTCTTTCGGAAGCACTCTTGTTCTGAGAGATGAAAGACCTATGTGAGCATTGTTGTGGAGGTCACCTCCTACGGTTACAATGGAGATACCGTTATCCTTTGCATATTTTGCGGCAAGGGCATTTTGTGACATCTTTAAGGGGTGCGTATTCATTATTTCAATTCCGTCGATAAAATCCGGAGAGACAGGAGAGCATCCGCAACTTTCCCTGAACGGATGAGCTTCAATTATCAAAAGGTCATCGCTGTGAAACTCTTTGTAAAAAGTCTCAAGTGTAAGAGACGAGAGTGAGTAGGTGCTTCTTAAAAAATTCTCATCTATTCCGTATATAAGATAGTCGTTTTTGCTTTCAAGGAAACGGTATTCCGCACCGAGAAATACTCGCACTCCTTCTTTTTCACCGACATTGCAGCATTCGTAAAAATCCTTAAGATACTCATCAATGGGATCGGGTGCCTCCCTGTAATTCCCATGATCATAGAAAAAATGATTTGTCAGTACAACTGCATCAAATCCTTGGCGTTTCAGATGGTAAATGAGATCAGTGGGGCATATTTTACTGCATCCTGAACATGGACCCGTGTGTGCGTGCAGCTCGATTTTGTATTTGTAAGATGAAATATATTCTGTTATATTTTGCATTTTTTGTCTCCTATACTACTTTTATAAGTCTTGCAATACCGTCCGAAAGCTTGCCTGTTGTTATCTGTCTTTTTCCGCAGTCGGCGTACCCGTCAAAATTTTGATGTATATGACCCGCAACCACAGCCTTTATAAGAGGCTCGTTTTTGATATATTCTAAAGACTCAAGTGTCTGTTTTGTGGGAGTTTGTGCTTTTACCGACGGCGGATAATATCTTTTTAAATACTCCTTAGGTGGTGCAAGCATATATGCGCAAGGGTTTCCGCCTGCCAGCATTTCTTCTGCTTTTTCGGATGAGAAAAGAGGAATATGAACGCAAAGTATTATCGGGTATCCTCGTGCCACTTCTTCTTTAAGCATTTGTATCTGTCTTTTGCTAATCGAATAATATATGTTTTGAATAGATATAAAATTCACGCCGTTTATGATTCTTGCATCAAAGCACAAGTCTTTTTTATAAAAGCCGTGCCATTTTTTTGAAAATTCAGTTTCTCTTTCGGCTTCCCCAAGCCCGTCGTTGTCGAAGGAACAAAAATCGTGATTCCCCGGAATGTAAATACCGCTGTCGGTATTTATGTGATTTTTGGCATAGTCGATATTTTTCGGGGAATAGCATTTGAAAATATCTCCTGTACATAACAAAAAGACGTTTTTCTCTTTTGCGAAGCATTGCGCTTTTTCAAGGTAATATGCCCCGTTACCCTCGCACGAGTCCATATCTATGTGTGAGTCGGTAACGTGTAAAAAAGAAAACGGTGACAAAACTCCGATTTCTATAACCGATTCAAGTAGTATAAGGCATCCCTGCATTTACTTTTCACCTATATTGCGCATTAAGTCGATTAGCTTTCTTTCGCTGTTTATTACACTTGAAATATCGGTGCTTGCCGATATAAAGTCAATTCCCTTGCTTATCCACCATGACAGCTCCTCACGGTTGTCGGCACCTGTGGAAAGGCCGATAGGTTTTCCGTTTTTGTGAGCGATAGTAACCGCCTTGTCTATAAGTGCGTTTGTCTTTTTACCTGTCAGAGCATATCCGAGCTCACCGACAGAAGCACTTAAGTCCATAGGACCTATAACAAATCCGTCAAGATACGGAATTTTGCACATTTCGTCAAGCGTTTCCACCGCATCAAGTGTTTCTATCATTACAAGCCTTACTGTCTCACGGCTCTTATTTTCTATGTATTCGCGAACATCCTCAATTCCGTACAAAATAGCTCTTGACGGACCGAAGCCTCGCTTGCCTTCGGGTGGGTATATGCAGGTATCTATCGCCTTTTTGGCTTCTTCAACGCTGTTTACCATTGGTACTACTATTGCATCGGGGCCCATTTAAGCACACGTTTGATACTTGGAATATCGTTCCAGGTTACCCTTACGACGCTTGCGCAGTTGCCTGCCGCCTTTGCACCGATAAGATGCTGTTTTGCCGTGTGAAAGTCTGTTGGAGTGTGCTCCATGTCTATCCATATGTAGTCAAAGCCGAGACTGCCTATCATTTCACATATACGATAATCTCGAAGACATATATGAGTTCCGAACATTTTTCGGCCTGTTTTTAATCCTTCACGGAATTTGTTTGACAAGATAATCACCTCATTATATATTTGTTTACATTTTATAATACAAAAATGTAAATGTGAATATATTTTTTTGCTTCAAACATTGCGTTTTTTGCATTAATGTGTTATGCTTAATGAAGAGGGGGAAGTATTATGAAAAACTCTGTGAAGTTTTCGGCAAATACCGAATTTGTGAATTTTAAATACGCTAAGGGTGAGATTGATATATATCAAAAAATGTTTCACGAGTCTTTTGAGATATATTTGTTTCTCGGCGGAGACGTTGAATTTATAAATAATCACACACGAAGGAAATTAAATCCGTATGAGCTTGTCATTGTCCCACCCGGAGAGTATCATCAATTCGCGGTGAGGGGGGAGCTTGAGTTGTACGAGCGGTGCGTAATAGATATTGCTCCCGATTTTTTTGAAGATGGGGTATTGAAAGAAGCTTTTTCGGATAAGGAGCTTATAGCACTGTCTTTATCCGACAGAATAGTCGAGCATTATGCTTATCTAAAGGAATGCGCAGAAAAGCTGTCCGAAAAAGAATTGAAATATATTCTTCCGGCAATAGCCGTTGATATAGTATTTTTAATAAAAAATATAAAGGGTAGCTGTAAATTCTCGCAGGAAGACAGTACTCGCAGTATCTCGTTCCTTTTAATGAAGTATATAGATGAGTATTATTGTGACGATATCAGCCTTAATTTTCTTGCGGAGCATTTTCACAGTTCTGTGTCGCTGATTTGTCATAAATTTAAAAGCGATTTCGGAATTGGTATAAAAAAATATATAAATCAAAAAAGACTATTGGGAGCAAGCAGGGCATTGCAGAGCGGAGAAAATGCGGAGCTTGTATGTATGAAATACGGTTTTTTAAATTATTCCACTTTTTACCGAGCTTATAAAAACAGATACGGAATAGCGCCGTCCGAAACCTTTAAAAGAAATTATAACAAGTGAAAGCGGTCTGCAAAGAGGAGCTTTTTAGAAAACAAAAGAAGCAGTTAACTCTGCTTCTTTTTTGTTGAAGCTTGTTGACATTTCAACTGAAATGTACTTCGTGGCGGTTGACCCCGAGCTTCAGGCATCGGGAATCCCCGCAATTATTATGAGTACACTTTTAAAGAGCAGTGTTGAAAACGGTGTAAAATACTGTGAGACAGGTCCTAAGCTTGAAACCAACGGTGCGGTACACAGTATGTGGAAGTATTTTGAAAAGGAACAGCATAAGCGCCGACGCTGCTTTATAAAGAGGATTTAAAAAATGCGGCACCCCGTACGGGGTGCCGCTTTGCTTATGGGACTTTTTATTTATGCTGTTATTAAATTTATCCTTCGTATTCGGTTTCAAACGCTTTCCACGGAACGTTTATCGTCTTGTTTTCAAAAAGCAATTTCTTTATGTGCATAAGAAGCGGGAAGTCACTAAGGTTGATTTTTCCGAGACCTGCAAGCTGTTCTACGGCTACTGCGGTGATGTGATTAACTTTAAGACATGATATGGTGAGGGTAACAGGACTTGACGCGTATTGCAAGCAATCCGCACGGCTCGACCTGAAGGTCTCGCCCCTTCCGCTTAAAAACCATTCCCCGAATGGTTTTCTTAACAGCGGAAGCCTCCTTGAGGTTCAAGTCCTGAATTGTCATATCAAACAAAAAAGACACCGTGAGGTGTCTTTTCTGTTTGGTGCGGGTAACAGGACTTGAACCTGCACGGTCGCCCACTAGAACCTGAATCTAGCGCGTCTGCCAATTCCGCCATACCCGCAAATATGAACGATAAGAATATATATCATCTTATCAGCCTTGCTATTATACATTAAAACCGCATTTTAGTCAAGATGTTTATTGAAAAAGTTTTTGAGTTGTCCTGATAGAGCATTTTCGTATTATAATAGCTTATTTTGTGCTTATTTGTATTCCGACGGCAAACGTCCCATATATTGCTTAAAGGTTTTTGTAAAAAAAGAGGTATTGTGAAATCCGCAAAGCCACGCGGCGTCATTTACTGAATGCCCCTCTGCAATAAGCTCAGCCGCTCTTTGACATCGGAAGGCGTTTGTGTATTGCACAATAGTCAGATTTGAAAGCCTTTTGAAGCTACGGCATAGCTCGAATTTATCGGCGTATATGCTTTTTGAAATATCGTCGAGAGTGAATTTTTCCGCATAATGCTCGCGTATATACCTTATCGTTGCCTTTACGTTTTCGAAAGCCTTTGAGGTACTTTCGCTTAAGTCATTTATTTGCGAATGCTTTTCTGTAAGCTCAATCAGAATTTTTAAAACCGTATGATTCAGCTTAGCCGTGCGAATAGGAGAGTCGGAGCCGTATATATCCGTAAGCTCTTTAAAATATTCCAAAAGCAGTTCACTGTGTATTAGCGAATCGTATAAAAGCTTGCTCGTGTCAATTCCGTTTTGTCTGCAAAAGCTCGTGCTTATGATAAGACACAAATATTCAAGACGGCTTTCGGTTGAGGTGTAGTGTATAACGTTGGAGTTGACGGTGATTATATCGTCCTTTTTTATATTTATTGAGTTGCCGTCGAGAAGCACCGAGCCCTCTCCGTCAAGGCATAGCTGTATTTCAAGCTCTCCGTGCCAGTTACTCTCACGGCTTAAGCTTTCCGCCGTGCGTTTTAGTCTTGCGTGCAGCACGAACGGAAGCTCGTCACTTGTTCGTCCGTATTCCTCAAAGCGCGTGCCAATCATATGCTTTCTCCAAGATAGTGTTATTTTTGTCCAATATTATGCATTTAATAATACCTGAATCTACAATATAATTGTATCACAACAATTATTAAATTGCAATGAGAAAGTGAAGATTTATGAATATAATTGCTCAGCTTTTCGGTATAGGTGCTATGATATCTCTGTTTTGCATCTATCAGCAGAAGGAAAGGAAAAAACTGATTTTCTCAAAGCTTTCGGCAGACGTATTCTGGGTGGCGCATTATTTATGCCTTGGCGGATATGCGGGAATGATACCGAATTTCGTCGGAATATTCCGTGAGCTTGTGTTTATAAACCGCAAGGACAAGAAGTGGGCGGGAAGCGTTGTATGGCCAATAGTCTTTATACTCATAAACTGGGCGCTCGGCTTCCGCACCTTTCATTCTGTCTTTAATCTGTTGCCAATAACGGCGTCAACCTTCGTTACAATATCATTGTGGCTTGACAATCCGCGACTTACGAAGCTTATATCGTTACCCGTATCAATTACGTTTATGATATACGATTTTTACGTCGGCTCATATATCGGCGTAATCAACGAATCAATTGCAATTTGCTCAATAATTATATCGTTTATAAAGGAGAGAAGAA
Organism: Clostridia bacterium; assembly: GCA_017439965.1. Taxonomy (GTDB): domain Bacteria; phylum Bacillota; class Clostridia; order Oscillospirales; family SIG627; genus RGIG6353. Next base: position 33,088 of record JAFSID010000098.1, on the reverse strand, counting down.
AATGAACAAGGTATTTTCCGAGGATTTTAAGACTCAAAAGGAATTGATAATTACAGAGGGAGCTCCCATTTCCAACGTTGCCAAAAGAATCAGCCTCGACGTAAGCGAGGAGGCTGTAAAGAAGGGGGATGCCTTTGCCGATGAGATTGAGGCGTGCTTCATTTCGGATTTTGAAAAGGAAGGGGATAAGATGGCGCACGTTTCAACGTTTATAACGGTTGACGGATATGCATACGTCTCCTATTATGCAAATACCAAGGAGCCCTCCGAGGACCCGACAAACCAGACAGCCAGACTTGCCTACGCGCCGATTGACGATATTGAGAACAAGACCTTTCTTGACCTTCAAACTATAGGAGACATAGTAGGGAATAAAAAGGTAGATATGGTGTACGATACCATCCTTATGCAAAAGGATGATGATACGATATACGTTATGTGGACGGCAAGAGTCGAGGAAAATTATTACCGCTTCTACTGTCCCTTCACCCTCTCAACCAAAAAGCTCGGCGAGGTTGCGGTCAACAGATTTAAGGTCAACGGTACAGTTAACGATTTTTCTGCAAGCGGAATAAGAGGTGCGCTTGCTGAAAACGGTATTCCCTGCAAAAAAATGTATTCGGATATCGGTATTATGCAGAAGCTTTCAAGCCGAGTTGAAAACGGCGTGGTCTATTATTATTCGGGTACTTACAGCGGAGATTTCACATGCGTTATTAAAAGCTCTGACCTCGTTACCTGGGAATACGTAGCTCAGCCCGATTTTATCAACGATTCAAAATGGGAAAACGCTACCTTCGTCTACGGTGACAAATGCTATTACTTCGTGCGTCAGCAGGATACGAATCATTACGGCTTTTTAACGGCGCTGGATCTCAATACGGGTAAATGGGATAAGCCCGTCGAGATTGCCGACAGTCAGTCAAGAGGTGACTTTATTCTCTATCAGGGCGGACTTTATCTTTTCCACGCACCTCGCAGCCGTGAGTATATCGGTATCGTGAAAATTGATACCGAGGATATTTCAAAAAGCGAGGTCTTGCTTCAGGCTCATATGCATTCAAGCTGCTTTTATCCCTTCGTTCAGTATTATAACGGTGACGAGCTTGCAATGTCATATACCGTTGCAAGACGCCACATAAGACTTGCACGCTTTACACTTTCAAAATATTTATAATAACCGTTGCAAAGCCTCCTTGTTTGTGATAGAATTATTAAAACAAATTATAATGAATGTAGGATGTCGAAAAGGCAAAAAGCCTTTTCGAAGCTGATATATCAGCCTCCCCAAAAAGCAAATTGCTTTTTGGACTACATTCATTTGAACAAAAATCGACAGTTTTCTCAAAGAAAACTGTTAGCAAATCAAAGATTTGCTGTCGAAATTCTTGAATTTCGACTTTTGATTATTGTTATAGGAGAAAGTAATGAAGGCAAAGGATTTTGTAAGACGGATATTTTTGACCGAGTACGTTGACAAGGGCGGTTCGGTTGACAGAATAATTACCGATAACGCAGACCGTGAGGTTGAGAGAGTTGCAACCTGTATGGTAATAACCCCCGATGTTTTGCGAGAGGCTATTGAATGGGGAGCGCATCTCATCGTGACTCACGAGCCGACTTATCACAAGGATGCCGAGGAGTTTTTTGAATACAAGCCGTATATCACCAAGCGTGAGCTTCTCGAAAAGCATAATATCGCGGTATGCCGTTGGCACGATTCTCCTCATTACGGAGACGTTGACGACGTGTCAGCATCACTTGTAAACCGAATGAGCTGGAAGGGACGCTTTGACGGAAAGTTCATCTTTGAATTTGACGAGCCTCTGTCACCTTTGCAGATTGCCCGTGACATCCGTGACAATATGGGGATTGCTCATCCGAGAATCGTCGGATGCCGTGACGGTCTTGTGAAAAAGGTATCTATTCAGCTCGGTCAGCGTGGAGTGAATACTTACCTCGATATGCTTCACAACGACGTAGACCTGCTCATATCGGGCGAAACGTGTGAATGGTATTGCTGTGAGCCTATCCGCGATATGTCTCAGGTAGGTATGCAGAAAACAATTATCATTATCGGTCACGCAGGAAGCGAGCGTCTTGCAATGGAGGACCTTGCAAATAGGATAAACCGTGAGCTTTCGAACGAATGCGGAGTCGTTGCCAAATACTTTGATTGCGGAGAGCTTTACAGCTACATAGACTAACAAATAGCTGAGTCATATGACTCGGCTTTTTCTGTTTATCTTTTTGTTGAGATACTATTGACTTATGCGTACCGTTATTCGTGATTTTACATAATTATACGAAGATAATGTATCATTATTGTACAATGATTCCTTGATTTTTTTGATAAAATAAAAATATATTCTTGATTTTTTTGATTTATTATTATATAATAGAGCCATGAATGACGAATATTTTTCCCCTACGCACTTTTTTATGTATGAAGAACTTGAAAGGGTTAGCTCTCAAATGCCGGAGGCGGGAGGACACTATCATAACTATTATGAGGTGTATTATCTTATCGAGGGTACATGCTGGTACTTTATCGACAAGAAGTCCTACCACCTTACCGCAGGAGACATAGCGCTTATCCCCAAGGGCGTCATACATAAAACCAACTACGAAACAAGTGAGCATACGCGCTTGCTCATTTGTTGCGACTCGTATTATATCCCTGATTCAGTGAGGGATATATTACCTACTATTCCGTACTTTGCAAAAAGCGACAGACACATTGGTGAAATTGTCTCTATCTTTAATGCAATTAAAGACGAGACTGATTCTCCCGACGAATTTTCTGAGGAAAACGTGAGAATGCTTCTCAATAGGCTTCTTATTATGATAGCCCGTTCCAGTCGCAATAAAGAGAAAGGAAAAGAAGACAAAAAAGAAGAATCTCCAATCGTAGAAAAGGCAGTAAAGTATATACGCGCTCATTATACGGAGGAGGTAAGCCTTGCGGATACCGCGGCTTACTGTTACGTCAGCAAGGAGCACCTCTCCAGAACCTTTAAGAAGGAGACGGGCTTTGGTTTTAACGAGTATCTTACCGCTTACAGACTTAAGAAGGCGGAATCGCTCATCAAGACTAATCCCAAAATAAAGGTGTCAGAGGTGGCGCTTGCCTGCGGATTCAACGACAGTAACTATTTTTCTAAGGTTTACAAGCGAATGTACGGAAAAACTCCAACCTACGACAAAAAGACAAAGTGAGGTAAATTATGCTTAATTCTATTACTCCGGAAAAGGCGGGTATATCCTCAAGGTCTGTTAAAAGGTTTGTCGAAGCTCTGGAAAAGAGAAATCTGCCCATGCATCAGTTAATACTGATGCGTGGGTATGATATTTTCGGAGAGTTTTATTGGAAGCCTTTTGACAGAGATTTCTGCCACAGAATGTATTCCCAAACCAAGAGTTACGTTTCCGTGGCTATCGGTTTGCTTGTTGAGGATGGCAAGCTTAGTCTCGAAGATAAGCTTTGTGATATTTTTTTTGAAAAGCTGGATGGTGCCCCTCGCGGTTATCTTGCCGAGTTGACAATTGAAAATATGCTTAAAATGGAGACCTGCGGTTGCTACGGAGTCCCGTTTTGGTTTTACGATGATGACCCCGACCGCACTCATATGTACCTTAACAGAAACGAGGCAACGGTGCCTCCCGATATGCGTTGGTCATATGATTCGGCAGGCTCTCAGGTGCTTTCAAGTATCGTTGAAAAGCTTACCGGAAAGACTTTGTTTGATTTCCTGAACGAGCGTATCTTCACGCATCTTGATGCTTTTCATACCGCAGAGATACTCAAGACTAAGAACGGCGATACGTGGGGAGATTCTGCTCTTGTCTGCACACCGCGTGATATGGCGGCATTTGCGCGCTTTGTTATGAATAAGGGTATGTGGCATGGCAAAAGGCTCATGAGCTCCGATTATCTTGAGCGTGCCACGTCACGCCTTGCTGACAACAATATAGGAATTGTGACCGCGGGCTTTGACACATCCTTTTCATACGGATATGGATATCAGATATGGCGTGTGCGTGACGGATTTGCCTTCAACGGAATGGGCTCTCAATTTACCGTCTGTCTGCCCGATTACGATCTTATCTTTGTATGTACTGCAGACACGCAAGGATTATCAAGTGCCGAGGACCTTATAATTTCAGCGCTCTATGACCATATAGTCGAAAACCTCGAGAACGAGCCTCTTTGTGAGGATATTGATTCATATAATTCACTTCTGGCTTACGGCGATACTCTGAAGCTATACGCTATGACGGGGGATACCGAGTCGCCTTATTCCTCCGAGCTTGACGGCAGAGTATGGAAATGCGACACCAATCCTCTCGGCTGGACACAATTTGCAATTACCTTTGAGAAGGATAATGCAGTGCTTCACTGGACAAACGCTCAGGGCAATAAGGTGTTACCCTTCGGTCTCTGTTATAATACCTTCGAAAAGTTTCCTCAGCTTGGCTACCAGAATGACCACGGCGGAGTTGTGACATCCGACGGCTTTATGTATAACGGTGCATTTTCAGCCGCTTGGCGCGAGGAGAAGAAAATACTCTTCAAGGGACAGATAATCGACAGATATTTCGGTAATTTTACTGCCGAGTTTTCCTTCAAGGGCGAGCGTGCGTACGTTCGCTTTGTTAAGGTTGCAGAGGGCTTCCTCGAAGAATATAACGGTGCTATCATCGCGCACGCTTCAAATGAGTGCATATAAATCGTGGCGTCCTTTAAGGACGCCTTTTTTTTCACAAATTTCCGTTTGACATAAGCAGCGTTTCGTGATAGAATATCCTTGCAAAGAAAATAAGGAGTCGTAAAGATTATAAAAATTTTAAAAAATATTGCTTTTGCATTGTTGGTGATATCTATATTCAGCATAACCGTATCGGCGTTTGACGATATGCCAAGCGACTGGTCAACGCCCGCGCTTCAGAGTGCCGTTGACAACGGTCTTCTGACGGGTGACGGAAATCTTTTAAAGCCCCGTGAAAGCCTGACCAGAGCGCAGATGGCGGCAATTACGGCGCGTGCCTTCGGCGCAACCGTTGAAGGTGATATATCCTCCTTTACCGATATTCCCGAAAATGCGTGGTACAGAAGTGATATGGCTAAAGCTTATCAGATGAACGTTTTCAGAGGTGACGGCGCAGGGCATATGAATCCCAATAATGCCGTAACTCGCGAGGAGGCGTTCACCGTGCTTGCAAGAGCCTTGTGCCTTGATGAAAACGCATCGGATAAGGCGCTTGAGGACTTTAGCGATAAGGAGCTTGTTTCTGCTTGGGCAAAGGGTGCCGTTTCCTCAATGGTTGAGAGAGGCTACGTCAACGGCTCAAACGGTAAGCTCAATCCTCGCGGTAATATTACCCGTGCCGAGTTTGCTCAGGTAATGTATAATCTCATTTCTCTTTACATAGACGGGGAAGAGGACCTTGAAAAAATCTCCGAGGCAAACGGTAACGTCGTGCTCCGCGCAGGCGTTGATTTGATTGACGGTCGCTCGGTCCAGCGTGATTTGATTATTGCCGACGGTATGACGGGTAAGGTGACTCTCAAGAGCGTCAACGTCGGTTCAAGAATCGTTGTCAGAGGTAGCGTTGACCTTGCTTACTCGGGCTATTGCTCCGAGATAGCCTTCGCGGTATCCGATGCAAGCCTCACCCTTGAAAACGGCGCGGAGGTAGAAAAGCTTACGCTTCCCGACGGTATGACCGTAACCGATAATTCCAAGCCGTCAACACCCTCAACTCCTTCAAATCCCACCACGCCCTCAACACCCTCAAAGCCTGAGACCGAGGAGGATATCTGGACGGAGTTCCATTAATTGAGAAAAGGCATCGAAGAATACAAATACCGCAGTGGTAAAAAAATAACACAACAAAAAAAGAGCCGTGAAAACGGCTCTTTTTGTATAACTAAAGCCACTCAAGGTCGAGTGGCTTTTGTGTTGGTTATCTGATTTTTTGTGCAAGGCGTAGAATTTTACTTCCTGCGGGAAGCTCGAGATACTCGTCGTCGGAAAATACCCTGAGCTTGATTACAAGATAGCCGTAAAGTGCTACCGCAATCAAAACGGTAAAGCCAAAGGATACAACGGTCGGAATAGGCGTAAGCCTTAAAAGAGCGTACAAGCCGAGCGCTACCGCACCCATAACGAGCGAGGAGGCGAGGGGATAGAGGAATATGTGCTTTTTGTCAAGTGTGAAGCCTATTCTCTTTTTTAGCTGAATAATATTGAGAGTGGCTATCATAAGAGGGAAGGTCACGTCACCGATAAGGCGAGCCCAGATTCCGAGCCTTGTGAATTTCAAAAGCATAAATACTATAAGCGTATGAACGATAAAGGACAGAAAAGCGTTGACGACGGGTATTCTCATTCTGTTGCAGCCCTGAAGCACCGAGGTTGTCACCGTTGAGAGCGCATAGAAAACGCAACCGAGCGAGCCGTAAATCAAGAGACTTGAGGCAACGCTTCGGTAGGTCACAAGCCCGGGGAAGAGAAGAGCAATTATCGGATGTGCAAGCACCGAAAGACCTACGGCACACGGAATGGCAATTGCCATATTTATCTTAATTACCGTCGTTATCTTTTCCCGTCTTTCCGAGCGCCTCTTCTGTACCGAAAGCCTTACGATTTCGGGAAGAGCGGATGCCGCCATAGCCGTCGCAATTGCAATGGGAATATTTATAAGCTGTGTATATTGCGTGTTGAATACGCCCTGAAGCGCTGTAATTTCACTGCCGTCAATACCTCTTGCGTGCATAAGGTTTGAGAAGAGCAAATCGTCCACCGTAAAGCTTATCTGATAAATAGTCTGGCTTATGATAATGGGAAGCATCGTCGCAAGCATTTCACGGATAAGCAGAGGCTTGTATTCCTCTCTTGACATATCGTTTGCCATAACGCGCTTAGTGTAGGCAAGGCGAGAGGTAAAGGTGAGCACTATAAACACGAGCGCCGTCAAGGCTCCCGTAAGAGTGCCAAGGGTAGCACCTGCCGCACCGAGTGCTCTTATATGCTCGTCGCCTGCATATATCCTCAAGGCAACAAGCGTTGCAACTACACTCACAACGGCGTTGACAATCTGTTCAAAAATCTGCGAAATTGCGGTGGGTACCATATTTGAGTGACCCTGAAAATATCCTCGGAATACACCGAGAAGCGCTACTACAAAGGTGGTTGGAGCAAGTATTCTCAAGGGATACGCAAGACCGTCCGTCTTGTAGATTGCTTCAAGTAAATCAGCACCGAAGAAGAGTATTGAGAAGGATACGAGTCCTGCAAGCACCGAAAGGATAAGCGCCGTTATAAATGCCTTAAATGCATTTTTCGGCTCCCTTTTCGCAAGCCTTGTGCTGACAAGCTTTGATACCGCAAGCGGAAAGCTGTAAGACGACAGAGTCAGCGCAACGTTGTATATGCCGAAGGATACCGAGTAAATTCCGTTACCCTCTTCGCCGAGGAGATTTGCCATAGGTATTCGGTAAACGAAGCCTATAAGCTTTGTGATTATTCCTGCGGCGGCAAGTATTGCACCCTGTATTATCATAGGGTTAGTTTTTCGTTTCATAGGTAAACCTCACTTTACCTTATGATTTTATCACTTTTTTTGCGCTCTGTCAACTTTTTCAACAAAGGACAACCGTGCCAATGATAATCGGTGAAATAAGACGGTATCTGAGAGACAACAATATGATACGGGTTTCACGCTCCACAAGAGATACTGCGTATAAGGCGCTTGCCGCACGTGACGCTCTTGCAACCCGTCTTTCAAGAGAAGCGACTCTCTCGGAAATCGTTGAAGAGGTAAACCGACGCACAGCTCTTGAGGCTGACGAAAAAGAGCGCTTGACGGGCGAGGAGTGCGAGGTACACCTTTTTACCGAAAAGGAGATATCCGATGCACTCGACGCCGTGGTTGACCCCGTGTCACTTTACGAGCCCGTATTTTCTGATAACGGCGACTCGCTCTATATTCTCGACCAGGTCTGCGACAAGACCTGCGACGATAACGCATGGTGCGAAAGCATTGCAATCGGCGAGGCTATGAAAAAGCTCTCGGACAGGGAAAACGCAATTATCAATATGCGCTTCTTCCTCGGCAAAACTCAAATGGAGGTTGCGGGCGAGGTGGGTATAAGTCAGGCTCAGGTCTCCCGACTTGAAAAGGGTGCGCTTGACTTCATTAAAAAGAATATCTAAAAAGGAAATACCAAAATCAGACGTAAAAAAGGAGCTGTAAATTACAGCTCCTTAAGACTTACTTAAGCTCGGGTCCTTCGTTCTTTTCTTCCTTAGCCTTCTTTGAGGGCTTTTCCTCAGTTTTGGTCTCGGGACGGGGCATAGGGTTAACAACCTCTCTGACTGCCCAACGGTAAACCTTCATCTTGGTTCTGTCCTTGTTTATTTCGAGAGTAAGAATATCGTCCTTGATGTTGGATACTCTGCCGATAACACCGCCGATGGTGCATATCTCGTCACCAACCATAATGCTGTTACGCATTTCGTTGGTTTCTCTTTCCTGCTTCTTCTGAGGTCTTATCATAAAGAAGTACATAATGAGGAAGAGGGGGATCATTACAATGAGCATTGAGCCCATACCACCCGTGGGATTTGCTGCTGCTGAATCGAGGAATTGTATCATTATTTTAAGTCCTTTCTTGTTTTGTTAGATTATACATCAATAAGAGTAAAAAGTCAAGTAAGCAAAAGTAAACTTTTATACAACTGGTCATATATTTTATTCGGAGGTGGAAATATCAAATCAAAAATCATTTCTTTTGAGCGCTTTTTTGCAATAATGGATATATTGAGAGATAAGAGAGTGTCCACTCTCTCGGCAAGCCTTGCTTATTATATGATGCTATCGCTTTTTCCGAGCCTTATCGTTATAAAAGCGCTTATTGACAGCATAGGTCGGGTCGATTGGAGCTTCGTGCTACGCGCCTTACCCGACGAGGTGGAGAGGCTTATATCCGACTATCTCGTCCATACCGAAGCACTCGACGGCTCGGGAATCATCGCGGGCGGTATTTTTCTTTCGGTGTTCACTCTTGTAAAATTCGTAAGGTGTCTTAAAAATCACCTTGATACGATAAACGGCGCAAGGTACAAAAGACACGTCGCTCTTGCTTGGCTTCTTGCACTTATTACGGCGCTCTACTTTCTTATGCTTTTGTACCTCTCTCTTATATGCATCGTTTTCGGTGAGAGTATAATAAAGCTCCTCGCGTCTCACTTGGGAGGGGAGGAGCTGTTTATAAGCGTTTGGCAGAGTGTCAGAGTGCTTGCCGTGGTTTTATTGCTTGTGTTTTTTCTTGTGCTTGTGTTTTGCTATTTACCCGACAAAAAGCTCAAGCCTATCAAGGCGCTTCCCGGGATAGTATTTACTGCTGTCCTGTGGATACTTGCATCCCTTTTGTTTTCGACTTATATAAATAATTTTACAAGCTACTCGGTCGTCTACGGCTCACTCGGAGCGGTGGCGGTAATGATGCTATGGTTTTACGTTTTGTCAAATATTATACTGACGGGCGCTTGCATTAACCTCGCTTTGCACGCTTGAAAAGATCAGCGGGGAGCTGAGCTATCATAATTGCCGCGAACATCAAAAGCGCGCCGATTATTTCACGGGGAGACATTACGTCCTTGAGTACGACCCATCCCGCGAGGGCTGCGAAAACCGACTCAAGACTCATAATTATCGTGGCAAGCACGGGGGAGGTATATTTCTGTCCGATTATCTGCAGAGTATATGCAACGCCCGACGAGAGAATACCCGTGTAAAGAAGTGAGCCAGATGCGTCAAGGATTTTTGACACGTTCTGAGTCTCAAGCGGAAGGGCAATTGTACAGCATACGATTCCAGCAACGAGAAACTGAAATGCCGAAAGCTTAACGCCGTCAACTTTCGGTGAGAATTTGTCGATAGCAATAATGTGGAAGGAGTAGAATATCGCGCAGAGAAGCACGAGAAAATCTCCCTTTGACAAGGTGAGCGAATCGGTAATGCACAAAAGATACATTCCGACAAGCGCAATTAAAATTGCAAAAACGGTATTTTTGTGAAGCCTTTTGCCCATAAAGGCTTCGATTATCGGAACGATTACAATGTAGAGCGCCGTGATAAAGCCCGCTTTACCCGGCTCGGTGTAGACGAGACCTATCTGCTGAAGCATTGACGCAACGGTGAACACCGCACCGCAGATAAGACCGCCGATTACAAGGTCGCGCTTTTTTCCTGTATCCTTCCTTTTTCTTGATATTATGAAAATAACGGGAAGAAGCGCAAAAAATCCGAGAAACGAGCGTATACCGTTAAAGGTAAAAGGACCGATGTGCTCAACGCCCGTTGACTGAGCAACGAATGCCGTGCCCCATATAAAAGCCGTTAAGGCAAGTAATAAATTACCTTTCATATTTTTCATAAGAATACCTCTGCGATAAAAATCTTTTCACATTGTAGCACAGTTTTAAAAATATTTCCATACATTTTTGAAAAAACTTAAAAATCGTACTTTATTTTTGTGTTTATTTGTGATACAATTAACTGAATACGCGAATAAGGAGGGGAATATAATGGACTATTTTGAGCTTGTGTCAAAATATCAGCCGACGGGTGACCAGCCCGAAGCAATCGAGGGCTTGGCTCAGGGTATTTTAGAGGGACTCAAGGAGCAGGTGCTTTTGGGTGTTACGGGCTCGGGTAAGACCTTTACCATGGCAAACGTCATTGCCCGTGTAAACAGACCGACCCTCATCCTTGCTCATAACAAGACCCTTGTGGCTCAGCTTTGCACTGAGCTTCGTGAATATTTCCCGAATAACGCCGTTGAGTATTTCGTGTCCTATTACGATTATTATCAGCCCGAGGCTTATCTGCCCGGTAAGGATATGTATATCGAAAAGGATTCCTCAATAAACGATGATATAGACCGTCTCAGGCATTCGGCAACCTCGGCGCTCTTTGAGAGGCGTGACGTCATTATCGTCTCCAGCGTCTCCTGCATTTACTCGCTCGGTGACCCGTCCGAGTATGAAAGCCTCGTTACCTCTATCCGAGAGGGGATGGAGATATCGCGTGAGACCCTTATCCGCAGACTCATTTCAGTCCAGTTTGAAAGAAACGATATAGATTTTACCCGTAACAAGTTCAGGGTAAAGGGTGATACGGTTGACATTTTTCCCGCAGATTCCTCCGAGAAATTTATAAGAGTTTCGTTTTTCGGAGATGAGATCGAAAGAATATACGAGGTACACGCCGTAACGGGCGAGGTAACGGCAATTCTCAAGCACGTTGCTCTTTATCCCGCCTCTCACTACGTAACCTCCCGAGAAAAGCGTGAGCAGGCTATGGAGACAATACGCTCGGAGCTTGTGGACCGTATTGCATACTTCCGCGAAAGAGATATGCTCATTGAGGCTCAGCGCATCGAGGAGCGTGTCAGATACGATATGGAAATGATTGAGGAGGTAGGCTATTGCTCGGGTATCGAGAATTATTCCCGTATCTTTGCAGGTAAAGCTCCGGGTTCAACGCCTTATACCTTGCTTGATTATTTTCCCGAGGATTTCGTTATGTTCATTGACGAGTCCCACGTTACCGTGCCACAGGTGAGAGGTATGAGCGGAGGAGATACGGCGCGTAAGAAGAATCTCGTTGAGTACGGCTTCCGTCTGCCCAGTGCCTACGATAACCGCCCCTTGTACTTTGACGAGTTTAATTCAAAGCTCAATCAGGTAATTTACGTCAGCGCAACGCCCGACTCCTACGAGCTTGACAGAAGTGAGCGTACGGTTGAGCAGATAATTCGTCCTACGGGACTTCTTGACCCTATCGTTGAGGTAAGAGGAATTGAGGGGCAGATTGAAGACCTCCTTTCCGAGATAAATATGCGTACCGAAAAGAAGGAGAGAGTGCTTGTCGTTACTCTTACCAAAAAAATGGCGGAGGACCTGACCCTCTATCTGACCGAACACGGCGTTAAGGCGAAGTATATGCACCATAACGTTGAAACCATAGAGCGTATGCAGCTTATCCGCGAGCTTCGTCAGGGTAAATACGACGTGCTCGTCGGTATTAATCTTCTCCGAGAGGGACTTGATCTTCCCGAGGTATCGCTCGTTGCTATTCTCGATGCTGATAAGGAAGGCTTCCTTCGTTCGAGAACCTCGTTTATACAGATAATCGGCCGTGCCGCACGTCACGTCGAAGGCAAGGTCATAATGTACGCTGATAAAATTACGGGCTCTATGAAGAGCGCCATCGAGGAAACCGAGCGCCGTCGAGGTATTCAGGACAAATTCAACCGTGACCACGGTATTACGCCCAAATCGGTTACTAAGGAGATATCCTCGGTGATTGAGGTTGCCGTCCGAGAGGGCGAGGAGCTTGATAAACTTGCCAAGACCGAAAAGACTATTATGAGCGCCAAGGAGCGTACGAGACTTATTGATAAGCTCACCCGTGAAATGAAGGAGGCTGCGCGTCAGCTTGACTTTGAATACGCCGCGGTACTACGCGACAAGATTGCAAATTTAAAAGGATACGGAAATGATTAGAGATAAAATACAGATAAGAGGTGCAAGGGTAAACAACCTCAAAAATATAGACGTTGACATACCGAGAAATAAGCTTGTTGTACTCACGGGTCTTTCGGGCTCGGGAAAAAGCTCACTTGCGTTTGACACGGTTTATGCCGAGGGATACAGACGCTTCGTCGAGTCTCTTTCATCGTATGCAAGACAGTTTCTCGGACAGATGGATAAGCCCGACGTTGATATAATCGAGGGACTTTCACCCGCAATCTCCATTGACCAGAAGACCACCTCGAAAAACCCCCGTTCAACCGTCGGTACGGTTACCGAGATTCACGATTATTTAAGACTTCTTTACGCCAATATAGGCGTGCCTCACTGTCCCGTCTGCGGTAAGGAGATAAGCCGCCAGAGCATCGACTCAATTACCTCGCAGATAATGTCTCTTCCCGAAAGAACTCGCTTTCAGGTGCTTTCTCCCGTTATCAGAGGCAAGAAGGGACTTCACGAAAAGGTCTTTTCGGATGCGCAGAAGAGCGGTTTTGTCCGTGCGAGAGTCGACGGCTTCGTCTATGACCTTTCGGATAATATTGAGCTTGATAAAAAGAAAAAGCACAATATCGAGATAGTTGTTGACCGTCTCGTTATGAAGCCCGATATTCTTTCCCGTCTTACCGACTCGGTTGAGACCGCGCTTTCACTGTCGGGAGGACTTCTCGTTATCGAGCAGATAGACCTTGACAAGAATGACCCTGACCGTGAGCTTCTCTTCTCGGAGAACTACGCCTGCTACGAGCACGGCATTTCTCTCGGAGAGCTTGCGCCGAGAATGTTTTCCTTCAACAATCCCTTCGGTGCTTGTCCTCAATGCTCGGGTCTCGGAATGAAGAAGGTGGTCGCACCCGAAAAGCTTATTCCCGATAAAAGCATATCTCTTGCAGACGGCGCTATTATAGTTAACGGCTACAAGAGTCTTAACAAGGACGGCTGGACGACTAAAATTATAAAGCAGGTAGGCGAACGCTTCGGCTTCACTCTTGAACAGCCTGTTGACTCCTTTTCTCCCGAGGCGCTTAACGCTCTTTATTACGGAACGGGCGGAGAGGTATATACCGTGCCCTTTACAAAGGATGGAGTAACCCGACGCTATGACGTCACCTTTGAGGGAATAGTTAACGCCACAGCACGACGCTTTGCCGAGTCTGGAGACAGCTATTACGACGATTTTATGATTGAAGTACCTTGCCCCGAGTGTAACGGAAAAAGGCTTAAAAAAGAGGCTCTTTGCGTTACCGTCGGCGGTAAGAATATCGCAGAGCTTTCGGATATGTCGGTAAGTGACACGCTTGAATTCATCTCAAGCCTGACCCTTACCGAAAAGGAGGAAACGATTGCCCGTGAGATAATCAAGGAGATAAAGGCTCGTCTTTCCTTCTTGCAGAGAGTCGGTCTTGAGTATCTGTCCCTCTCACGCTCGTCGGCAACTCTTTCGGGCGGAGAGAGTCAGCGTATCCGACTTGCAACACAGATAGGCTCATCCCTTATGGGAGTTATTTATATACTTGACGAGCCCAGCATCGGTCTCCATCAGAGAGACAACTCAAAGCTTATCGAAACCCTCAAGAATCTCCGCGACGTCGGTAATACAGTGCTTGTAGTCGAGCACGATACCGAGACTATTGAAAGCTCCGATTATATAGTTGATATCGGTCCCGAGGCAGGTATTCACGGCGGCGAGGTCGTTTTTGCAGGTACTCCCGAGGAGCTTTTGAAGAGCGAGAGGAGTATCACGGGCAGATTTATGTCGGGCAGAGAGAGAATTGAAATTCCCGAGAAAAGACTTCAGGGCAACGGTGCTTATCTTAAGGTGTTCGGAGCAAGACAGAACAATCTAAAAAACGTTAACGTGCAGATACCTCTCGGAACTCTCACCTGCGTTACGGGTGTTTCGGGCTCGGGTAAAAGCTCGCTTGTTAACGAGATTTTATATAAGGACCTTGCACACCGCTTGAACCGTGCCTTCACCTATGCAGGCGAGCACGACAGAATAGAGGGACACGAAAACCTCGATAAGATAATCGCAATAGACCAATCACCCATCGGAAGAACGCCCCGTTCAAACCCTGCAACCTATACGGGTCTGTTCAACGAGATACGAGCGCTTTTTGCAAGCACTCCCGACGCTAAGGAGAGAGGCTACGGTCAGGACCGCTTCTCCTTCAACCTAAAGGGAGGCAGATGCGAGGCGTGTGAGGGTGACGGAACTATGCAGATTGAAATGCATTTTCTTCCCGACGTTTACGTTACCTGTGACGTGTGCCACGGTAAGAGATATAACCGCGAAACCCTTGAGGTAAAATACAAGGGGAAGAATATTTTCGACGTTCTTGATATGAGCGTTGAGGAAGCCTTCGTATTCTTTGAAAACGTTCCTAAGATCAAGCGTAAGCTTGAAACTCTTATGGACGTCGGACTCGGATATATCAAGCTCGGTCAGTCCTCGACCACCCTATCGGGCGGTGAGGCGCAGAGAGTAAAGCTTGCCACCGAGCTTACCAAACGCTCAACGGGTAAGACGCTTTACCTTCTTGACGAGCCTACGACGGGTCTTCATACCGCCGACGTTAAGCTTCTTGTAAAGGTGCTGAAGAGACTCGTTGATGCGGGCAATACCGTAGTTGTGATTGAGCATAACCTCGACCTCATAAAAACCGCGGATTATATCGTTGATATGGGTCCCGAGGGCGGTGACCGTGGAGGTCAGGTGATTGCAACGGGTACTCCCGAGCAGGTAGCAGAGGTTGAAGGCTCTTACACGGGCTACTATCTTAAAAAATTATTCGATAAGGAAAAGAAATGATAAGACAAGATATAGAAAAGCTTTTAAAGTACGTTGAAAAGCCCGGAAGATACACGGGCGGTGAGGAAGGGGAAATAATCAAGGACAAGAGCGCGGTTGACGTGCGCGTTGCCTTTGCCTTTCCCGACCTCTATGAGATTGGAATGTCCAACCTCGGACTTAAAATTCTTTACTCCTGCCTTAACCGTTTTGACGGAGTATGGTGTGAGAGGGTTTTTGCGCCTGCTCTTGATATGGCTGAAAAAATGAAGGAGAGGTCCATTCCTCTCTGGGCGCTTGAAAGCGGTGACTCGGTGCGTGATTTTGATTTCTTTGCCGTTACCGTACAGTACGAGGGCTTGTACACGAATATACTCTACCTTTTGGAGCTTGCAGGTATTCCGTTTTATGCAAGCGAGCGTGACGAGTCCTATCCTATAATACTTGGTGGAGGTCCTTGCACCTATAACCCAGAGCCGTTTTGCGAGTTTTTTGATATTCTTTCAATAGGAGAGGGCGAGGAGGCTCTTCCCGAGCTTGCTCTTCTCTACCGCGATTCCAAGGCAAAAGGGGAGAGCAAGAAGGAGTTTTTACACAGAGTGGCAACCGAGCTTCGCGGATTTTACGTTCCCTCACTCTATGACGTTGAATATGACGGCGAAGGTAAAATCTCTTCTATAACCGCAAAGGACGGAGCGCCCGAAATAATTGAAAAGCGCTTCGTTTCGGATTTCAATACCGCGCATTATCCGACAGCTCAGGTAATACCCTACATAGAAACCGTACACGACCGCGCTACAATAGAAATTTTCCGCGGATGTATCCGAGGCTGCCGCTTCTGTCAGGCAGGTATGGTAACCCGACCCGTGCGTGAGCGTGACCCTGAGCTTCTTGATAATATGGCAAGAGATACCGTCAACGCCTGCGGATATGAGGAGATTGGCGTTTCCTCACTCAGCACGAGTGATTATACGCGCCTTCCGGAGCTTACAGACAAGCTTCTTTCCTGGACTCAGGACGAGAAGATAAATCTCTCACTTCCGTCACTACGTCTTGACAGCTTTACAAAGGAGCTTATGGACAAGGTTATGAGCCTTCGCAAATCGGGTCTCACCTTTGCACCCGAGGCGGGCACGCAGAGACTCCGTGACGTTATCAATAAGGGCGTTACCGAGGATGACCTCATCCGTGCGGCTACCTGGGCTTTCTCAACGGGAAGAACGAGTATAAAGCTTTACTTTATGTCGGGACTTCCTACCGAGCGTGACGAGGATACAGTTGGAATTGCCGACCTTGCACAAAAGGTCGTAAACCTCTATTACGCCTCTCCCGACAGACCCAAGGGTAAGTCTGTTACCGTTTCCGTCAGCGTTTCCTGTTTTGTGCCCAAGCCCTTTACTCCCTTCCAGTTTGAGCCGCAGGAAAAGCTTGAAGAGCTTCAGAGAAGACAGATGCTTCTTAAGGAAAGCATTACCACCAAAAAGGTACGCTATACCTGGCACGAGGCAAGGGTCAGCTATATCGAAGCGGTATTCTCAAGAGGTGACAGAAGGCTTTCCCGTGCCATTGTCGAGGCTTACCGTCTCGGTCAGGTGTTTGATGCGTGGAGTGAGCATTTTGATTTCGAGCGTTGGCTTACCGCCTTTAAAAACGTTGATATCGACCCCGATTTTTACGCTTACCGACGTTTCGAATATACCGACGTTTTGCCGTGGGATATGATTGATGCGGGGGTATCAAAGGAATTTCTCATACGCGAAAATAAAAAGGCTCACGAGGAGCGTCTCACACCCGATTGCCGTACCGCCTGCGCAGGCTGCGGTGCTCCCGAGTGTGCCATAAGAGAAGGGAGGGAAAAGAAATGACCAATCCCGTAATAAGACTTGAATTTAAAAAATTCGGAGGGCTGAAGTACATTTCTCACCTTGACCTTCAGCGCGCTGTACTGAGGTTTATAAAGCGTGCGGGTATCCCCATAAGATATACCGAGGGCTTCAATCCTCACCCTAAGCTCGTCTTTGCTCTCACTCTTTCGGTAGGCACCGAAAGTGACTGCGAGCTTGTGGATATCTACCTTGCCCGTGACCCTGAAAATCCCGAAACACCCATTATCACACCTGACACTTTTGTCTCGCGTCTTGGGGCTGTTTTGCCCAAGGGACTTGAGATAGTATCGGCGTATTTTCCCGAGACGGATTTTGCAGATATTGAGTCCTCCGACTATCTTATAACCCTCTTCAAAAGCTGTGATATCGACGTTGCAAAGAGGCTTTCCGAAATCCTTTCCGAGCCTCTTGAAATAGTCAAGAAGGGAAAGGCGGGAGAGAGGGTAGTCAATATCGTGCCTATGGTATTTTCCTGGGAGGTGCTTGAGGAAAACGGGGAGACTTGTACACTTCGTGCAACCCTTTGCGCAAGGCAGAACGAGTACCTCAACCCCGACCATTTCGTCAAGGGGCTTATGTCAAAATGTCCCGAGATAGATAACTGGCTCGTAAAGAGAGTGTCGATAAATTTCAAGGAGGGAAAATAATGGACAGAACAGGTGAATTTTACGCGCTTCTGTTCCGCTCAAAGAACATAAACCGCTGGGGTATGATGCGTAATATGTTTCCCGAAAATCTTTCCTCGCACTCGTGGGAAACCGCCGTGCTGACTCACGCACTCGCTCTTATCGGTAACCGTGAGCTTTCAAAAAGCTACGACGTCGAAAGGCTTGTGCTTTTCGCACTCTATCACGACGTAAGCGAAATTCTCACAGGTGACCTTCCCACACCCGTAAAGTATTATAACGAGGATATCAAAAACGCGTATAAGAAGATTGAGCAGAAGGCTGAGGACAGAATACTCTCACTTTTAAGAGACGATTTTCGACGAGATTTTGAGAGCCTTTCCTCTTTATCACCCGAGGAGCACAAAATCGTAAAATCCGCGGATAAGCTTTGCGCTTACATCAAGTGCCTTGACGAGCTTTCAGCGTCAAACCGTGAGTTCGTTGCTGCCGAAAAAACCATAAGAGAAGGCCTTGACTCCTCCGACTGTGAAGAGGCAAGGTATTTCATCGAGCATTATCTCAATGCCTTTGAAAAGCCACTCGACGATATAACGATATAACGACAAAAGGGACTGTCATTTGACAGCCCCTTGATTTTCGCTTAATAATCAGCCCGCAGCGAAAAGGATAATGATAACTGCGATAATGATGATCCAGAGCCAGAGGTCATTGCCGAAGCAGGTGCTGGTGCAGGTGTTGGAGCAACCGTTGTCGCAGGATGTGCAGAGGGAAGTGTTGTTATTGCAGCATGCCATATCTCACGCCTCCTTTCTGTTGCTATATTATGTCAGCTACGGCAATCTGTCAAAAAGATAAGCTTCAGTATAGTCGGGAAGGGGAGAAAGTGAAAAGTTTTTGACCTTTGCCCGAACTTTTTTATGAGAAAGTATTGAATTGTAAAATTATTTTGGTATAATATTCTATATAGACATACAAGCGAAAGGAATTTAGACGTGAAAGAAAAGTTTTATATAACAACACCGATTTATTATCCGAGTGATAAGCTTCATATAGGTCACACCTACTGTACCGTTGCAACCGACGCAATGGCCCGCTATAAGAGAATGACGGGTCACGACGTTATTTTTCTGACGGGCACCGACGAGCACGGTCAGAAGATCGAGGACAAGGCAAAGGCTGCGGGAGTATCTCCTCAGCAGTTCGTTGACAATATCGTTCTCGGTGAAAGAGGCGTTCAGGACCTCTGGAGGCTTATGAATATTTCCAACGACCGTTTCATCCGTACAACCGATGATTATCACGTTGAAGCAATTCAGAAGATATTCAAGAAAATGTACGAAAACGGTGATATATACAAGGGCAGCTACAAGGGTAAGTACTGTAAGCCCTGCGAGTCCTTCTGGACCGAGAGTCAGCTCGTTGACGGAAAGTGTCCCGACTGCGGACGTCCGGTTGAGGATGCCGAGGAGGAGGCTTACTTCTTCCGCCTTTCCAAATACGCTGACCGCGTAAAAGATCTTCTTGAAAACACCGATTTTCTCGAGCCGCGCTCAAGGGTTCATGAAATGGTTAACAACTTTATAAAGCCCGGTCTTGAGGACCTCTGCGTTTCCCGTACCTCGTTTACCTGGGGAGTTCCCGTTGACTTTGACCCGGGTCACGTCGTGTACGTTTGGGTTGACGCACTCTTCAACTATACCACCGCTCTTGGCTTTATGAACGGTAAGTACGACGATTACAAGGATTTTTGGCCTGCTGACGTTCATTTCGTTGGCAAGGAGATTGTACGCTTTCATTCAATCATCTGGCCTGCTATGCTTATGAGTATGGATATGCCCCTTCCCAAGAAGGTATTCGGTCACGGATGGCTCCTTCTTGACGGCGGTAAAATGTCCAAGTCCAAGGGCAACGTCGTTGACCCCTACGTGCTTGCAGAGAAGTTCGGCGTTGACGCACTCCGTTTCTTCCTTCTCCGCACGTTCCCCTTTGGCTCGGACGGAAACTTTTCCAACGAGGCTCTTATCAGTACGATAAACACCGACCTTGCAAACGACCTCGGAAACCTTCTTTCCCGTACCGTGTCAATGGTTGAAAAATATTTTGGCGGTACTCTTCCCACAGAGCAGACCGAGGACGTCGAAAAGGATTCCGAGCTTGTCGGACTTATTTCTGGCCTCAGAGCTCTTTACGAGGAGCAGATGGAAAAATACGCCTTCCAGAACGCGCTTGCTGAAATATTTAACGTTATAAGCCGTGCAAATAAATATATCGACGAAAACGCTCCTTGGGTGCTTGCAAAGGATATGGAAACAAACGGCAAGCGTCTTGCAAGAGTTATGTATAATCTTCTTGAGGTGCTTCGCGTTTCGGCAATCCTTCTCACTCCCTTTATGCCTACTACCTCAACCGAGATTTTAAGACAGATTGGTGCTTGTGATTGCTGTTCTACCTGGGAATCCGCAGGTGTATACGCATCCCTTAAGGCTGATGCTTCGGTTGTAAGAGGAGAAAACCTCTTCCCGAGAATCGACGAGGCTAAAATGCTTGCCGAGCTTGAAGCAGAGCGAGAGGCGGCAATGAAGGCAAACGCTAAGGTTGAGGTACCCGTTGAAGAGGAGATTACGATTGACGAGTTTGCTAAGGTCAGTCTCAGATGCGCTGAGGTCATCGCTTGTGAAAAGGTTGAGAAATCAAAGAAGCTGTTAAAGCTTCAGGTAAGCCTCGGATATGAAATGAGACAGGTAGTATCGGGAATTGCAGAGGCGTATTCTCCCGAGGCTCTTATCGGCAAAAAGGTTATACTCGTGTCAAACCTCAAGCCTGCAAAGCTTATGGGAATTGACAGCTACGGTATGATTCTTGCAACCAAGAGTTCCGACGGTGTGCTCCGAGTTGCCTTCCTTGATCCCGAGACCGAAAACGGTGCGGAGGTAAGATAATGCCCCTTTTTGATTCTCACGCACATTACGACGACGATAAATTTAACGATAACCGTGAGGAAATTATAAAGGGTTTGTGTCAGAAATCTGACACAAACCCTTTGGGAATTTCTGCGGTATTAAATTCCGCCTCGGATATAAAGTCCTCTTATGCGGCGCTTGAGCTGACAAAGAGGTATCCCTTTTTCTATTGCTCCTGCGGAATACATCCGCACGAGGCTGAGGATGCCGAGGAAAATTTCGAGGATATCCTCACCGAGCTTTTGAAAAACGAAAAGGTGCGCGCTATCGGTGAGATAGGTCTTGACTATCATTACGATTTTTCTCCGAGAGACGTGCAGAAGGAGATTTTCCGTCGGCAGATGTCTCTTGCCGAAGAGCTTTCCCGTCCCGTTATTATTCACGACAGGGAAGCGCACGGCGACTGTATGGAGATTGTACGCGACTACAAGGTAAAGGGTGTTTTTCATTCCTTTTCGGGAAGCGCGGAAATGGTAAAGGAGCTTGTAAGACTCGGTTATTATATCTCCTTCAGCGGAGTTGTAACCTTCAAAAACGCTTCGTCGATACTTAAGGCTGTTGAAGCAGTGCCCGACGACAGACTCCTCGTTGAAACCGATTGCCCTTATCTTGCTCCCGTGCCATACAGAGGTCAGGTGAACAATTCCTCGTTTATGTATGAGACCGCAAAGAAGCTTGCCGAGGTAAGAGGCGTCAGCGTCGAAGAAATAGCCATCCTGACCGCAAGCAATGCTTGTGAGCTGTTTGGTATTAATTCTCAAAAAATACAGTGAGCATATTGTAAAATCCAACGACCAACCTCTCGCATACATCGCTTGAAGAAAACACCATGCTTGAGCTTTCGTTGTGAGGAATCGTAAGAGTTATCTCGGTTTCATCCTCACTCTTTGAAAAATCAATATTGACGCCATTTTCGTTACACATTGCAATACCTGACAGTAAGGTGAATATTTTTGGCGAGGTGTCTGAAAATGCGTTGATTTCGTCAAGCTCAAGCAGGGAGCTGTATGAAAAGCATATGCTGACAGTATCTTCAAGCTTGTTTATGACGATTTTTGCTTTTTCGTCTGATGTGCTGGCAACAATAAAGCTTAGTATATTAAGTACTGTAACTGCAAGCGATACACTCATTTTTACAGAGCTTTCAACGTTTGAATTCATATACTCAATGCTGATTCCCAATCCGAGCCGGTTGTTTACTACTCTTTCTATTGCATACATAAAGCTTTCCAGCGATATAGCGCCGTTTGCTTCAAATTGACATTGCTTTATGTATAGATTTGTAAAGGATCTCCACTCGTTGACTTTGTGTATAAGGTGCTTGATGCTTTGTAAAAGAGGTATCATTTTATGATGATCGTCCTCGTTATACTGAGAACTCATTAATGAAAATAAGGCATCTCTGCGCTCATTTTGAGTCATCAATTCAGAAGCATTGGAACAGAGCGATTTTTCAAATAAAGTAATTACGCTATAATTTCCCTTGCTGTCATCAGCGGTTTGAACGAATGCTGAGCATTGCTGTCCGCAGAATATACATTTGTTCAGACACGACTTTGTAAACGATATGTTCGTGTATCTGTTAAGTCTTGTTCCTTGCTTGACAATCGGAAACAGCAGTTCCGCAAGCTTGCTTTTATAAAATATTGTGCCTTCATTGTCTATGCCGAAGCTTACGAACGGATAGTAGGAAAGCTTATTTAGATTATTTCTTGATATTTGCATTTTTAACTCCGAATAATGTACGTTCGAATATTATAATATAGCTGTCGATAATTGTCAATAAGAAAAGGCGAATATAATTCGCCCATAAATCTATGTAAAGTATCACCTCGGAAAAGAGTGGCTTCACGTCCTTGTCTTCAGACTTCGGGCTCTTCCTCGGTAATACGTGTTTTCAATAATGTATTTTATTCCGCAATTTAAAATAAGACACTAATATAAAATATCTAAAAAATAAAAGGAGAGCAAAACAGTGACTAAAATATCCCCTTCAATGCTCGCAAGTGACTTTTCCGAGCTTACTTCAGAAATTCGTAAAATTGAAAAGGCGGGTGCGGATTGGGTACACCTCGACGTAATGGACGGCATATTCGTGCCTAATATCACCTTTGGTGCACCCGTTATAAAGCCCTTGAGAAAAAAGACCGAGCTTGTGTTTGACGTGCATCTTATGATAGTTGACCCCATCCGCTATATAAAGGACTTCGTTGATGCGGGTGCTGATATCATCACCTTCCACTATGAAAGCTGTGAAGACCCCGAGGCTGTAATCGACCTCATACACTCCTACGGCAAAAGGGCAGGCCTTGCCATCAAGCCCAATACAGAGGCAGAGGCAGTTAAGCCCTTCATCGACAAGCTTGATATGATACTCGTTATGACGGTTGAGCCTGGCTATGGCGGACAGTCACTTATTGAGCATACTATTGATAAGATTGCCGTTTGTTCTCAGATGATAAAGGATTCGGGCAGAGATATTGAGCTTCAGGCAGACGGAGGCATTTACGCAGAAAACGTAAAGAGACTTCTTGACGCAGGTCTTACCGTTGTCGTTGCAGGCTCAGCGGTGTTCAAGAGTGAGGACCCCGCAAAGACCGTCGGACTTTTGAGAGTCGGCTTATAAATCGTCAGCATCCTGAACGGGCTTTTCGCACGGATTTTCAGGCTTGCCCGTGTATGAGCCCTGCGGGTCTGCATCGGGAGAATAAAGCCCACCGATAGCTATTGCTCTATCCGTTGGGCTTTTTGCTTTGATTTTATATTTCATTCAAATCACCTCGCATTTATTTTTTGCGATTTTGAGGATACTATTCAGAGAAGGAGGAGGCTATGAAAAACAAATATCTGCAAACGCTACTGTCTGCAATTCTCACCGCATTGCCGTTTACCCTTCCGAGCCTTGCTCCCGTTTCACTTATTGCGCCGAGCATCTTCTTTTATCATCTTTTTAAAGCAGATGATAAGCGTGATATCAGACGGCTGTCTTTTCTCTGGTCACTTGTATATTACCTCGGCGTACATTATTATTTCGTAGCACTTTATCCGCTTGATTTTGCAGGGCTTTCACGCCTTGCGTCTCTCGGAGTCGTGCTTATCGGATGGATAGGTATTTCTCTTCTTCAAGGTAGTGAGCTTGCAATCACTTTTATTGTTTTTAAAAGGCTTTTTTCAAAAAACACTCTATTTACGCCCTTTGCACTCGCAATTTGCTTTTCGCTTTGCGAATGGATACAGACACTCGGATGGCTCGGATTTCCATGGGGACAGCTCGCTCTTACCCAGCACGCTTTTCTTCCGTTTATCCAGTCACTCTCGCTTTTCGGACCCTATTTTTTGACCTTCCTTATAGCCGTTATAAACGGCTTATTCGCGTTGTTTTATCTTAATAAAAGCAAAAAGACACTCGTTATCGCGCTTGCAATATTCGTTGTAAATACGGGATTTGGTGCAATAAGGCTTTTAACAGCCTCGGATATCTCATCCGAGCTTGACGTCGCACTCGTTCAGCCGAGTCTTATGTCGGGAGATAAATGGGATAGCTCGAAGGGGCAGAATGCTTTTGAGGTGCATATGAGAATGTCCGGGGAGGTCAAGGACGCTGACCTCATTCTCTGGAGCGAGACAGCAGTCCCATCAGAGCTTCTTGATAACTCCTACCGAATGGAAAAAATAAACTCCTTTATTGAAGAAAACGAATGCGATTTAATCGTCGGAGCTTTTGATACTCGCGGTGGCAAAACCTATAATACCGCAATTTTTCTTTCTTCTGATAAGCCTCAATGCTATTATAAGCAACGACTCGTGCCCTTCGGTGAATACGTGCCGATGAGGAGCTTTATCGAGGTTGTCTTGCCGTTTATGACCGATATAAATATGCTATCCTCCGACCTTACTGCAGGTGATGAGTCAAGCGTATTTGAAGCGCCCTACGGCAAAATAGGAGCACTCGTCTGCTTTGATTCGATTTTTTCAAGCCTCGCAAGAAAATCCTCGTGTGACGGCGCTGAGCTTCTTACGATTATAACCAACGATTCGTGGTATAAAACCTCTACGGCACTTACTCACCACAACGCTCAAGCGGTATTCCGCGCCGTTGAAAATAACAGATGGGTCGTAAGATGTGCAAACTCTGGTATTAGCTCGGTGATTGATGCAAGAGGAAGAGTCGTCATTTCCACCGAGCCTCTTGAAGAAACAACGCTTACTGAAACGGTCTGCCTCATTGGCGAAAAAACTCTTTATACGCTGACGGGGAATATTTTTACTCCGATATCGTTTCTTGTGCTCGTCGGATATTTTATAATTCAAAAGAAAAAAATTCCCGTTCGATGAACGGGAATTTTTTTAGTGTATTTTATTGTAAAGCACGTCTGAAAGGCGTGATAGTTGTTTAAGGTCAAGAGTTTCACCTCTTGCGCTCGGTGAAATTCCAGCCTCCTCAATACACTCTGCAAGCTCACTCTTTGACAAGCCTCCAAACTCGGTTGCAAGTGAGTTCTGAAGAGTCTTGCGACGGAGCGCAAATGCGCCCTTTATCGTCCTTGAAAGGTATTCCTCGCTGATGGGAGTAACGGGCTTTTCCTTGTGAATATCAAAGCATACGACGGTTGAGGTAACGTCGGGACGGGGCATAAAGTTGCCCGGTGCTACGTCAAAAAGACGGGTTGTTTTGGCATAATACTGCACCGTCGGAGTTATTGCTCCGTAGTCAGTCGAGCCCGCCTTAGCAACGAGACGCTGAGCAACCTCCTTTTGCATCATAACGACTATCCTGTCAAGCCTCGCACCGCTCTCAAATAATTGCATAACGATGGGTGTCGTGATGTAATAGGGGAGATTTGCGCATACCGTGACCGAGTATCCGTCAAAATTCTCTTCGATGTATTTTTTTAGGTCAACCTCAAGAATATCACTGTTTATGACCGTGACGTTTGAGTGCTCTGCAAGTGTTTTCTCAAGCACGGGTATAAGCTGTTCGTCAATTTCAAACGCCGTAACCTTATCGTAAAGGGATGCAAGCTCTACCGTGAGACTGCCTGCACCGGGACCGATTTCAATACAGGCACAGGGACGGCTGTCACCAACCGAGCTTGTAGCAATTTTTTTAGGTATTTCAGGATTTATAAGAAAGTTCTGTCCGAACTTTTTCTTGAATTTAAAGCCAAATTCATCACAAAGACCTGCAATGACCGAGGGACTTGTAAGGTTCATATTTCTCTCCCTTCATTTGTTTTCTCAATTGTACAACGAAAACGAAAAAAAGTAAATACCTAACACAACATTTGTATTGAAAAAAGCCTTTTTATGTGATATACTTTTTAAAACGCATTTATTAAGGAGTAATTATGAAGGACTTTTTGAAAAGGCTTGACGGCTACGTTGAGCGTGCCGTTGAAAAGGTTAACGCCGTAAGACGTGAAGATTCTCTTATATTTCCCATTTTTACCGATTTACATACAATGGGCGTACATCACGAATTTTCACAAAAGCTTCTTGCAGCGCTCAAGCTTATTTGTGATAAAATACCGTGTAACGCCGTAATCAACCTTGGTGATACCTTCAATATGCTTGGAAGAACGATACAGATTGACAACGACGAGCTCAAGACTCGGTTTGAAGAGCTTTATTCGGTGATTTGCAAGGCTGTTGACCTTCCGCTTATAAACGTCAACGGTAATCACGATGCTATCGGCACCGACTTTTTCAAGCCTGATTTTTGGAATAGTATAGTTAAAGGAAAATTCGGTAACACCTCTGCCGTATATTCAACTGACGGCTCGTATTATTATCTGGATATTGCCGACACGCGATTTGTCGTTATGTCACTTCCGTGTGACTCCGATCTCTACGCCGAAAATCCCACACCGCTTTGGAGGTTTGGTGAAAAACAGCTTTGCTGGTTGAAGAATATTGCTCTTAATACCGATAAGAGCGTTATAATACTTTCTCACGTGCCATTCTATTACAGCAAGTATTACGGAGATCCCGAGGCAATGCTTGACGTATGGAACGGAAGCGAGGTCAGAAAATCTTATGTTTCCGCTCTTTGCGGATGGATTGACGATATTGACGAGGCTTCGGATATCGTTAACACCTTTGCAAAAAACGGTAGGCTTGTTGCCTGTCTCAGCGGTCACACTCACGCCGATTCACTGTGGGAACCCTTTAAGACGTTGGGAAATTATACGAATCCTTTGCTCTGCTATCAGATTGTAACTGCAGGAGTATTAATTAATAATTACAGCGAGTTTGTTGTAGATGTTGCTGTATGGACTCCGTCGGAGAACAAGCTTTCGCTTGTAAGAGTCGGAGCAGGTGAGGACCGAGAGGTCAGAATAGGAGAATAATTATGTTAAAAGGTATTCCTTCAATAATATCCCCCGAGCTTTTAAAGGTGCTTTGTGAAATGGGACACGGTGATACCCTTCTCGTTGCAGACGGGAACTTTCCTTCCGAATCAATGGGGAAGAATGCAATCGTCATCCGTGCCGACGGACACGGCGCCGATGAAATACTCGATGCAATACTCAAGCTTTTTCCTCTTGACGTATACGTTGAAAAGCCCGTTTCACTTATGCAGGTAGTTCCCGGAGATCCCGTTGAAACTCCCATATGGGACACCTTTAAGAAAATAGTTGCAAGGTATGACGACAGAGGTGACTCCGTCTTTGAGGAGATTGAAAGACAGGAATTTTACGAGCTTTCAAAAAAAGCGTACGCTATTGTCGCAACGGGTGAAACAGCCCTTTACGCTAACATTATGATTAAAAAAGGTGTAGTTGTCGAATAGGGGGCAATTATGAATTTCAAAAAGCTTCAGGACCTCCTTGACGGCTTCGTTGAGGATAATTATGCAGTTGGCAATACCGTTACGGTATACCTTGGCGGTGAAAACGTTTTTAATTATACAGTCGGATATTCAGACCTTGAATCGAAAAAGCTTATGTCGGGCAACGAGCATTTTTATCTTTATTCCTGCTCAAAGGTCACCACTGCCGTTGCAGGAGTACAGCTTCTTGAAAGAGGCAAGCTTTTGCTCTCAGACCCGATTTCAAAATACATTCCCGAATATAGCGAGATGTATATAAAGACATCCGACGGCACTCTTAGAAAGGCAGAAAAGCCTATAACGGTTTTGAATCTTTTCAATATGACCGCAGGCTTTGATTACAACACGCAGACCGCGGTTTTTGACGAGATCAGAGAGCGCACGGGCGGACATATGAACACGCTTGAGGTTATAAGAAATTACGCAAAAACACCGCTGTATTTCGAGCCGGGAACACGCTTTCAGTACAGTCTCTGCCACGATATCCTTGCAGGGCTTGTAGAGGCTGTCACGGGACAGAAATTCCGTGATTATGTAAAAGAAAATATTTTTGACCCTCTCGGTATGTATAAGACCGTTTATCACGAAACGCCCGAAATAGTTGAAAATATGGCAACTCAGTATACCTTTATGCCGTGCGGAGTTGACGAGCTTGATATCGTCGAGGCTCAAAAGAACGGTACTGCAAAAACGGGTCGTTTTGTTGAAAAGAAGGGGAATCATCTCATTCTCGGAGACGAGTACGACAGCGGAGGTGCGGGTGTTATATCAACCTGTAACGATTACGCAAAGCTTATGTCGGCTCTTGCAAATTTCGGCAAGGGCTTAAGCGGTGAACGTATCCTGTCACACAACGGCGTTGAATTGCTTCGCACAAATACACTGACTCCCGAGCAGGCTGTAACGTTTAACTGGAGTCAGCTTCACGGCTACGGCTACGGACTTGGAGTGCGAACTCTTACGGATAAGGTCAAAGCCTCCTCGCTCGGCAATATCGGTGAGTTTGGATGGGGAGGAGCCGCAGGCTCGTCGGTATACGTTGACCCCGAAATTAATCTTGCCGTGGTTTACTGCAAGCACAATCTGAATCCCTCTGAGGAGTATTATCAGCCAAGAGTCAGAAACGTAGTTTATTCTTGTCTTGATTAGGAGATAAAATGTATATAGAAGAAAAGATTTCAACGTCCGTTGCAGGTGAATATGACGTCGTTGTATGCGGAGGAGGTTTTGCGGGCATTTCCGCCGCTCTTGCATCCTCCCGCCAGGGTAAAAGGACACTTTTGCTTGAAAGAGGCTTTATGCTCGGAGGTCTTGCGACCGCGGGCATTGTTACGATATATTTACCCCTTTGTGACGGCTACGGCAAGCAGGTCTCCTTCGGTATTGCCGAGGAGCTTTTCCGCCTTTCCATAAAGCACGGAGCCGAGGCTCTCTATCCTGCAAACTGGCTCGATGGAGTCGGCTCAAGAGGGGAGAAGGATCAGCGCTTTGAGGTTCGCTTCAATCCGCAGATGTTTGCAATCCTCTCCGAACAGCTCCTTCTTGAAAACGGAGTTGATATTCTTTACGGCACCTATGCCGTTGCAACCGCCGTGAAGGACGGCAAAATTACGCATATCGTAGCCGAGAACAAAACGGGACGTCAGGCTTTTGCCGTCGGCTCCGTCGTTGATTCTACGGGTGACTGTGATATTGCCCATTTCAGCAATGCTCCGACCGAGACCTTTAAGCAGGGCAATATTCTTGCCGCTTGGTATTATTCCTTCGGTCAGTCGGGATATAACCTTCATATGCTCGGCTTTGCCGATATTCCCGATAAGGACAAGGACGAGAAGACTAAGCTCACGCCTCTCGTTAATCGTCGATTTACGGGTCTTGACGGCAAGGAGATTTCCGAGTTTGTACAGCTTTCTCATAATGCCACCCTGAAGGACGTTCTGAAAAAGAGAGAGCAGGACCCCGAAATCGTTCCCGTAACCGTTGCAACCACGCCTCAGCTCAGAATGACCCGACGGATTGTCGGTGAGTACACTCTTACAGAGGAGGAAATGCACACCTACTTCGAGGACTCTATCGGTATGGTTTCCAATTGGAAGAAGAGAGGACCCGTATACGAGGTACCCTTCCGCACCCTTTATTCATCAAAAATCAAAAACTTAATTTGTGCAGGCAGATGCACGTCTGTTGACGAGCCTATGTGGGATATAATGAGGGTTATACCCTGCTGTGCCGTAACGGGCGAGGCAGCGGGAACTGCCGCCGCTATGACGGACGACTTCTCAACCCTTGACGTCAAAAGGCTTCAGGAAAAGCTCGTCGAAAACGGTGTTGTACTGCACGAAAAGGATATATAAATGCAGATATTTGAAAATACCACTCCCGAATTATCGGGATGCGTAGTTGCTCTCGGCTTCTTTGACGGAGTGCATATAGGTCACCGAGAGCTTATAAAGAAGGCAATTGCCGAGTCCGAGAGACTGTCACTGCCTACCGCGGTGTATACCTTCCGTGAGCATCCGAGAGCCTTGATTTTCCCCGATGCTCCAACCGAGCTTATTTATACGAACAGCGAAAAGTCAGAGGTGCTTGAGTCACTTGGAGTCGATATACTTGTCTTTCAGGATTTTTCACTCGTTCGTGATATGACCCCTTCGGAATTTGTTGAGAGCGTATTAGCGGAAAAGCTTTGCGCAAGGAGTGTCGTTTGCGGATACAATTTCCGCTTTGGAAAAAATAATTCGGGGGACGTTGATACTCTTCGCTCGCTTCTTTCTGTATACGGTATAGCCCTTTCGGTCATTCCCCCAATTTGTGCGGGTGACCTTCCCGTAAGCTCTGGGAGAATACGCGAGCTTCTTGAAGAGGGTAGAGTAGACACGGCAAGGCTTCTGCTTGACCGCCCTTATTCAATTGCAGAAGGCGTGATACACGGTCACAGAATAGGCCACTCGCTCGGCTTTCCTACTGCTAATCTACCGCTTTCCGACAACGCTGTAAAATTACCAAACGGAGTTTATTTTACCAAAACAGAGCTTGACGGTAAGGTGTATAATTCAGTTACCAATATAGGCACACGCCCAACCGTCCGTGACGGTGAAACGCGTGCCGTTTGCGAGACTCATATTATAGGCTACAACGGAGATATATACGGTAAAAGCATCCGTGTCAGCTTCTATAAAATGCATAGACCCGAAACGCAGTTCGACTCACTTGAGGAGCTTTCGAGGGTTCTTGCCCGTGACGTCAAGTCTGCCGTTGATTATTTTGAAAAGGAGGATTTATAATGAAAAGGCTGTTTATTTTAACCCTTGTGTTATCAGCAATATTGTGCCTAACAGCCTTTGCTGAAGCGCCTGAAATAGATGCAAAATACGGAATCGTTTATAATCTCGAAGCCGATAAGCCTCTTTTTGAAAAGGATGTTGATTCAATTATTTATCCCGCCTCACTCACCAAGATAATGACGGGACTGCTTGCCTGCGAATATTACGATGAACGCGGAGGAGTTGATTTTGAGGTCACCGTTTCCGAAGCCGCTCTTGAAAACGTCGAGGGCAATAAGATAGGACTCAAGGCAGGGGAGACGGTTTCGTTTTACGACCTTATCGTTGCGGTTATGGTAGGTAGCGGAAACGACGCCGCATACGTTATTGCCGAAACCGTCGGAGGCTCACTCGATGGCTTTGTTGCTATGATGAATGAGCGTGCAGCTACCGTCGGTGCTACTCACACAACGTATTCCAATCCGAGTGGCTTTCATTCATCTTATATGCTGACCACTCTGCGTGACCAAGCGCTCATTTGTGCCGAGGCATCTGAGAATAACACTCTTTTGAAAATTTCCTCTCTCGTTGATTATACAATGCCCGAAACCGATCTTCACAAAAAAAGAGAGTTCACAAATCAGAATTTGCTTTTCGATCCGAGTCACTGGCTACGCCATTATACTCCCGACACTCAAGGCTTTAACGCAGGTATGACACAGCAGGCAGGCTGGTGTCTTGCAACTCTTCACGACAACGACGGTCTCAACAACGTTGTTATCGTTGCAGGCGGAAGTGTTGACGGCTTTGAGTATAATTATATCAATGATGCCAAAGCTTTAATTGATTATTCAAAAGAAGCGTATGCCTTCACCAAGGTGCTTGACAAGGGAAGAATACTTCACGACGTTGACGTAAAGCTAAGCGAGGATAAGGACAGACTTATACTGACGGCGAAGAATGACGTTTCCGCGCTTCTTCCGATAGACATTGACACAGACCGAGACATAAGACTTGAATCTGAGCTGTACAGCAGTGTGTATGAAGCGCCTATCAACGAGGGAGATACCTTCGGAGTCGTCCGCGCTTATTACGGCGACGAGCTTCTCGGAGAGACAGAGCTTGTAGCTCTCACCGACGTAAAGCTCAGCATTAAGCTTTTGATAGTCGATAGAATCAAAAGCTTTTTCAAAAATGCATACGTTTCCTCAATTCTCAAGCTTGTAGGCTCTATACTTTTTGCTTTCATTGTTTCCGTTTTTATTACCGTGTGTATTAAGAGACGAAAAATCCGCCTCGAAAAAATGAGAGCAAGAGCGCAGGGTGTAACCCGAGCAAGAAAAACAGTAGGTAAGTAGTAATTCCTTTATACCCATATGCAAAAATGTAATTGCATATGGGTATTTTACATTTTTATTTATTGTGTTTGTCAAAAAAATACATTTTTATTTATTCAAAATCACGATTTTTGTACTAAATGGATAAATTGCTTGAAATTATAACAAAGTTGCTATATAATTATATTACCACTGGGACGAGTGTCCCTCTATTATTTTTAAGGAGGAAAGCTTTTATGCAAAAATCTTTCGCACGCCGTACACTTTTAGCGCTCGTGCTCGTTGCGATGCTCGTATGCGCTCTTTGTGTAACGGTTATGGCAGAAAATGTTTCATACGATTTTTCAGTGTATGGAAATACTGCTAACATCCCCTTGTATGATGAAGAAGCTCCCGAAAACGGTGGTTGGGAAATCGTAAAGCCCGATGGTCTTACCCAGGGCGGCTACCGTCTTAATTTTGCAGAAGGCAGCACCGGATTTGAGGATTCTGCAACACGCTTTGGCACCGTGCATAGCGGTGGCAAGATTGTTTACCACATTCCCGCAGAGGATCAGGTAAACATCAAGGATTTCGGTGGTATCGTTTTCAACCGCCGTCTTTCCAACGGACACTTC
Source organism: Clostridia bacterium (assembly GCA_017439965.1). Lineage (GTDB taxonomy): Bacteria > Bacillota > Clostridia > Oscillospirales > SIG627 > RGIG6353. The sequence goes on along the minus strand of JAFSID010000098.1, from coordinate 171 downwards.
CTGGCTGACTCTTACGGTGCAATGATCGGTATCCTTCTCACGATGGATGACGGACAGACTATCTACCGTGAGTATAACTGGTATAAGACTAATACCAATTCCGACGTTAACGGTAAGGGCAAGGATGAAACCGATGTTTCCATCGCTTCCGCGATTGAGGCTCTTGAGGGC
>JAFSID010000097.1 GCA_017439965.1 Clostridia bacterium | reverse complement strand
TCTGCTTCGGCGCGAGCTGGCGTTCATCAAAAGCGATTATCGCAATATCGTCGTTGCCTACTACATCGAAAACAAAAATGTTCGTGAAATTGCAGAATCGTTCTCGCTTTCCACGAACACGGTAAAGTCTCGACTTCTCCGTGCAAGACAAATTTTGAAAGAAGGTATGGATATGGCAAGAGAATTTGGAAAACGCAGTTATAATCCCGAGCAAATAGCTTTTGTTCAAAACGGCAGAGATGGCAAAAAAGGACAGCCTTGGTCTATTATCACACATTTGCTATACAAAAATATTTTCCTCGAAACGTATGAAAACCCGCAAACTGCTGAGGAACTGGCACTTGAATTGGGCATAGCTTTGCCTTATATGGAAGATGAGCTTGAATTTTTGACCCGTGAACAGCTACTTACTAAGAACGAAAATAAATACCAAACAGCATTTAAGATAATCAGCAAAGCGGATCAGCGCAAAAAATACGATAATAACAAGAAAATTCAGAAGCCGATGACTGACAAAATTTGTGAACTGATCGACACTTATATCGTTGAGGATGGCTCGAAAGTAAATTGTGATTATGTGGGATATGAAGCGGCTAAATGGGCGTTAATTGTACGTACATTTGATTGGTTGCAGTGGTCAGCAAATACAGCAAATAACACTTCGGTAGAATATAGAAGCACCTATCCCGCGCGTCCGGATGACGGTGCTTGGATATTGACCGGATACGAAGACATTGATTGGAAAAAGCCCGAATTTGTTGGACAACATGGGTATCTTTCACATGATGAAAACGAAGTAAAAAAGGATATAGACTTCGGTCAATTCAAGTTCATGTTCAAAAACATTCATGAAAAAACTCCTGCACACTTAAACTGGACAGAGGCATACACGTTATGGTTGGTTTGTAGCGGACGTACTGAAGCGTGTGAGAAATCATATCTTGAAAAGCTACTTGAATACGGCTATCTAAAAAAAGATGACGCTATCCTTCCCAATGTTGTAATTTTTGATAGAAATGCAGAAAAAACGTATAATGAGCAATTAACCGAGAAGCTGACATCATTGAGGGATGATATTTACATCTTGTTCAAGCAGGCTCCTGATATCGAAAGAGGCTATATTGTTGAGCAGGCTATACTTGATGGATGGCTTAAATACGATGACAATACGATTAACACAATTGGAGCATATATTTATCTTTAAAAAAGCATAGTATAAAAAACACCGCCGAGAGTAACCGTTTGGTCGCTCTCGGCGGTCTCTTTTTATTTTGCACAACCATCGTCGGTGGTGAGTAAGTGCGCACTTGCAGACAAACAAAAAAGCCTCCCTTGTGTAAAGGGAGGTGGCACGGCTTGCCGTGACGGAGGGATTGTAAAAACCCAAAGTTCTTTGTAAAACAATCCCTCAGCCGCCTTCGGCGTCAGCTCTCTTTACACAAGGGAGCCTCTGGCAGTAGTCGTTTGTTCAGTTAGTATTTCATTAGTAAAAACTATCCTTTAGAACCCGATGCATATTTGCCGTTTCTTTTTTTAGTTTTGTTACGAGCCTTGAAATATACGTCTTTGTTCTTTTGCGGTTGAAGCAGTGCTCTTTGCGTTTGCTTTTCCTTGTAGTCTCTCGGAACGTAAACCTCTTTTTTTGTGAAGGGGTCAATACCCGTGTAAAACATACAGGTTGACGCAGTTCCGGGTGTAGGATAAAAATCCTGAACCTGCTCGGGTGCAAGCTTGTTTTTTTGTATGTACTCGGAAAGGTGAATTGCATCCTTCATTTCCGAGCCAGGATGACTTGACATTAAATAGGGTACGACGTACTGATCCTTTCCCGCAGTCCTTGAAAGCTTGGCAAATTTATCGCAAAAAGCGTTATATACTTCGATACTTGGCTTACCCATAAGAGAAAGAACTCTGTCCGAGCAATGCTCGGGAGCAACTCTGAGCTGACCGCTTACGTGGTCGGAAACGAGCTTCTTGAAAAACTCGTCGGACTTATCATACATAAGGTAATCAAAGCGTATACCCGAGCGGATAAACACCTTTTTGACACCCTTTACCGCTTCAATTGACTTTAAAAGCTCAACGTATTCGCTGTGGTCAACCTCGAGCTGTTTGCAAGGGGTAGGGGAAAGACACCGCCTTGATTTGCACATACCGTCGGTTAATTGCTTCTTGCAGGAGGGCTTTCGGAAATTTGCGGTAGGTCCTCCGACGTCGTGTATATAGCCCTTGAAATCGGGCAGTTTTGCAAGCTCCTCAGCCTCCTTGACACAAGATGCTATTGAACGCGAGGTTACGCTTCTTCCCTGATGATATGCGATAGCACAAAAGGCGCACGCACCGAAGCAACCCCTGTTGTGAGTTATGGAAAACTTTACCTCTGAAATTGCAGGTACGCCTCCGTCTTTTTTATATATGGGATGATAATCTCTCATATACGGAAGCGCGTAAACCTTGTCAAGCTCCTCTTGTGTCAGCGGAGGCATAGGAGGATTCTGTACTAAAAGTCTTGGACCGTAGCCCTCCGTTAAAACCTTTCCGCTGATATGGTCGCAGTTGTTGTATTGCTTTGCAAAATTTTCGGCGTATAATTCCTTGCTGTCACGAATTTCTTCAAATTCGCCGAGGAATTCATAGTCACCCTTGGGAATATAATCCCTTGCGGTCATTACAACCGTGCCCTTTACGTCCTTGATTTTTGAAATAGGAACACCCTTATCAAGCAGTTTTGCTATGCGAAGGAGTATATTTTCACCCATTCCGTAGGTCAGAATGTCAGCACCCGAATCAACGAGTATGCTGTTGCGTACCTTGTTGTCCCAGTAATCGTAATGAGCAAAGCGACGAAGCGATGCTTCAAGACCTCCGATTATAATCGGAGCGTCCGAATATGCCTCCTTAATTCTGTTGCAGTAAACAATTGTAGCTCTGTCGGGACGTTTGCCTATTTTTCCGCCTGGAGAGTAATAGTCGTAATTTCTCTTCTTTCGCGCGACCGTATAGTGCGCTACCATTGAGTCGATGTTTCCTGCGGTTACAAGAAAAGCAAGTCTCGGCTTTCCAAAGCGCTTGAAATCCTCGCAGGTATGCCAATCAGGTTGAGCAATTATTCCTATTCTGAAGCCTGCATCCTCGAGTACTCTTGATATTATTGATACTCCGAAGCTTGAATGGTCAACGTATGCGTCTCCCGTTACGTAAACGAAATCAACCTCGTCCCATCCTCTCTCAAGCATATCCTCTTTTAAAATTGGTAAAAACATTTTAACCTCTTGTTGAGCTGTTATAGTTTAATCACATTATACACCGTTTTTTAAAAAAAGACAATACTTGCAATAATAAAAGAATTATGATAAAATACTTTACGCATTAAAGTATACGGAGAAATGAAGATGACTAAATACCATATTTTTGATTTGGACGGAACGCTTGTTGATTCAATTCTGAACTGGATGGATGTAATGATGAGTCTCGTTAAGGGGGCGGGGATTGAGATCCCTGATGATTTTATTGACGTTATCACGCCTCTCGGGTATTATGATACGGGAAAATATATAAGAGATATTGGAGTGAATCTGACTGTTGAAGAAATACTTGAAAAAATCGATAATCATATGGTTTACGCTTACGGTCACGTTATTGAACTGAAGCCGTACGTTTCGGAGTATATAAAAAAGCTTAAGGCTGATGGCTGTAAGCTTTACGTTCTTACTGCAAGTCCTCACTCAATGACGGATACGGTACTTCGTCGATGGGGAATATTTGACGAGTTTGAATGCGTTTGGACGTCGGATGATTTGGGTTATTCCAAATCCGATGAGCGTATTTATCATATGGTTGCTGAAATTATCGGAGTGACACCGTCGGATATAACCTTTTACGACGATAATTATACCGCAATTAAAACTGCATCAAGCGTTGGCGTTCATACAGTTGCGATGTTCGACGAGTCATCAAGCTTTACCCGAGAGGAATTTGAGGCTGTTGCTGATATGTACGCCGAAAGCTTTAAGGAGCTGGTATAAATCACAGATATCCGAATATACTTTGATAAGAAAGTATTTCGGAGGTTTTGTATGCTTGACTTTTCTTTGATTATCAGTCTTTTAATCAGTCTCGGTACGGGAGTCTTATCGGGCTTTCTTACGCGCGATGAGACAAGCGTGTTTTTTGACACGATCGTAAAAGCCCCTTTGACACCGCCCGGATTCGTTTTCCCGATAGTCTGGACTGTTTTGTACGCATTGATGGGATACAGCGCGTGGCTCGTATGGAAGGGTAATTGTAAAGAAAAACGACTGTCGCTCTTTATATATGCTCTTCAGCTTATATTTGTATTTTTGTGGCCGATAATTTTCTTTATTTATAGGCAGTTTGAGATAGCTTTCTTCTGGATTATTCTACTTTGGCTTATGATAATTGCGATGTTAATACTGTTTTACAGATGTGAGCGTAAAGCGGGGCTTTTGCAAATTCCTTATCTTATATGGGTAACCTTTGCGTCCTATTTAACCTTTGCAATATGTGTTTTGAATTAAAAAACGTTTGACTAATGAAGTGTCACATATATCAGGTATATAAAGAGAGACTGACAATGGTCTCTCTTTACCTTTTGTAATGAAAAATCTACCACTCGCTTTAAAGCTATTTACAAAAACGGTATTTTGTATTAAGATAAGCTTGAGCGGAGGTGAGGTAATGAAGATTCGCGTTGAAATATCCGAGGATGCAAATGAAGAAATAATTATTTGTTGCAAGGAATATACGGATAAGATAGGGATGATAGAAGCGGTTTTGAAAAACACCGTTAACGAGGGCCGTGAGTTATTGTTCTACATAGGAAACACAGAGTATTATTTGCCTCTTGCCGATATTCTGTTTTTTGAGGCATCGGGCGGTAAGGTGTACGCGCATACGGTCTCTCATATGTACACAGTACGCAAAACACTTACCGAGCTGTTACAGCTATTACCGCACTCGTTCGCAAGGGCATCAAAATCCGTTATCGTTAACGTGAGGCTTATCGAGTCTCTTCGTCGTGAGTTGGTAGGCAACGGAGAATTGACTTTTCGAGAATGTGACAAAAGAGTCTACTTTTCACGGGGCTATTACGCATCCTTGAAGGATACTATTGATGAAGTGAGGTTTGGAAAATGAGGAATAAGAAAATCTTTTTGGGTATGTTTTTGATATTGTTTTCGGTGTTAGGAATACTTGAGGCACTGGGGGTGCTTAATGACACTGCGACGGTTTTGGGCGGTATATCGTTTTTGCAGATAGTTTTAGGAATTGCACTTTGCATCGTAATCGTATGGGCTATTCTTTCAAGAAGGCTTTTTGTTTCATTGCTTTCCCTGACCTCGCTGTTTATGGTTTTTGAAAAAAACGTAGCATTTTTTTTCGGTCATACAACTGATGATATAATAAACAATTGGCTGCTCGCACTTTTTGTTGTCATTATGTATATAGGAATTAAATTGCTTTTTGGTAAAAGGCCGTTTATGAGAATTAAGCCAATTAACAGATTGTCACACCGCAGGTCAGGGAATAGGTTTAACAGCAACGAGGTTTATATCGACTGTAACGGCTTTGTACATAGGGAGATATCAAATAACCTTGGAGCAACTTACGTTCATTTTGAAAACACAGAGTCATATAACGGAGAGGCGACTTTGACGGTTGAAAACAATCTCGGATACGTTGAGGTAACTATACCAAAAAGCTGGTGTGTTGATTTAATGCTTGAGAATAATATGGGCAACACCTCGAATGAAACCTCACATTCATCAGGACCCGTGCTTCATATTGTCGGCGAAAATAATATGGGAACCGTTCTAATAAGGAACTCATAAACAAAAAACAGTTAAAGCACATTATCGCTTTAACTGTTTTTTTGTTATTGAATTATTGCAACGGCGTGTGCGCTTATTCCTGAAAGGTCACCCGTAAATCCGAGTCCCTCTTCGGTTGTCGCCTTGACGTTTATTGCGTCAACGGGACATCCGAGTGCTTCTGCTATGTTTTGCTTCATTTCATCAATGAACGGTGCAAGCTTGGGCTTTTGTGCAATCAGCGTTGCGTCAACGTTGCCTATTCCGTATCCCTTTTCGTCGAGCAAGCCCTTGACGTGCTTTAAGAGGAGTATACTGGAAATACCCTTGTATTTTTCATCGGTATCAGGAAAATGCTTTCCGATATCACCAAGTCCGAGCGCACCGATTATTGCATCCATAATTGCGTGTACAAGCACGTCTGCATCAGAGTGACCGAGGAGTCCGTGAGTGTGCGGAATATTAACTCCGCCGAGTATAAGAGCTCTGTTTTCAACGAGCTTATGTACGTCGTAGCCGTGACCTATTTTCATTTGCCCTCCGTCTGACAGGTAAAGCTTCGCGAGTCCTACGTCAGATTCGTGAGTGATTTTTATATTAGGATTAGGATTGATTAAAATATGCACTCTTTCACCAAGTGCTTCAACCATAGATGCGTCGTCCGTGAATTTTATCGTTGAGTCTTTGAGCAGACTTAAAGCTTTTTCGTACAAATCTCTTTTGAAGACCTGTGGAGTTTGAGCTGTGAAAAGCAGGCTTCTGTCAATCGTATCATCGACCGTCGTACCGTTTTCGGATTTCTTTACGGTATCGGTTACTCTGCCTACGGGACATACTGCACCGTACTCAACGCACTCGTTGAAAAGCTTGTTGATAAACTCGGTTGTAACCAGAGGCCTTGCGGCATCGTGAATCGCAACGATATCAACGTCTCCCGATACCTCGGCAAACGCATTTCTCACAGAATCGTATCTTTCGGCACCGCCTAAAACGATTGATTTAACTTTGGGATATCTTGAGGCAATAGCCGTTGTCTTCGGAATATCCTCAGCCTTCGTAACGATGATTATTTCGGAGACAAGCTCGCTTGAAGAGAATGCTTCAAGCGAGTATTCTATAACCGATTTTGAATTAATTTTCAGCAATTGCTTGGACGAGGTGTTGCCCATTCTTCGACTCATACCCGCCGCGGCAATTATTACGCTGACGGATGTTTTATGCATTTTGCTTAGCTCTGATTTTGGCACGCATTTCGTTGCTCAAAATCTTCTTTCTTAATCTGAGTGATGTTGGAGTAACCTCTAAAAGCTCATCGTCCGCAATAAATTCAAGACATTTTTCAAGGCTCATAATTCTCGGCGGAACGAGTCTCAACGCTTCGTCAGCACCCGAGGAGCGTATTGCGGTAAGATGCTTCTTCTTACATACGTTTACAACGAGGTCGTCGGTTTCACTGCATTCTCCGACAATCATTCCTTGATATACGTTTGTAGCGGGGCCTATGAACATAGCGCCTCTATCCTGAGCGTTGAACAAGCCGTAGGAGGTTGCGGCACCGTTTTCCCATGCAACGAGTGAGCCTCTTGAACGGCGTGACATCTTACCCTTCATGGGACAGTAGCCCGCAAAGGAGGAGTTGACGACCGCGTTACCCTTTGTAAGCGTCAAAAGAGTAGAACGGCATCCAATAAGGCCTCTTGATGTAATGGTAAATTCAAGACGGGTAAAGCCCGTTGTAGAAGGAGCCATTTGAACAAGCTCACCTTTGCGCTGAGAGATATCCTCTATAACCGTTCCGCAAAATTCATCGGGAACGTCAATGTATAAGTTTTCGTAGGGCTCGTTAATAACGCCGTCAATTTCCTTTGTGATTACCGAGGGGTTGGATACCTCAAATTCATAGCCCTGGCGTCTCATATTTTCAATAAGAACGGAAAGGTGTAATTCTCCTCTTCCCGATACTCTGAAGGTGTCAGCGGTTTCACCGTCCTCAACCTTTAAGCTGATGTTGGATTCAAGCTCACGGTAGAGACGCTCGCGAAGGTGACGTGAGGTAACGTAGGTACCCTCGTTTCCTGCAAAGGGGCTTGTATTTACCGAGATGTTTACCGAAAGAACAGGCTGTTCGATTTCAACGAAGGGGAGACCCTCGGGACAGTCTGCATCGCATATCGTATCACCGATGTTAATGTCGGGAATGCCCGATATACAAACTATTTCGCCCGTACCTGCATCAATAACCTGATTTTTCTTGAGTCCTGAGAAGGTGTATAGGTTAACGATTCTCGTTTTTTCAACCGTGCCATCGCGTCGTACAACGCTTACAAACTTCTTTTCTGTAATTTCGCCTCTTGCTATTCTTCCGACTGCAATTCGACCTGTGTATTCGTTAAAGTCAATGTTTGAAACAACCATCTGGAAGGGGGCATCAGAGTCACCCTTGGGAGAGGGAATGTTATCAACGATGGTGTCGAAAAGCACCTTAAGGTCTTTGCCCTTAACGTCTGGCTCAAGAGAAGCCCAACCGTCTCTGCCTGATGCGTAAATAACGGGCATATCAAGCTGTTCATCGGTTGCATCAAGGTCGATAAGAAGTCCGTATACCTCATCGAGCACTTCCTTGGCGCGCGCATTGGGGCGGTCAGCCTTGTTTATAACGATGATAGGGGAGAGACCAAGCTCAAGTGCCTTCTTTAGTACTGTTCGGGTCTGAGGCATACAGCCTTCAAAGGCATCGACGAGAAGAAGTACACCGTCAACCATTGAAAGACTTCTTTCAACCTCGCCACCGAAGTCCGCGTGACCTGGTGTGTCAACTATATTAATCTTGCAGTCGCCGTAAAAGAGAGAGGTGTTCTTTGCGAGTATTGTGATGCCTCTTTCTTTTTCAAGGTCGTTTGAGTCCATAACTCGTTCATCGACCTGCTCGTTTTCTCTGAATGTGCCCGTCTGCTTGAGAAGAGCATCAACGAGCGTAGTCTTGCCGTGGTCAACGTGGGCAATAATTGCAATGTTTCTAATGTTTTCCTGATTCATAAAAATTCCTCTGTATTGTTGTTTGAATTTAATTTAACAAATTATTTTAACACGCTTTTTGTAAAATTACAATAGATAATCGTAATTATGTTGCAAAAACTAATACTAAAACGCTTGTAGCTCCTGCTTCTCTCAATGCTCTTGCGCAGTCCGAAAGAGTTGAGCCCGTGGTCATTACGTCGTCAACGAGGAGGATTCTTTTGCCCTTGAGGTCTACCGTTGCTTTGAACAGGTTTTCAACGTTTTTGGCTCTTTCTGTTGGAGAAAGAGTTCTTTGCTTCTTGGAATCTCTCGTTCTTTCAAGCGTGCACATATGCGGAATCCCCGTTGCTTTTGAGATGGTAAGAGACATTTCTTCCGCTTGGTCTATTCCTACTCGGTAATACTCGACCTTTCGTCTTGTTGCATATGTTACAATATCAACCTTGTCACGAATACAGTATAGTGCAAACATTTCCTTTACTCTATCGGAATAAAAGGCTGCAAACAGCGGTGAGAAGAGCTTTTTGATGTGAAAGACGGAATTTTTAACAGCCTCACTTTCGTAGTCGTACATTGTGTATACACAGTCAACGTATGGAATAACTGCTTCTGCTGTTGAAAACAGTCGGTTCTCTTCAATCTCTTTAAGACATTCCTCGCAGTAGGGAAGAGTTGAATAAAAGCCAGTTGCCTCGTCACACGAAACGCATATCGGCGGACAGAAGGTTCGTATCAAATACTCAATTGGTTTCATAAATCACCTTGAGTATATCAATAAGCTTCGTATACCTTCTTTTGCTGGTGGCATTATCTACCATTGAAGCAACTGCTTCCTTGTCTCCTACGACTATAACCATTCTTTTGGCTCTCGTTATTGCCGTGTATAAAAGGTTTCTGGTCATAAGAAGTGGGGAGTTTTTGAGTATCGGAAGAATGACGACGGGATATTCACTTCCTTGGCTTTTGTGTATGGTAATCGCATATGCGTGCTCAAGGTCGTCAAGTGATGCCGTATCGTAGGTTGCAATTCTGCCTTCAAAGTCAACCGTAACCGTTTCAAGCACGTTGTCGATCTCCTTGATATATCCGATATCTCCGTTAAACACTCCGCTTCCGTTTTCCTCTGTGCCAAACAAGGTTTCCTTTTTCCATTCAATTTGATAATTGTTCTTGGTTTGTATTACCTTATCACCCTCGCGGAAGGTCATATCCTTGACGTGCGTTTCGGCCTTCCCGACTCCTGCGGGGTTTTGTATTTTTTGAAAGACCTCATTCATACGCTTTGTACCTATATCGCTTTTTCTCATAGCGCAAAGTATTTGTATTTGCGGTACGATATCCTCGCCGTAGGTTGTGGGGAGTCTCTTGCTGACAAGCTGTGTAACCGTTGAAATAACGTCGGAGGCTGTGTATCTCGGCATAAAAAAGAAGTCGCTTGATTTATTTGAAAGGTCAGGGTATTTACCCTCTTTGATTTTGTGTGCGTTCAGTACGATTGTACTTTCACTGCCTTGGCGGTATATTTCGTTAAGATGTCCCACCTTGAAGCATCCCGATTCAATGATATCTCTTAATATGTTACCGGGTCCTACGCTCGGTAGCTGATTGAAATCTCCAATCAGTATAAGTCTTGTTGAGGGGCGTATTGCACGGACAAGAGACGCGAACAAGGGAAGGTCAATCATTGAGCATTCATCAATGATAACCGCATCGCAATCGAGCGGATTTGCATCGTCTCTGAGAAAGCTTGTTTCATCCGAATCGGGACGGAATTCGTATTCAAGAAGTCTGTGTATCGTTTTCGCTTCATACTGCGTTGATTCGGTCATCCTTTTTGCCGCGCGTCCCGTCGGCGCTGCAAGACAGAAAGAGAGTCCGATTGTATTGAAAATTTTAATAATCGCTTTGATTATAGTGGTTTTACCTGTACCCGGACCACCCGTCAGCACGTAAAGCGAGCTTGTAAGCGCTTCTTTTATTGCTGTGCGCTGCTCATTTGAATAGTTGATTCCGTCGCTCGTTTCAATCGAGGTTATAAGCGCATCAATATCGACAAAGCCCGCTTCGGCATTGAAGCTTGATATTTTGGCAATGCGCTGAGCGGCGTATACTTCGCTTTGATAAATGTCGTATAACGATACGTCGTGTCCTTTATCCGAGGCTGTAATAACAACCTCCTTCTTTGCGGCAAGGTTGGTTAACGCCTCGGTGATTTTTGAGCCGTCAACGTCAAGAAGGTCGCAGGCGGCTTCACGAAGCTTTTCGAAGGGGAGATAGGTGTGACCGTTGTTGTAAGCGTTATAATTCAGAATATATCTGATTCCCGCTTGAAGACGGTCGAGCGAATCGGTGGGAGTGTCAAGAGAAAGTGCAATAGAGTCTGCCTTCTCAAAACCGATGCCTTGAATTTCATTGCAGAGTCTGTACGGGTTTGATTGAACGAGCTCGACTGATGCACTGCCCCATTTTTTGTAAATTTTAGCGGAAAGCGTAGGGCCGAAATATTGAGAAAAGAACATCATAACCCTTCTCATTCCGAACTGAGCGTTGAAGGATGCAGAAATTTCATTCGCACGCTTAGGTGAAATCCCCTTGATTTCACAAAGCATATCGGGTGCGTTTTCGAGCACCTCAAACGATGAATCACCAAAGCGGTCGATTATTCTCTGTGCGGTTTTCGGACCGATACCCTTTATGGCTCCCGAGGAAAGATATTTGAGCATAGCTCCCGCATCGGAAGGCATTTCCTTCTCAAAGGATATAAGCTTCAATTGTTTTCCGTAGGTAGGGTGGTTTGTCCAAACACCGTTAATTTTTATTTTTTCACCAACGAAAAGTGCGGGTACGCTTCCCGTGACGGTGATGTACTCGTCCTCGGTTTCAATGTCAAATACTGCGTATCCGTTTTCTTCGTTTTGGTATGTTATGTCACAGACCTCGCCCGAAACAATGACGGTTTCCGTGTCATTCGGTGCGTTTAAGTTTTCTATCATCGTATCCTTCTTTTTCTTCCGTTACTTTTTCAAAAATCAGTGGTATTTTCAACGCTCGTGAAAGCTCGACTGCATGGCTTAGTATATCATCGCAGTCAGTGATTACGATTATTCTGCTGATGTATCTTGATGCGTATGAATCGTTGTAAAACGTTGCAAATGAGATAAGCTCGTCAATTGGATAAAGACTTGACGTAAGGTCGAGAATAGCCGTAGCCTGAGTTTTCGTTTTGTGTATTGTGATACAGAGGTACAACTCTCTTAAAAGCGTGATGATTCCGATACACGCAAAAAAGCAGATCAAAAGCTCTAAAACGGTTTTTACAAATTCACTCAAATAATCACTCCAAAAGGTTTATTAAAGCGAGAAATGTTTCTTTTGAAAATTTCTCGCTTCAATGTTTATATTATGTGATTATTCGGTTATTGTCACTTAACAGCCCTTTTGAAGCACAGAAACGAGGTCGCGTTCTTCCCAGAGAACTCCAAGCTCTTCTCTGCCCATATGACCGTATGCCGCAAGAGGCTTATAAATGGGACGGCGAAGATCCAATTTCGCAATTATTGATTTTGGCTTCAAATCAACGTTGTATCTGAGAAGCTCTGAAATCTTACTGTCGGGAATAATACCCGTGCCGAAGGTGTCAACCATAACTGATACGGGGTCAGCAATGCCGATTGCGTAAGCAATCTGAACCTCGCACTTCTTGGCAAGCCCTGATGCAACGACGTTCTTGGCAAGATATCTTGCCGCATACGCTGCCGAACGGTCAACCTTCGTGGGATCCTTACCCGAGAATGCGCCGCCGCCGTGACGGGAATATCCGCCGTATGTATCAACGATTATCTTTCTTCCCGTGAGACCCGAGTCACCGCAAGGGCCGCCGATAACGAAGCGTCCCGTGGGATTTACGTGGATTATAGTATCCTTATCAATAAGCTCTTCACTTATGACGGGTTTAATTACGTGCTTTATAAGGTCTGCCTTGATTGTGGCTATATCAACCTCGGGAGCGTGTTGAGTTGAAATAACAATAGTGTCAACTCTTACGGGCTTGCCGTCGTCGTATTCAACACTGACCTGAGTCTTACCATCTGGTCGGAGGTATTCAAGAGTGCCGTTCTTTCTTACCTCGGTAAGCTTTTTTGCAAGAGCGTGAGCAAGTGAAATAGGAAGAGGCATAAGCTCGGGAGTCTCGTCACATGCAAAGCCGAACATCATACCCTGGTCACCTGCGCCATCGGCGTCAACGCCCATTGCAATGTCGGGAGATTGCTCGTGAATCGAGTTAATTACTGCACAGGTTCTCGCGTCAAAGCCGAATTTTGCTCTGTTGTAGCCGATTTCGTTTACGGTTTCACGAACAATGCTCTGTACGTCAATGCAACCGCTTGTAGTAATCTCACCCATAACCATAACGAGTCCCGTCGTTGCGGTGGTTTCGCAAGCAACGCGTGCCATAGGGTCCTGAGAAAGAATGTTATCAAGTATAGCATCCGATATGCAGTCGCATATTTTGTCGGGATGTCCTTCAGTAACTGATTCGGATGTGAATAAGTATTTTGCCATTTTTAATTCTCCTGTATTTTAATGTCTTATTTTACTAATGCAACGAGTATATCCCAAAGTCCGTAGGAAATAAATCCCATAATCAGACCGCTTGTAATAACTCCGAGTACGATGGCTAAGAAAGCCTTTTTGTTGTCCATTTCAAGTATTGATGCAATAACAGAGCCCGTCCAGGCACCTGTACCGGGGCAGGGGACTGCGACGAAAATGAAAAGACCCCAAAAGGCATAGCTTTTGATTTTGTCAGCCTTTTCAACCGCTTTGTTATGTACCTTCGTCAAGATAGTTCCGATTAAAGGAACCTTACGGAACTTTGTAAGAAAATACTTGAAGAATAGTATTATGAACGGGACGGGTAACAGATTGCCGATAATTGCAAACGGAAGTGCTTCAAGAAAAGCAATTCTTGGCTCAATGTCAAGAGCTGCGGCTATGGGAATTGAACCTCGAAGCTCTATGATTGGAAGCATTGAAACGGCAAGTATTATTAAATAACATTTTGCTCTTGTCATTTTTTGTTCCTTTTCTTTACATAATTCATCTAATTATACACGATAAAAAGTTTTTTTTCAATATCTATTATACATTTTTTTGAAAATATTAAAATATAGTAAACAATTCAAAAAAATACTTGATATTATTTTTACAAAGTTTTATAATTGTTACTTGTATATTTATGATTATTCAGAAAGGATATATTATGATTTTTAAGCTTATAAAGAGAGTAAGAGAATATAAGCTTCCAACAATACTTACACTGATTTTTATAGTCGGTGAGGTAATTATAGAAGCTATTATCCCCTTTATTACGGCATCACTTGTCAACAATATCAAGCGCGGTGTTGAAATGGAGAGCGTAATCAAAACGGGCGGTATACTCGTTATGCTTGCCGTATTGTCGCTCATTTGCGGTACCGTTGCGGGATTTACCTGCGCCAAAGCGTCGGCAGGCTTTGCAAAGAATCTGAGACACGACGTGTTTGCGAGAGTTCAGGGCTTTTCCTTTGAAAACATTGATAAGTTTTCATCTTCCTCGCTCGTTACCCGTATGACGACCGATATCACTAACGTACAGATGTCGTTTATGATGCTCATCAGAACTGCTATAAGAAGTCCTCTTCTTTTGGTGTTTTCGGTGATTATGGCGTACGTTATGGGCGGAGCGCTTGCTACCACCTTTGTCGTTGTAATTCCGGTGCTTGCTTGCGGACTGTTTTTGATAAGCCGTAAGGCAATGCCCGCATTCAGAAGCGTATTCAAGAAATACGACAGACTCAACGAGTCGATTGAAGAAAACGTTCGTGCAATCCGAGTTGTAAAGGGCTTTGCTCGTGAGGAGTATGAAAAGCAGAAATTCGGTACCGCTGCGGATGAAATACGTGCAAACTTTACCAAGGCTGAAAGAATCGTTGCCTTCAACCAGCCTCTTATGCAGCTTTGCATTTATTTCAATATGGCGTTCGTTCTCATCGTCGGCTCAAAGCTTACGATACAAAGTGGCGGAGACCTCATTGACGTAGGACAGATTTCTGCAATGCTTACCTACGGTATGCAGATACTTATGTCACTTATGATGCTTTCGATGATTTACGTTATGCTTACGATGTCTGCAGAGTCTGTTAAGCGTATTGCAGAAGTGCTTGAGGAAGAGCCCTCGCTTTCAAATCCCGAATCACCCGTTTTTGAAGTGGCAGACGGAAGCGTTGATTTTGACGGCGTCAGCTTCAAGTATTCGTCGAAAGCAAAGCGCTATGCACTTGAAAACGTAAATCTTCATATAAAATCAGGTATGACCGTCGGTATCATCGGAGGTACGGGCTCGTCAAAATCCACACTCGTTCAGCTTATCGCCCGTCTTTACGATGTTACCGAGGGCTGTGTCAGAGTAGGCGGAGTTGACGTTCGTGAATATGACCTTGACGTACTCCGCGGAAACGTTGCGATGGTTTTACAGAAGAATTTGCTTTTCTCGGGAACGATTGCCGAGAATCTGAGATGGGGTAATCCCAACGCTACCGACGAGGAGATTCGTGAGGCTTGCAGGCTTGCGTGTGCAGATGAGTTTGTTTCAACCTTCCCCGATGGGTACGATACCTATATCGAGCAGGGCGGTACTAACGTATCAGGCGGTCAGAAACAGAGACTTTGTATTGCCCGTGCGCTTTTGAAGAAGCCTAAAATACTTATATTGGATGACTCTACAAGTGCCGTTGATACTAAAACCGACGCTATAATCAGACACAGCTTCAAGCAGTACATACCCGAAACGACAAAAATAATAATTGCACAAAGAATTTCCTCGGTTCAGGATGCCGATATGATAATAGTTATGGAAAACGGCGCTATAAGTGCCATCGGTAAGCACGAGGAATTGATTGCCTCCAACGAGATTTACCGTGAGGTATATGAACAGCAGACAAAGGGAGGTGACGAGGAATGAACGAGAAAATGAAAATGCCCAAAAAGAAGCTCAATTTCAGTGCCTTGGGCAGAATAATCAAGCTTCTTCGCACCTTTTATCCGAGACTCCTTTATGTAATAATGTTCTGCTTGCTTTTCTCCTCTGTGACCGCGGCTATTCCTTCCTTGTTTACTCAGAACGTAATTGAGGATATCGAGGTATGGATGGTATCTCGTGACTGGGAAAGCGCAAAAGAGGTTATACTCCCGAAGGTTATGCTCCTTATCGGAATTTACCTCGTTTCAATAAGCGCGATTATCTTACAGACTCAGCTTATGGCTTATCTTACTCAGGGATTTTTGTCAAAGATGCGTTGTACTCTCTTTGAGCGTATGCAGAATCTCCCGATCAAGTACTTTGACACCAACAAGCACGGCGATATAATGAGTCATTACACCAACGATATTGACACTCTCCGTCAGCTCGTTTCTCAGGCTTTCCCGTCACTGTTCAACTCAATCATTATCGTAACCTGTGTATTCGTTATAATGCTTTACTTCAGCATACCCATGACACTTTTGGTGCTTGTCGGTGTGTCGGTTATGCTTATAATGTCAAGAAAAATCGCAGGCGGAAGCTCTAAATACTTTATTCGACAGCAAAAAGCGGTCGGAAAGACCGAGGGCTATATCCAGGAGATAATGAACGGACAGAAGGTCGTTAAGGTCTTCTCCCGTGAAAATCAGTGTATAGAGGACTTTGACAAGATAAACGATGCATTGTACGAGGACAGTAAAAGAGCGCACGCTTACGCAAACGTTCTCGGTCCTATCATCAACAATATCGGAAACGTGCTTTACGTTCTTATGGCTGTTGTCGGAGGTCTCTATCTCTTGTCGGGACTTCCCAATATAAGTCTTTCGGGTAAGGCGTTTAGTATCAGTATTCTCATCCCGTTTCTCAATATGACAAAGCAGTTTACGGGTAACATAAACCAGGTATCACAGCAGTTTAACTCCATCGTTATGGGTGTCGCAGGTGCGCAGAGAGTATTTGACGTAATGGATATGGAGCCCGAGGCAGACGACGGTTACGTTACGCTTGTTAATGCCGCCTACAACTCGAACGGTGAGCTTGTTGAGGCTGATCACCGCACGGGCATTTGGGCTTGGAAGCATCCTCACGGAGACGGCACCGTAACCTACACACTTCTTTCGGGTGACGTAAGACTTGACGACGTTGATTTCGGCTACACGGAGGAGAAAACCGTTCTTCATAATATAACTCTGTTTGCCGAGCCCGGTCAGAAGGTTGCGTTCGTAGGTGCAACGGGCGCGGGTAAAACGACTATTACCAATCTTATCAACAGATTTTACGATATCGCCGACGGTAAGATTCGTTACGACGGTATTAATATCAACAAGATTCGCAAATCCGACCTCCGTCGCTCTCTCGGTATTGTATTGCAAGATACGAATCTGTTCACGGGAAGCGTTATGGATAACATCCGTTACGGCAGACTCGACGCTACCGATGAGGAATGTATTGCTGCCGCAAGGCTTGTCGGTGCTGATGACTTCATCACCCGTCTCCCTGCGGGATATGAAACCGAGCTTGTAAACAACGGCTCAAATCTCTCTCAGGGACAGAGACAGCTTATTGCTATTGCCCGCGCCGCAGTTGCCGACCCGCCCGTTATGATAATGGACGAGGCTACCTCGTCTATTGACACCCGTACCGAAGCAATCGTACAAAAGGGTATGGATAAGCTTATGGAGGGAAGAACTGTATTTATCATTGCACACAGACTTTCAACCGTAATGAATTCCGACGTTATAATGGTGCTTGATAAGGGCAGAATTATAGAGCGCGGTAACCACGAAAAGCTCATTGCCGAGAAGGGTACCTACTATCAGCTTTACACGGGTGCATTCGAGCTTGAATAAAATGTTTGACATTTTATAAAATATGTGCTACAATAATTTTACAATATATGGCAGACGTGCTTTTGCCATAAAATAAAGGAGAAAAATCATGGGAAAATTTGTTGTTAAAGAAACAAAGACAGGTGTCAAGTTTGACTTGAAGGCTGGTAACGGACAGGTTATCGCAACCAGTGAGGTTTACACCACCGAGGCTGCTTGCTTGAAGGGCATCGAGAGTGTAAAGAAGAATTGCGTTGGCGCAGTTGAGGACCAGACTGTTGCAGATTTCGAGAAGGTAACTCATCCCAAGTTTGAGCTTTATGAGGACAAGGCTGGCGAATTCAGATTTCGTCTCAAGGCTAAGAACGGTGAGGTTATAGCTACCAGTGAGGGCTACACCTCCAAGAATGGTGCTCTTAACGGAATTGAAAGCGTTAAGGAAAACGCTCCCGATGCCGAAATTGTCAAGGAAGACTAAAAAGAATTTGAAAAAAAGTCAGGAGAAACGTCCGTTTCTCCTGCTTTTTTGGAGGACAAAATGATTTATACAATTGAAAACGAACAGCTTAAGGTATCTGTTTCCGACTTCGGAGCGGAGCTTGTTTCAGTATATAGTAAGGATAGAGCCTCCGAGTGTATGTGGCAGCCAGACGTAAGATACTGGGACAGACAAGCGCCCATTCTTTTTCCTGTGTGTGGCAGATTTGTTGACCTCAAGTATTATTACGAAGGAAAGCCCTACGATATGGAATGTCACGGCTTTGCGTGGAATACCGAGTTTAAGCTGGGCGAGCTGACCTCTGATTCCGTAACACTCGTTTTGACCGAAAACGATAAGACTCTCAAGGGCTATCCCTTTAAGTTTAAATATGAGGTTATATATTCTCTCGACGGCAATGTCGTAAAGAACGAATTTCGAGTAACCAATACCGACTCAAAGAAGCTTTATTTCTCGGTTGGAGGACATCCGGGCTTTTCTGTACCCATGGCAGAAGGGGAGGAGTTCGAGGATTATTACGTTGACTTCGGCAAGGAGTGTCACCCCGAGATAATTCACGGCTTCAACAGTGGCAGGGATTTTGAGCCTTATCCCGTTCAGGATGACAGATATATTCCTCTGACACATCCTCTCTTTGATGAGGACGGCGTGTTCTTAAGAAACACCTCGGGATTTATCGCTATCCGTTCAAGAAAGAGCAACAGAGCGGTTGAGGTATCCTATCACGGCTTCCCGTACGTCGGTATATGGCATTGGCCCTTTACGGACGCTCCTTACGTTTGTATTGAGCCCTGGTATACCGTACCCCGTTCAAACGGCAAGGTGCCCAACGTTGAGACAGACGTTGAAATGCTCACCCTCGAGCCCAACGGCATCTATACGAATTTCTTTGACGTTAAATTTATATAATATCTTTCCCACGGCGTTTTTTGCCGTGGGATTTTTTTGGCCGATAAAGGTCAAGCGATGCTGCTTGACTTTTCTCATTCTCGGTGTTATCATATGATATATTACATTAATAATATTTATGGGAGATTGTAATGAAAAAGCTTTTATATGTTCTGGTAATTGCAATTGTTCTTTGTGTATCTCTTGCCGTAACGTCGTTTGCGTCTACTGTCGTCGAATCAGGCTCCTGCGGTACAAGTGTCACCTATACTCTTGATTCCGACGGGCTTCTGACAATCAGCGGTAGCGGTGCTATGACCTCTTCTCCGTGGTCAAGCTCATCCGTTAAAGCCGTTGTTATCGAGTCTGGTGTTACGGGCATTGTGAGTTATGCCTTCGAGAACTGTACCGCCATTGAAGACGTTATTATCCCCGACAGCGTGACAAGTGTTGGTTACTGCGCTTTCCAAGGATGTACAAATCTTAAGAGCATCTATATCGGAAAGGGATTAAACGGTATAGCCGTTTCCTGCTTTAATCGTTGCGATTCACTTGAAATGATAGTCGTTGACGCCGATAACCGAAAGCTTTCAAGTGACGAAAACGGCATTCTTTATAACAAAAATAAAACAACGCTCACGTTCTGTCCCAGAGCGAGAAGCACTGCTACTATTTCTGACAGCGTGACTACGATTAACGCCTCTGCGTTTAACGGCTGCAGGAATCTCACGAGCATCGTCATACCCGAAGGTGTTACAACTATTGGCGGAAACGCTTTTGAAAATTGTGACAAGCTTGCAAGCGTTGTTATGTACGATAACGTGACGAGTATCGGTCAATCTGCGTTCAGAGACTGTGTAAGTCTGACTGACATTTCAATCTCTGACAGCGTTACATATATCAACGACTACCTTTTCCGTGGATGTACGTCTCTTGTGAACGTTGAGCTTCCTGATAGCCTGACAAAAATTTACAATTATGCTTTTTACGGTTGCACTAGTCTTGAGCGTGTTGCAATTCCCGACGGTGTTACGTCGATTGGTAATTCTGCATTTGCTGAATGTACAGCCCTTAAAAAATTGAGCCTTCCAGACTCTGTAACCGAAGTCAAGGAGTATGCTTTTTCGGGTTGCCGAGCTATTACAAGGGCTTATCTTTCTGATAAGCTTACAAGCATATCCCAAGGCGCCTTTATGAATTGTACGAAGCTTGCAAGCGTCAATATACCCGAGAGCGTTACAAGCATCGGTGCTCAAGCCTTCTACGAATGTGAAGGTCTTATAAGCGTTATCGTTCCCGAAGGAGTTACAAGCATCGGAAGTTACGCTTTGGGATACTATTCTTATGATTACGAATATAAATTTGAGCGTATTGAAGGCTTCACCGTTTACGGACGTGAGGGCAGTGCAGCCGAAGACTATGCTAAATCCAACGGTATTGCCTTTGACGTTATTGAGAACGCTCCCGATAACACCGTTTTCGGAACGGTTGGCGCACTCAATTGGGAAATAGCCGACGGAGTGCTCGTGATTTCAGGCGAAGGAGAGCTACCCGATTACACAAAAACCGTAACGGCTCCCTGGTATGAATACAAATCGCAGATAACCTCTATCGTCGTTGAAAACGGCGTAACGGCAATCGGTAATTACGCCTTCTACAATCTTACAAAGGCGACCTCTGTAACCGTTGCCGAAAGCGTTAAGTACGTCGGAATACAGTTTATCAGACAGACTGCCGTTACCGAAATATCTCTTCCAGGGGTTGTTAATATCGAGAAGAACGCCTTCGGACGTGCCGATTCGCTCAAGAGTATAATACTTGGTGAGAGCTTTGCGAATGCAAGGGGTAACCTTTTCTATTCGGAAGCCGTAACGATTAAAGCCCCCGAAAATTCATACGCACATAAGTATGCGGAGTTTTTTGAAGAAAAATACGGTGAAAAGAGCGAGGCAACCGTCACCTTTGAGAGTGACGGAACGACGGCTAAGTCTCCCGTTGCCGAATTCGGTACGATGGGCGATAACGTATTTTACGCAATGTACGAAAACGCTAAGGGTAACTGGAAAATGGTTATCAGCGGAATTGACGATATGAAGAATTACCCGTACGTTTGCACCAAGAACGAGCTTAAGGGCTATACCTTCTGTCCGACTCATTACTTGTCCGAGGAGGGCAAGGTCACGAAGGTGCTCTCACTTGAGGTGCTTGACGGTGTGACCACTCTTGGTAATTACGCCTTCTACAAGTGCACCAAGGCAACGAGCGTAATTCTACCCGACAGCATAACCTCAGTCGGTCAGGGCGCATTCCGCACCTGCCCGAGACTTACGAGCATTACGCTTCCCGAGACGGTGACGAAAATCGAGGCAAACGCCTTCAACGGATGCGCGGCACTTACAAGTGTTAATATACCCGATGCGGTAACAGAAATCGGAAAGGATATTTTCGTTAAGTGTAACACATCGGTGCTCACGGTAAGGACCGATAACGAGCTTGCAATAAAATATCTCAACGATTATTATCCCGAAATCACCGTTGAATGACAAAAAAGGCTATGAGATTTTCGTCTCATAGCCTTTTGGCGTTTTATTGTGCTTAATCGTTGTGGCATTTTCCGCTGAACATCCCGTCAAGGTCGGCTTTCCATATTTCGCCGTCCTCCTTGAAGCCGAGCATTTTTGCCATCTTTTTATCGTGCTCGTTTTTGACGGGGAAGCTACAAGCCTTGATTCCCGATAAGTCAAGAAAGTTCAGGACAGCACGTCCGAGAATGAAGAGTGCCTCAATATCGTCCTCAAGTCCTTCCTTCATTTGTATATCGAGAAGTATACCTCCGTCAAGAGAAATATCAAACTGCGCGGCGGCAATGACCTCGCCGTTTTCTCTTTGGCTGTATGCAAAGGCTTCGGGGCGGAAGAGGATACCGCAAAGCTCACAGATCGTCTTTTGTTCATCTTTATTTTGTATGGGATTGGCTACAAGCATCTTGTTACTCCTTAAAGTTTTTTCATACATTAGTATACCACATCTTGATTTTCTGTCAACAAAAAATGGAAAAAACGCATTAAAAAACCAATTTTATCAGAATTATCGGTTAATTACAAAAAATAATCGTTAAAAAAATGACAAATTTTGCAAAAATGACTTGAAAACCTTAAAGATATATAGTATAATATAAAACTGATATAGAGTGTATACTTGTGCAAATCAATATACACCGAATAGAAATAATCTGCCAGGAGGAAATTGAATATGCAGAAAAAGATAAGCAACCTTCCTTTCAAGGGCACACCCGAGCAGGAGCAGAAGCTTCGTGCAATAATCGAAGAATGCAAGTCTGACAAGAGTAAGCTCATGGGTGTAATGCATGAGGCTCAGAACATCTACGGATATCTTCCTATTGAGGTTCAGTCCATGATTGCTGAGGGAATGGACGTTCCGCTCGAAAAGGTTTACGGAGTGGCTACGTTTTACGCTCAGTTCTCACTCTCTCCCAAGGGTGACTACAACATTTCGGTTTGTCTCGGAACCGCTTGCTACGTTAAGGGCTCGGGTGACGTGTTCAACCGTATCTCCGAGAAGCTCGGCATCGGCGCTGAAGAATGCACCGCTGACGGAAAGTTTTCTCTCACTGCATGCCGTTGCATAGGCGCTTGCGGTCTTGCACCTGTTCTTACCGTCAACGAGGATGTTTACGGTAGAATTGCTACCGATGCTGAGGTTGATGAGATTCTTGCAAAGTACGGAGCGTAAACCTTTATAAATAAGGCGGTATAAACTGTGAAGATTTGTGAAATAGAAAAGCATCTTGGCGCAAAAGCATTGACCTGTCTCGGTCTTCTTGACCGTGACGTTACCTCTGCGTGCGGAAGCGATATGATGAGTGACGTTCTTGCATTTGTCAAGGACCAGGCTGTTCTTTTGACGGGACTTGTCAACGCTCAGGTTGTCCGCACTGCTATGATGATGGATATGCTGTGCATTGTTTTCGTACGTAACAAAAAGCCGACACAAGAGATACTTGATCTGGCTGAGGAAAACGGTATCGTTATTATGACCACCGATAAGCGTATGTATGATGCCTGCGGTATTCTCTATTCAAACGGATTGAACGGAGCTGATATAAATGGCTGATGTATTAAAGCTTCACTTTGACGTTGACGGAGACGATTTTACTTCTGCGGGAGAGGCTTCCGCAGACGTTAAAAAGCGTCTGCGTTTAATGGGCTACGATCCCGAAATTATCAGACGAGTATCTATTGCTATGTATGAGGGCGAGATCAATATGGTCATTCATGCAGGCGGAGGAGTTGCTGACGTTTCAGTCTATCCTGATAAGATAGAAATCGTGCTTGAGGATAAGGGACCCGGAATACCCGATATTGCACTTGCAATGTCCGAGGGCTTTTCAACTGCACCTGATACAGTGAGGTCTCTTGGCTTTGGTGCGGGAATGGGACTTCCGAATATGAAGCGTTACACCGATGAGCTTCATATTGATTCAAAGGTTGGAGAAGGTACTAAGGTTACAATGATTGTCAATACCTGAAAGGGTAGGTGATGGCATAGTGAAATACTTACATTCGGTAACTCTTGTTACTGAGAAGTGTCACGGATGTACACATTGCTTGGACTTTTGCCCTACCGAAGCAATAAGGGTCAGGGGAGGCAAGGCACAAATTAACCCCGACCGCTGTATTGATTGCGGTGAATGTATCCGAGTATGTAAAAACAAAGCAAAAAAATCAGTTTATGACAAGCTTGACTTACTTTCAAAATACAAATTTAAAATAGCATTACCTGCTCCCGCGCTTTACGGTCAGTTTGATAATCTTGACGACCTTGATTGCGTGATTGACGGTCTGTATTCAATGGGCTTTGATTACGTTTTTGAAGTGGCAAGAGCTGCCGAGATAGTGTCGGAGTACACACGAAGATATCTGAAAAATGAAGATATACCGCGACCCGTTATAAGCTCTGCGTGTCCTGTGATACTAAGGCTTATAAGCTTGAGATTTTCGTCTCTTGCAGATCACGTTATCCCTGTTATGTCTCCTATGGAGACCGCAGCGATTTACGCTCGACGCGAAGCTAAGAGGCTTCATCCCGAGCTGAATGATGACGATATTGGTGTTTGCTTTATATCTCCGTGTCCCGCAAAGGTAAGCTACGTTAAAAACAATCCTACAAACCGCCGTCCTCTCATTGATGCCGTTGTGTCAATGAAGGAGATATATTTCAAGCTCATCTCTTGTATGACGAGAGAGCCCGACCATGAGCATGTTTCACGCTCGGGTGTCGTAGGCTTGAGCTGGGCAACCTCGGGCGGTGAATCTGCTGCTATTTTCAACGAAAAGTATCTTGCGGCTGATGGCATTGACAATGTCATTCAGGTGCTTGAGCAAATTGAGAACAATGCATTGCCGAACCTTGAGTTCGTTGAGCTCAATAGTTGTCCCGGCGGATGCGTCGGCGGTGTTATGACGGTTGCCAATCCATTTATTGCCAAAGCACGAATACAAGGGCTTCGACGTTATCTTCCCGTTACCCGCAATTTTGCAGGTGACAGGGATTCAACCGAGGTCCCCGAGGAGTTTATAATACATACAGAGCTTAAAAAAAGGCGTATCGGAACGTTTTCTCCTGACGAAAAGCTGTCGCTTAAGCAAATGTCCGAGATTGAGGCACTCAACGAACAGCTGCCGCAGCTTGATTGCGGTGTGTGCGGTGCTCCGACCTGTCACGCATTTGCCGAGGACGTTATCAGAGGAAACGCAAGTCTCAGTGGCTGTATTGTCTGCTCATTTTTATCAAATGATGAGGAGGACGTAAAATAATGACGGTTACCGAGATAATAACTGCTCTTGACCTTGAGGTCATTCATCTTGCGGATGGTGAACGAGAGATTGACGGCGTTTATACGGGCGACCTTTTAAGCTGGGTTATGGGTAAGCTTTCGTATGGCAATGCGTGGATCACAATAATGAACAACGTAAACGTTATAGCCGTTGCCACTTTGGCTGATGCGTCGTGTATCATCTTAACCGAACGGTCTGAGATAGGGGATGACGTTATCGCAAAGGCTGAGGCTTGTGGCGTTAACATTTTAAGAACTGCTAAATCTTCATATGAAATATGCTGTATGTTAGGAAAGATTCTTAATGCTTGAAAAATATTATTATGATTTGCATATCCATTCTTGTTTGTCACCCTGTGCGGACGAGGATATGACACCTAATAATATTGCGGGTATGGCGGCAATAAAGGGCTTGCAGATTCTTGCCTTGACCGACCATAATTCCTGCAAAAACTGTCCCGCTTTCTTTGATGCCTGCAAAAAAAACGGAATTATCCCGATTGCAGGTGCTGAGGTTACAACGGCTGAGGACGTTCATATGATTTGTCTGTTTCCGACTCTTGAGGATGCGATGAATTTCGATTCAGCACTCGAAAGCTATAAGATTCCGTATAAGAATGATCCCGAGGTTTACGGCGAACAGCTTATATTGGATTCGAATGACGAGGTAATAGGCGTTGAAGAAAATTTGCTTGTAAACGCAACCGTACTCGATATTGATTCTCTTTACTCGTTCGTCAGGGATTTCAATGCTTTGATTTATCCCGCACATATTGACAGAGAGGCAAACGGAATAGTATCTGTGCTTGGTACGTTACCGCAGGAGCCTGATTTTTCATCATATGAATTTCATTTTTCTGATAAGATTGAAGAGTATAAAGAACGCTTTTCAACTCTTAAGCAGAAGCCTATTGTAGTCTCAAGCGATGCTCATTTTCTTTGGGATATCAACGAAGCCGATAACGCTTTTGAATTTTCTATTGAGAATTACAGCTCGAAGGCTGTCAGAGAGTGCGTGTTTTCCTACTTGAACGGTGAGAATAAATGAAAGAACTGTCATTGAATATTCTTGATATCGCAATGAATTCGGTTAAAGCAGGAGCTAAAAACGTTTCCTTGATTCTTAACGAGTCGGAAAACGAGTTCAGCTTTTCGGTAACCGATGACGGTTGCGGTATGACCGAGGAATTTTTAAAGCGCGTTACTGACCCGTTTTGTACCACGCGTACGACGAGAAAGGTCGGAATGGGCATTCCGTTTCTCAAGCTTATAGCTGAACAGACGGGCGGACACATCAGCATTACGTCGCGTGCGGAGTCGGAGTATCCCGATTCACACGGCACGACAACGACGGCATATTTTAATAAGAATCATATTGACTGCTTGCCACTTGGCGACATCGTATCTACGGTGTTTACTCTTATACAAGGCTCTCCGAATATTGATTTTGAATTCAAGCATATATTCGAGGGACGGGGAGAGGTCAGCCTTTCCACAAAGGCCTTGAGAGAGGTGCTTGGTGACGTCGGTCTGGACTGTCCCGAGGTTGCTCTTTGGATAAAGGAATACCTTGAGGAGCAGTATAGCGAAGTTAAAAAATATAAAATATAAATTCAGAAAGGGAAAAGCTATGAAATCATTAGCAGAACTCGCTGCCATCCGTGAAAAGATGCAGGATAAGGTAATTATCCGTGAAAATCACGGCAACCTTCGTATCGTCGTAGGTATGGCTACCTGTGGCATTACGGCAGGCGCAAGACCCGTACTCAATGCATTTGTTGAGGGTATTACCAAGGAAGGACTTACCGAAAAGGCAACTGTTGTACAGACCGGATGCATCGGACTTTGCCAGTACGAGCCCGTTGTTGAGATTTACAATGGTGATGAAAAGGTTACCTACGTTAAGGTGACTGCTGAAAAGGTCGGTCGCATTATTGAAGAACATATTAAGAACGGCAAGGTTGTAACAGAATATACAATCGGCGCTGAGACAAAATAATTGGAGGGAAAAAAATGATTCGTACACACGTATTAGTATGTGGCGGTACCGGATGTACTTCATCTGGAAGTATGAAGATTGGCGATGCGCTCGAGCAGAAGCTTATCGAAAAAGGTCTTCAGGACGAAGTACAGGTTGTAAGAACCGGTTGTTTTGGTCTTTGTGCTCTTGGACCTGTAATGATCGTATATCCTGAAGGTACTTTTTATAGCCGCGTTGAGCTTTCCGACGTTGATGAAATCGTCGAGGAGCATCTTCTCAAGGGACGTCCCGTTGAGAGACTTGTTCACAAGGACCATGATGGAGACCAGGTTGTTGCTAAGGCTCTTAACGAAACAAACTTCTATAAGAAGCAGATTCGTGTAGCACTTCGCAACTGCGGTGTTATCGACCCCGAAAACATTGAAGAGTATATTGCTATGGACGGTTATCAGGCTCTTGGAAAGGTACTTACCGAGTACACTCCTGAGCAGGTAATTCAGGTTGTTACCGATTCAGGCCTTCGTGGACGAGGAGGCGGAGGATTCCCCACAGGTCGTAAGTGGGCTCTTACCGCTCCTAATAAGGCAGACCAGAAGTACGTAGTATGTAATGCTGACGAGGGTGACCCCGGAGCATTTATGGACCGTTCGGTACTCGAGGGTGACCCCCACTGTCTCATTGAGGCTATGGCTATCTGCGGTTACGCTATCGGCGCTACCAAGGGCTTCGTATACGTTCGTGCTGAGTATCCCATCGCAGTTCGCCGTCTCCAGATCGCTATTGATCAGGCAAGAGAATACGGCCTTCTCGGTAAGAACATTTTCGGAACTGACTTTGATTTCGATATGGAGATCCGTCTCGGTGCAGGCGCGTTCGTTTGCGGTGAGGAAACAGCTCTTATGACCTCTATCGAGGGTAACAGAGGTGAGCCTCGTCCCCGTCCTCCGTATCCTGCTGTTAAGGGTCTTTACGGTAAGCCCACCGTTGAAAACAACGTTGAAACCTTTGCAAACATTCCTCAGATCATCCTTAAGGGTGCTGATTGGTTTGCTTCTATGGGTACTGAAAAGTCCAAGGGTACTAAGGTATTCGCACTCGGCGGTAAGATTACTAACACAGGTCTTATCGAAATTCCTATGGGTACCACTCTCCGTGAGATCATCGAGGAAATCGGTGGCGGTGTTCCCAACGGTAAGAAGTTCAAGGCTGCTCAGACGGGCGGACCTTCCGGCGGATGTATTCCCGCTTCCCTTATCGACACAGAGGTTGACTACGATAACCTCGTTGCTATGGGTTGTATGATGGGATCTGGCGGACTTATCGTAATGGACGAAGACAGCTGTATGGTTGATATGGCTAAATTCTTCCTTGAGTTTACCGTTGACGAGTCCTGCGGAAAATGTACTCCCTGCCGC
>JAFSID010000096.1 GCA_017439965.1 Clostridia bacterium | reverse complement strand
GGTAAGGAGCGATATATTGTCGAGAGGGCAATTGCAAGCGGTGTGCTGAATGACACCGAGGCGTCTCATCGGCTTGTAGACCTTGCCGCAAAGCTTTACTCAAGAACGGGTGTTGAATTTGAGTTGTCTAAAACAAAAGACGGAAGAACGATTCTGTATGCGACAAAAGGCAAAATAAAACGAGTTGGAAACGCCGAAGTGAACTCTCTTGTAAAAAGAGGTTCGGGGCAGAATTCCAACTCTAATAATACTATAACATCTCCAAACGGAAATGTCAAGGTTTTTATTGCAACAAAAAAGAGGCTTTTCAGCCTCTTTTTTTGCAATTTTAAATCTTGTCGAATGCCTTAACTATGGTCTTGTAGTGAAGTCTTGCAGACTTGAAACGGGTGTTGTAGTAGGACTCGAAGTTGGAGTTGCCGTTGCCCATCATCTGCTGAAGCATAAAGGAGAAGCCCTGCCATCCGTCGAAGATGTAGCCAAAGTCGAAGGTACGTCCGTCAATGATAATGTCCATAATTTCCTTGGACTCGGAGTCACGGAGGTATCTGGTCTTGAGCGCAATCTCATAGAGAGTGGGAGTTACGGTCTTCCAGCTTTCTGCCGAAAGAGCCTCGGTGATGATGCCTACGAACTCGGTATCCTTTGCGGTCTTGGGCACTGCGAGTACGGTGTGATAGCCGTCCGCCATAGTCTTGTACTCGAGCTGGTTTTCATCATACTTGGGATAAGGGATGATACCGTATTCATCCTCGAAGTCACGGAGCTTTTCACCCGTGGGAGCACCGAGCGAGGAGGTGGTGAATATTGCACGCTTTCCGTAGAAGAGAGTGCCTGCGATGGATTTCTCGTTTATCTTGCTTCCGTCGAAGTATACACCGTCGGTGTTATAGAACATATCGTAAATGTCGGTAACGATGGAGTTGATCTTGTCGGTCTTGATGGAAATCTGGGGAATACCCTCCTCGTCCTTCGTGCATACGGGATTGTCAAAGGACCAGAGATAAGTGTTAACGCAGGAGCCGTTGGCGTGTGAGAGACCGTAGAAGTCATTTTCGTCACGGTTGTCGTTACCGTCGTCAACATAAATGTCCTTAACCATTTCCTGAAGCTTGTCGAAGGTCCACTTGCCGTCAAGCACGGTGCCGTAAATGTCGCCAAGCTCGTAGGAGGCTGCAAGATTCTTGTTGAAAACCATACAGTAGGTTGAGGATATTGCGGAATAGTTAAGGTCGGAAACCGCAATGGGACACTTGCCGTTTACGGTAAGGTCGGTAGCGTTTGCTCTTGCCCACCAGGGCTTGTCGAAGTTAATATGCTCAACGTCATACCAGTTGAGGAAGAGCTTCTTTGTAACGAGCTTACCCGTGTCAACCGCCATACCGAGAAGGAGGTCAAATTCATCGGAGCCGGCAAGAACTGTCTTGGAAACGTAGCTGGTAACCTCGGAATAAGTACCTGAGTAAACCACCTTTATGTTTACACCGAAGCGGTTTTCAACCGCTTGGTTACGCGCAAACTTAGCGTCGCTTATAAGGTTACCCTGATTTCTATCCTCTTCCTTGACGAATATTTCGCCTTCCATATGAGTAACTACTCGGAAATCGCGTCCGCCGTAATTAATCTCGGGAAGGTCGTCGGAAACGAGGCTTCTTTCATAGAAGATGGAGCCGTCGTCAACAACTGCGCCGCCCTCGTCGCCTGAACCGTCGGGCTTCTTTTCATCGTCATCCTTGCAGGAGAAAAGAAGAGTCATACTCGATGCAAGCATCAAAAGTGCCAAAAGCATACATAAGATTCTTTTCATAGCATTTTTACTCCTTTTAACATTATAATATCAACATTATAATATTAATATATCATAAAATCGTAATTATTTCAATACATAAAATCGTAATTATTTCAATACTTTTTGTAAATTGTAGTTATATTTTACAGCTTTTTATCAATATTTGTATCTGAGCATATTCCAGGAGTGCTTTTTTAAAACCGTGGCTCTGTTCGGATCAACCGCTTCCGGATGAATTTTCTCGTCGTTTATAGAGTTTGTTGCGTTTAGGTCATCCGAATAGATGCGTATATGCTCAACGAGTCGGTATTCTCCGAAATCCTCAATTGTTGCATCGAGCTCCATATCCTCGTCGAGTGAACGGTTGACGGCGAATATTACAATTTCACGCTTTTGGTCGTTATGAATTACAGAGGAGGCAAGATACGGAATGTCAGAGTGCTTCGAGGTGGAATACGTATCGCAGTATATTGCCGTTTTCATGGCTTCTCCTCTGCCGTTTTTAGACATAAGCTTGAACGGATAGAATATGGTCTGTCGCCAAAGCCCTCCACCGTTCTCCGTCATTATTGGCGCAATAGCGTTCACAAGCTGTGCAAGACATGCGATTTTTACTCTGTCGCAGTTATTTTGCAGCGTCATCATCATCATACCTATCACGAGCGCATCTGCAAAGGTATATTCACATTCAAAAAGGTGAGGTGCCTTTTCTACCGCTTTTGGCTCGGCAACGAGACCCTTTCCGAATATATTCCATTCGTCAAAGGACAGCATTATTCTTTTGCCCGATTTTTTATACGCCTTAATTGAATCACACATAGCTAAAACGGATTTGATATAATCGTCCATATCGCAAGGCTTTGCGAAAAAGTCTGCGATATTGTCATCCGATCCGTAATATTGATGAATCGAGAGATAGTCAACAAGCTCGTACGCATAATTCAATACGGTGAGCTCCCATTCTCCGAACCGCGGCATTCCACGGTGTGAGCTTCCGCAAAGGATCAGCTCTATGGACGGGTCGACAAGCTTCATCACCTTGGCGCAGTCTACGGCAAGGCGTCCGTATTCGTCGGGAGTTTTTCTGCATATTTGTCCAAGACCGCCCATTTCGTTTCCGAGACACCATGTCTTTATTCCGAAGGGCTTTTCAAATCCGTTTTTACGACGCTTGTCAGCCCAATAGGTCGGAGTATCCGAGTTGCAGTATTCAACGCATTCGCGTGCTTCATCCGCTCCTCTTGTACCCATATTTACAGCCATCATAACCGACGTGCCCGCTCTTTTTGCCCATTCCTGAAACTCGTCTATGCCAACCTCGTTCGTTTCAATGCTTCTCCATGCAAGATCGAGCTTAGTTGGCCTTTGGGCTTTATCTCCGATTCCGTCCTCCCAATTATATGCGGAAAGATAATTGCCTCCGGGATATCTCACTATGGGGATGTCAAGCTCTTTGACCGCTTCAAGCACATCTTGTCTGAAGCCCATATCGTCAGCCGTTTCGTGCTCGGGGTCGTATATTCCGTTATACACAACACGCCCTATATGCTCGACGAATGAGCCGTACAGTCGGTCGTCTATTTTGCCTACCGTAAAATTTTTGTTTATAATTATTTTTGATTTCATATACTTGTTACTCCTTCTCTATATCGTTATAGTACAGCCCTATGGTAAACTATTTTAATCCTATTGTCAAGTGCCGTTAAAAATATATTGCATTTATTTTGAAAAAATGTTAAAATGTCGATATCGAATGAAACGGAGTAAACGATATGAAAATGACTGTCGCAGAAAAAATACACGCAAGGAAAATAACCCGTCCGAATTTTATTTATAATATTCTCGGCTTTGTATGGAAGAGCTTTGTCGCGCCGAAGTATAACGCTCATTATATTATCAAGAGCGACCCGAGAAAGTGCCGTGAGCCTTATATCTTTATAAGCAATCACGCCTCCCGTCTTGACTACATATTCACGGGTATTCCGAATCTTCCGCACCGTATGAATTACGTTGCGGGTTACAACGAGTTTCACCGCTCGCATCTTGCACTTGTTTTTAAGCTTCTGAGGGTTATTCCCAAAAAGAATTTCACTCCCGACCTTTACGCTATGAAGTCTATTACGAGGATCGTGCGTGACGGCGGTAATATATGTATTTTCCCCGAGGGAATGAGCAGTATCTCGGGCGCAAATCAGCCCATCGTGGTAGGCACGGGCGACCTCTTGAAGCGCCGAGGCGTTGCCGTTTATTATTCCGTTATAAGAGGCGGTTATCTCACCTGTCCGAAATATAATCTCCGTGACCGCGTGGGTCATATTGAGGTCGAGGTGGATAAGCTTTTTGACCCCGAGGAGCTTAAACGCCTTTCCGCTGATGAAATCGAGGATATTATCAACGAGAAGCTTTATCACGACGATTATGCGTGGAATCTTGAAAGGGGCTATCACTACGATATCGGTGACAGCGGTGCGGAAAATTTAGAGGACCTTCTTTTCTGGTGTCCGAAATGTAACCGTCAGCACACTATGAAAAGTGAGGGCAATAAGCTTTGGTGCACCGAGTGCGGTAACGGGATGACCTTGAAGGACACCTACGAAATGGTGCCTCTTGACGATTCCTGCGTTATTCCCGGGACTCAGACCGAGTGGTTCAATATGCAAAGACGGGTCATTCGTGAGGAGGTCAGGGCGGAGGATTTCCGTCTTGAAGCCGACGTAAAGCTCGGTATGCTTCCTGATTTTGAAAACCTCAAGGAGCAAAAGACCTCCGAGATAGTTGGAGAGGGAAGGCTCGTGCTTGACCGTAGCGGTCTTACCTATACGGGCACTAAAAAAGGTGAGCTTTGGGAGTTTCACCTTCAGTCTACCCATCTTTCAACCTACGGAATGTGTACCGACGTTTCCCGCTTTTACACCTTTGTGAACGGTGAGTTCGTGGAGTTTTATCCCGCAGAGCGCGTCGTTGAAAAATTCTTTATAGCCACCGAGGAGCTTCACAGACTCAACGGCGGTATGTGGAAGGATTTTAAGTGGAATGACTGATATACAAAAGCGTCTCTTTGAATTGCAGGATATCAAATACCGTGAGTTTCACGCACCTCTTGTGCCGAATATTGATTCCGACAGAATTATCGGCGTGCGCGTGCCTCTTATCCGCTCGCTTGCAGGGGAGCTTTTCAGCCGTGAGTTTATAAGTGCGCTTCCGCATTATTACTACGATGAAAATATGCTTCACGCGTTTATGATATCAGCTCTTGATTATGAGGAATGCATTTTTGAGCTTGACCGATTTTTGCCTTACGTTGACAATTGGGGAGTGTGTGATTCACTCCGACCGAAATGCTTTAAGAAAAATACCGACAGACTTATTTTTGATATCGGGCGTTGGCTTTCCTCGTCTCATCCGTATGCGGTGCGCTTCGGTATTGAAATGCTTATGGTATGGTATCTTGAGGATAATTTTAAAATCGAGTACGCCGAGCGTGTGGCAGAGCTTCGCTCGGAGGACTATTACGTCAATATGATGCGCGCCTGGTATTTTGCAACGGCTCTTGCAAAGCAGTACGACGCCGTTTTACCTCTTCTTGCCACGCTTGATGAGTGGACTCTTCACAAGACGGTGCAGAAGGCTTGTGAAAGCTATCGCATAACGGGTGAGCAAAAGATATTTTTGAAGGGCTTGAGGTAGTCTATGGAAATTTTATATAACAAGAAAATAAGTGTTTTTGACAGCGCAGATATAATCGTTGCAGGCGGAGGTCCTTCGGGAGTTGCGGCGTCCGTTTCTGCCGCAAGACTCGGCAAAAGAGTTATTTTGCTTGAGCAATCGGGCACTCTCGGAGGTGCGAGTATTCTTTCGATGGTTGCTGAGCTTATGAATTTCGACGACGGTGAGAGGTTTGTTTCAAACGGCATCGGTCGGGAGGTCTTCGACAGGCTCGGGCTTGAGCTTCGTGAAAAACGCGAATGGCATAACGTAAGATACGAGGAGCTTAAGCGGACTTATGACGATATGGTCGTTGAGGCAGGCGTTGAGGTTATGTTTTATACCCGTATAGTTGACGCGGTTTGCTCCGACGGTCGTATTTCAAGCGTTATCGTTTCGGGTCCCGACGGACTTTTCGCGCTTGAGGGAAAATATTTTATAGACTGTACGGGCTCGGGAAGTCTTTCGGTATTTGCAGGGGCTGATTATGAGTACGGAGATGCCGACGGCAATACCATGAGCACCACTATCTGTACCCTTTGGGGCGGTGTGGATTTTGATAAAAAGATATGGGATGCCGAGCATTATCAGAGGGCGTATGAGGACGGCGTTTTTTCTCAATACGACAGCGTTTTGCCGGGTATCAAGAAAAACTATCCCGAAATAAACGTGGGTGGTGGCAACGTCGGTCATTGCTTCGGGGTTGACGACAGAGACGTTAAAAGTCTTACTCAGGCAATGCTTAAGGGCAGAAAAATTCTTGCCGAGTACGAGCACTATTACCGCAATTACGTTAACGGCTGTGAGAAAGCGACTATTATCAAGAGCGCCGATTTTATCGGCATCCGTGAGTCGCGCAGAATCGTCTGCGAGTATATGCTTACTCGTGAAAGCTTTCATTCGGACGAGCCGTTTTATGATGAGATAGGCAGGTATTCCTATCCCGTTGACATACATCCGATGACGGCTGATAAAAACGGTATGAAGGGCTTTTCCGAGGCTCTTTCAATGAGACACCGTGACGGTGAGACATACAGTATTCCTTACAGATGCCTCGTGCCGAAGAGAGTTGACAACCTGCTCGTTGCAGGCAGATGTATCGGCACCGACCGAGCAATGCAGGCTTCAACGAGGGTTATCCCTTGCTGCTATATTACGGGTCAGGCAACGGGAGTTGCCGCCGCCGTGTGCGTGGAGGATAGTACTCCTTGCCGTGAGGCTGATGTTGAAAAAATAAGGAAGCTCATTGCAGAGCTGTAAAAAATTCAAGAGCGTTGGTGGGATACTCGGTTAAGAGTATCCCACCGTTTTTTGTATATAGGATGTATAGAAAAGACGAGGAATTCTATAATTCCCCGTCCTCTGTTGAATTAAAAATCGGACTTTTGTCTCTCCACTCTTGTTTTAGTCTCTGAGTATGGCTTTGGCGGTTTTGATTATTTCTGCAATTTTAATAAGCTCACGGTCTGTGCAATCGGCAAGAAGGGACTCTATCGTATCGTTTGAAACGTGAGAGCTTTTTACAAGATTTCCCCATACAAGCTCATCAAGTGTTTTCTCTAAAGCGTTTGCGATGCTGATGAGGGTGGGCAGACTTAATTTTGTTGCGGCTCTTTCAATGTGAGAAAGGTTTGATGGCTCAATACCGGACCTTTCCGCAAGCATTGCTTGTGTCCACCCCTTTTCCAATCTTGTCTCTTTTATTCTTTTGCCTATAATCGTGTAATCCAAATTCATCATTTTAACCTCAACAACTTTCATTAAGGTTATTGTATATCCTAATGGGATATGTTAAAATAATGTATATATCCTAATGGGATATGCACTAATAATTATTTACAAAAAAGAGGTTAAATATGACGTGTACGTTTAATAATATTCTCAAAAGAAACAGATGGAAAAACAACCGTCGTGTCTTATGTTTCTGACAAACACGGAGATC
Organism: Clostridia bacterium; assembly: GCA_017439965.1. Lineage (GTDB taxonomy): Bacteria > Bacillota > Clostridia > Oscillospirales > SIG627 > RGIG6353. Next base: position 9,994 of record JAFSID010000096.1, on the reverse strand, counting down.
TAAATGTTCAAACGATGTATATTGGGATAAAAAAGGAAACCTTGCCACTCTGCCAAATGGAAATAAAATCCCTTCGCAAACGTCCAAAACGATTAGTGGTACAGTTTCCAATAGTATTGTAACACACCCCGATACATCTGTCAAGTTTGACAATGCTGATTATTACATACAAACGGATGAAAGCTCGTCACAGCTTCCATACACTGTTCAGAATGCCTCGCTTCCGTTTGTGACAGCCGAGGAATACGTCACAGAGGAGTATCGGGAAAAGACGGCATCAAACAGAGCGTTCACCGATGACCCGACAAGATATGAGGGTAAGGAGCGATATATTGTCGAGAGGGCAATTGCAAGCGGTGTGCTCAATGACACCGAGGCGTCTCATCGGCTTGTAGACCTTTAATATCAGAGATAAAGGAAAAAATCAATATCAGTATCTTATAGATTTTAAAGAAAATAAGACGCCTGGCCTAAGCAATACAGTCTCCAAAAAAAGTGAAGACCTCCTGCGAGCGAACCAAACGTCTAATGATAGGATACCACAAACGCCACAAAAAATCAATACCAAATCTTCGCTTTCAACCCAAAACGTTGAACAGTCCGATACAGGTGCATACAGCACACCGCTCATTGACCTATATTATAAGGGTAACGGAAAAGCAGACGGCATTCGGCCTGCATCAACTAAAGGGTGCGATTTTTACTACATCAATTTTACATCATTTGTTGGGTAAATTTGGGATGAAACGGCATAGTAAGGGAAAAGGGGCGAGTGATGGGATTCGACGCGTATTGCTTCGCAATCCGCACGGCTCGACCTGAAGGTCTCACCCCTTCCGCCTAAATAAATTGAATGTGGCTCAGAGTCGTTATCGCAAGGAGATTATTTTTGAGATAGAATTGCGATGCGAAGTGCAGGAATACAAGGGTATTCCAAACGACAAAGCGTAATTATATCCGAAAAGAAGCCCTTGTCGGTGGCGATTATGATGCCATATTCAATTTACTATTCCCCGAATGGTTTTCTTAACGGCGGAAGCCCTCTCGGGCTCGAAGATCACCTGAAATAATGACGGCGTGAATTTTGAGCAACTGGGATTCGACGCATATTGCCTACGGCAATCTGCACGGCTCGACCTGAAGGTCTCACCCCTTCCACCTAAAAACCATTCCCCGAATGGTTTTCTTAACGGTGAAAGCCCTCTCGGGTTCGAATCCCTTTCAAATAAACCACAAAAAAACAGTACTCCGTTTGGAGTACTGTTTTTTGTGGGGTGAGTGATGGGATTCGAACCCACGGCCTTCAGGGCCACAACCTGACGCTCTAACCAACTGAGCTACACCCACCGAGTATTAAATTGTAGTGGCGCGCTTGGAGAGACTCGAACTCCCGACCTACTGCTTAGAAGGCAGTTGCTCTATCCGGCTGAGCTACAAGCGCATAGAAAAAAATGGAGCGGGTGATGGGAATCGAACCCACGCGACCAGCTTGGAAGGCTGGAATTCTACCATTGAACTACACCCGCATATTATTGAGTTGTTTTAGGTGACACCTTTTTGTGCCTAAATATAATATCACTTTTTTGTGAAGTTGTCAACAGTTATTTTGGAATTTTTCAAAAAAATTAATTTTTTTGTGTTTTTAACATTTTTACACATATTTTTATATGTTTTTTTATTACTTCTTGACAAAACGCAAAAAAAGTTGTACAATATAAAATGAATGATTATATATTTATATAATTATTTATATTTTAATAAAAAGGAGGTGCTTTGAAAGAATGGAGATCGTAATTTACGTCGTTGCGGCACTTGCTTCCATCGCAATCGGAGCTTTCATCGGTATTCTTTGGAGAAAGAAAATTGCCGAGGCTAAGATAGGCTCTGCCGAGGAAGAGGCTGTAAAGATAGTAGAGGACGCACGCAAGGAGGCTGAGAGACTCAAGAAGGAAGCCCTTGTTGAATCCAAGGAGGAAATCCTTCGCAATAAGGCAGAGGCTGACCGTGAGGTCAAGGAGCGTCGCGCCGAGGTATTCAAGCTTGAAAAACGAGCTATCCAGAAGGAAGAAAACCTTGATCGCAAGATGGAAAACCTTGAAAAGAAGGAAGAAGCCCTTGCAGAGAAGATTCGTAAGAATCAGGAGATCGAGGAGGAGCTTGTTGCAATCCGCGAGAAGCAGCTTAAGACTCTTGAGGAGTATGCAGGTCTTACCGCAGAGGAAGCTAAGGCTAAGCTGGTTGAACAGATTGAGTCGGACGCTAAGCACGAGGCGGCAGTCAGACTTGCCGATATTGAGCAGAATCTCAAGGACGATGCCGAGGAAAAGGCGAGAAACATTATCTCTCTTGCAGTTCAGCGCTGTGCATCCAATCAGATTTCCGAGGTTGCAGTATCCGTCGTACCCCTTCCCAATGACGATATGAAGGGAAGAATTATCGGACGTGAGGGACGTAACATCCGTACCATTGAAACGCTCACGGGCGTTGACCTGATAATCGACGATACACCCGAGGCAATCACACTTTCAAGCTTTGACCCCATGCGCCGTGAGGTTGCAAGGATGTCAATTGAAAAGCTTATTGCAGATGGCAGAATCCATCCCGCAAGAATTGAAGAAATTGTTGAAAAGAGCAAAAAAGAAGTTGAAGCTATTATTAAGAAGGAGGGCGAAAACGCACTCATCGAAACAGGCGTTCACGGTATTAACGGTGAGCTTGTAAGACTTCTCGGCAGACTTAAGTACAGAACCAGCTACGGTCAGAACGTGCTTATGCATTCTATCGAGGTTGCCCATATCGCAGGTATGATGGCAGATGAGCTTGGTGTTGACGCTAATCTTGCAAGACGGGCAGGACTTCTTCACGACATTGGTAAGGCACTTAACCACGAGGTTGAAGGCTCACACATTCAGATTGGTGTTGACCTTGCCAAGAAGTACCGAGAGAACAAGGACGTTATTCACGCCATTGAAGCACATCACGGAGACGTTGAGGCTCAGACCATTGTTGCCGTACTCGTTCAGGCGGCAGACGCTCTGTCGGCAGCCCGTCCCGGTGCAAGACGTGAAAATCTTGAAAACTACATCAAGCGCCTTGAAAAGCTTGAGGAAATTGCTACAAGCTTTGAGGGTGTTGAAAAATCCTTCGCAATTCAGGCAGGACGAGAGCTTCGTCTTATGGTTAAGCCTGAAATTGTTAACGACGAAAATATGATTCTTATTGCCCGTGATATCGTTAAGCGTATCGAAAATGAGCTTGAATATCCCGGTCAGATCAAGGTCAACGTTATTCGCGAAAGCCGAACGGTTGAATACGCAAAATAATTGCGGTGAATATATTAACATAAAACTAAACGGAAAACTATTATTTTTATTTTTGATATAGATCACTTTTTTCGAATGTTCGGAAAATGATTCAGAGAGGTTTTTATATATAAGCGTATAAAAACCTCTCTATTCTTTTAAGGAGGCGTTATGTCAAAGCTTCGTATATTAGCCCTCGGTGACGTTGTTGCCGATACAGGCTGTCGGTTTATAAGAGAGAGACTTTGGTCTATTCGTGAGCGCGAGAGACTTGATGCGGTCATTATCAATGCAGAAAACTCTGCCGTTGGTAACGGTATTGACAGAGAGTCTGCCGAAATGCTTTTTTCGGCAGGTGCCGACGTTCTGACCTCGGGTAACCACGTCTGGCGTAAAAAAGGCGTTGATAAGCTCCTCGAGGAAAACGGAAGCATTTTAAGACCTGCCAATTATCCCGAGCCCTGCGCGGGTAACGGATATACGATAATCGACGTTAAGGGCTACCGACTCCTCGTCGTGTCTCTTTTAGGCACGGTTTTTATGGAGTCTATGGACCATCCCTTCCGCACTCTTGACAGAATTCTTGAGAGGGAAAAGGGAGGCTTTGATTTGTCAATAGTTGATTTTCACGCAGAGGCTACGAGTGAAAAAATTGCCCTCGGTCTGTACGCCGACGGCAGAATTTCCGCGCTTTTCGGTACTCACACGCACGTGCAGACCAATGATGCGCGCGTGCTTCCGAAGGGTACGGGCTACGTTAGTGACGCAGGTATGACGGGAGTTGAAAACTCGGTGCTGGGACTTGATGCACAGCTTATGATACAGAAGTTTCTCACCCGTATTTATCAGTATCACAACGTCGCAAGCGGTGAGGTTTCCATGAACGGCGTTATTTTCACCCTCGATACTGACACGGGACTTTGCGTTGATGCGAGTCTTTTTAAGGAGGCTTGATATGTTATATTTCGAAAGCGATTACACTGAGGGCGCTCATCCCGAGGTGCTTGAGGCACTTGTGAAAAGCAATCTTGAGCATTTGTCGGGCTACGGCAACGACGCTTATACCGAGTCGGCAAGGGCTAAAATCCGAGAGGCTGTCGGAAATCCCGAGGCATCGGTTGAATTTCTTGTCGGAGGTACCCAGACTAACCGCGTGGTGCTTTCCTCAATTCTTGAGGAGTACGAGGGCGTTATTGCCGCAAACAGCGGTCACGTCAGCGTACACGAGGCGGGCGCTATCGAGTCGAGCGGTCACAAGGTCATCACTCTTCCGCATACCGACGGCAAGCTTTCCGCCGAGTCGGTCAAGGGGTGTCTTGCCGATTTTTATGCGGATGACAATCACGACCATATGGTTTTTCCCGGTGCGGTGTATATTTCTCATCCGACCGAGTACGGCACGCTTTATACACGCCGTGAGCTTGAGGCTCTTTATTCGGTCTGCCGTGAGTACGGTATTCCCTTGTATCTTGACGGCGCAAGGCTTGCCTACGCTCTTGCCTGTCCCGAAAATGATTTGTCTCTTGAGGATATCGCAAGGCTTACCGACGTTTTTTATATTGGCGCGACCAAGTGCGGTGCTCTTTGCGGTGAGGCTGTGGTCTTCAAAAAGGCTCCCAAGCATTTCGTTACCCGTGTAAAGCAGCAGGGTGCACTTCTTGCAAAGGACAGACTTTTGGGAGTTCAGCTTGACGCTCTGTTTACAAACGGGCTTTATTACCGCGTTGGCAAAAACGCTATTGACACGGCAATGAGACTCCGTGAGATACTTGCCGAAAACGGATATCGCTTCTTTGTGGAGTCCTTCACGAATCAGCAATTCGTTATCGTGGAAAATTCTCTTGCCGAAAGGCTTGCCCAAGGGGTCAAGTATTGCTTTATCGAAAAGTATGACGACAGCCATTCGGTGATACGCTTCGTTACAAGCTGGGCAACCGAGATGGAGGACGTGGAAGCGCTTAACGATATACTGTAAAAACAAAAATTCTATCGGTTTTGCCGATAGAATTTTTTGTTCTTATTCAAGACAGAATATTTCCTCATACTCTGCCTTTAGTATTTCTTTTATCAGGATTATTTCATCAGGATAAAGATGTCTTTGCCCTACCTCTATTTTTGCGACTGCACTCCTTGTAATATCACACCCATTTACTTGAAGCTGAACTGATAATTCCTCTTGCGTCATTCCTGCTTTTTCTCGAAGCCTTCGTATGTTTTGTCCTATTTTTCGTTCTGTTTCAGCATTCATTGCCATACCGCCTTTGCACTTGTTTAGGAGCAAAGCTCTTGACATTATTATATGCGTGTGTTATAATTTATTTGCACCTATATAGGTGCAAATAAAAAATAAGGAGATTTAAAATGAAAAAACAACAACATTGGCGTTTATTAAGGGGATTGTAGTAACATTGTTTGTGTTTTCGCTTATGATGAACGTTAGCGCATCAAAGCGTAGTGTTAAGGCAACTCTTGATTACAATGACATCAAAATTTGTATCGACGGTAATTATATTACACCGAAAGATGCCGGTGGGAATGTGGTAGAGCCTTTTATAATCAACGGTACTACCTATCTTCCTGTAAGGGCGGTTGCATCCGCTTTAGGTAAAGAGGTGATTGGGACGGAAATACAAGAACCGTATTTCTTGGAGAGAAACCTGAAACAGCGGTAGCGGCTAACGGCACAAGAAGTGCACCTTATTCAGCGAAAACAGGAGTAACAGTATTGCATAATACTTATTCGTGGTATCCAACATTGCAAATCAAACTAACTTGTAATACTGTAATTAAAGGAGAAGCAGGTAACCTTCTTGCTTCCAAGTTTAATGGGTTTAATGATACACCGAGTGCCAATCAGGAGTGGATGATTTTTGATTTAGAATTATCCCTTTTGTCGTCGTCAGAAGGTGAAGACAGCAAATTAAGTGCTTCTAGTGTTATTTATAAAGACTTTTTTTACAAACCTGACGGTTCAAAACTTAATGTATCGGATACAGCTACTATCTCCAGTCTGCTATCAGGGTATTCAGCTTCGAATGTAGAAATGTATCCCGGTGGTTCGTCAAGAGTGATATATGGCATTCTTACCGATAAATATGACGGAGATATTTTGCTGAAGGTGCCCTATGAAGAAGGAAGTAAAAACACATGGATAAAACTTAACTCATCTGATAATGTCATTACTTCTGCAAGTAGTCTCAATAGTTATCTTGAAGAAAGTGTTCCGGAAGCTGAGCAAGGGGTAAAGATAACGCTTAAAAATTCATTGCCTACAACTATTAGTAATTATAGTTATTCTAATAAGCTTGAATCGACCTACCGTATTACAGACTGGTCATATACTTCAACTTCAACAAGTGCTACCGTATCGTTTAGTGGTCAAAAGACATATGACATTAACGGCTCAGGACAGAGTAGAGCTGTTAAAATAGGATGGAAATTATATGATAGTGAAGGGTATGTAGTTGATGATGGAACAGCCTACGGTTCTTCAATTAAAGAAAATGAAAAATTTAAGAATTGTGATGCTTCGCTCTATTCTCTTGAACCCGGCACTTATACAATTGAGATAATGAGTGTAAACTAACCATAGTTATACAAAAAAGTTCCCGATTTTTCGGGAACTTTTTGCGTTTATTATTATCTACATGCCTTGAGTAACGTTTGATAAAGCATAAGCTCATAGTCGGGAGTGACGGGGTTTACCTTCTCGCCACGGACCATTGAAGCAAAGCCCTCCATCATAGGACAGTATCTGTCAAAGAGGGGAGACCTTTCGCTGTGTCCCATATCCATCCAGCTTTTCGGGATTGTGAGAAATTCCGTCTTGTCGGTGTACTGTGTCTGTACGCCCTCGTTTTTGGCGCATATCATTTCAAGGGGCTTAAGCTCGACCGAGCCCTTAGTACCTGTAACGACGAGCTGACGTCTTGCAAAGCCTCCGGGCTCAACTCCCGAGGTCTTTGCGAAGGAAATTCCGTTTTTGTACTCAAGCACCGCAAAGCCGAAATCCTCAGAGCTTGTGCCAAGGTGACCCGTCTGCTTATTCATCGGGATTATTCTCTCAGGCTCGCCCTGAATCTGAAGTATCAGGTCAATGAGATGACAGCCGAGGAAGAACATCATACCACCAGGGAAGGTGGAAAGCCAATCTCTTATAGGCTTTTCGTGATAACAGTTCATCTGTGCCTCGACCGAAATTATCTCACCAAGCTCACCTGCACGCACTCTTGCAATAATTTCCTGAACGTAAGGATTATATCGGTACATATAGCCCGTATGGAATACCTTACCGCTCTTTTTTACCGCATCGATCATATTTTCAAAGGCTTCAAGGTCAATGCCTCCCGGCTTTTCCATATGAATATGCTTTTTGTGAAGGGCGGCAAGAGTAGCATATTTCGTAAGATATATCTCCTCGGTCTCAACCGCAACCGCTTCAATCTCGGGGTCGTTGAGTATTTCGTCGAGAGTCAGCTCGGGATATCCCTCGTAAAAGCTCATAAGCTCGGGAAATTTCTCACGCTCGTTTTCGGGAAGAGTATAGCCGACGATTTCAAATTGCTCGGAAAGAAATTTGAGCGTCAGCATAATTCCCGTGGCGTGACTCCATTTGTTAGCACCGATAACCGCAATTTTTATTTTTCTCATAGTCTGCTCCAATCAAACTGCACGACAATGGGGAAATGCTTGTCGTTTACAAGTCTGTCGTATACCTCGGACGCTTCAACGGGAGAGTGTACCTCCTTGATAAAGCCGTCCATATTTATTCTTCCGCCTGCATAGAGACCGTGGTAGGTCTTCATATCGTCCTGCATGGTGAAGTATCCCGGGGAGGATTCCTGCATAGGACGAGCATTATTGTGTGCTCCGACAACGGTAATACCCGGGAAATGAATTTTTTTGTAATAGTCTATGGTAAAGTTTTTGTCACGGGTACATCCCAAAAGGGCTACTCGACCAAAGGGTCTCATACAGTCAAGCACCGTGTCAAAGCCTGCGCCGACTCCCGTTACCTCGATGGCAACCTTTACACCGCCTCCCGTTATCTCCTTGACCTTTTTTGCAAAGTCCTCGTCAAGAGGATCAAGGGCGTAATCCGCTCCCGATCTGAGCGCTTCGAGACGTCTTTCTTCAATCGGGTCTGCGGCAATTACGGGGTAAGCGCCTGCCGCTCTCAAAAATTTTACGGCAAACTGACCGAGAATGCCAAGTCCCATTACTATCGCAGGCTCGCCCATTTCAAGTCTCGTCTTGCGTATTGCGGCAATGGGGAATATTGAAATATAACTGATTGCAGCTATGTCCATAGGAATTTTGGTATCGTCGAATTTTACCACGTTTTGCTGTGCAAAGACGTTGTATTTCTTGTGATAGCCGCCGATTGAGGCAACCGCATCACCGACCTTCAGGTCCTTGACACCTTCTCCGACTGCGACTATTCTGCCTGCGCTTGAATAGCCGAGGAGTCTCGGGAAAACCACCTGAGACGGACCTATTCCCGAAATGTTAGGGTCGCCCGTAATGTTTGCACGCTCTGTGCCACAGCTTACGGTTGAAAACTCGGTCTTGACAACCACCTCGTTAGCCTTTGGCTCTACGTACTCGACGTCGAGTAATTCCGCCGTATTTATTTTCGTGAATACTATCTGCTTGTTTTCCATAATAACCTCCATGTATGCTTGGTGATTTTATTCTACACTGTTGACGGAATTATTAAAATATATTATAATAACATAAAACGGGTAAAATTCTATATAAAAAACGAGGTTTATACAATGAATAAGGTGATTTTATATGATAAATACTATTTCACCGAGTATTATCACAAGTATTACCGTCAGGGCGCTAACGGAAGTCCGTCACCGAGGCATTTTATTGCCTATATGAAAAATGGCTCTGCTGATATAAAAAGCGAACGCAAGACTATTCACGCAAACGAGGGAGACGTGTTTTATATACCGAAGGGAATGAAATACTATTCCTACTGGTACGGTCAGCCCGATATTCGCTTTTTGTCCATAGGCTTTGATGAATTTAACATTAACAGATTTGCCTCGTTTGATTTACAGAGGGTCGAGGCGACGGAGACGATGGTTGAAAAGCTCTTGAAAATACCTCTTGTCAGCAACGATATCGACTGTCGGGCGCTTTCGCTTTTTTATGATGCTCTGTCGGAGATAGTGCCCCTTTTAGCACCGTCTCCCGACCTGCGTGACAGCGACGGCGCCGATAAGATAAAGAGCGCCATCCGAAAAAATCCTCACGCAAAAATGTCCGAGATCGCCTCTATCTGCTCGGTGAGTGAGCCGTATATCTACTCGGTGTTTAAAAGAGCGTTGGGCATTACTCCGAATCAGTACAGACAAGCCGTGATCTGCGATATGGCGTCCGAGCTTCTCGCTAACACCGATTTGAGCGTTGAGGATATAAGCTCACGCTTGGGATTCAGCTCAAGCTCCTATTTCCGCAAGGTGCTTTATAAGTATACGGGAAGGTCTCCGCGTGAGATAAGGAGGAGCTCGTTTAATTGATATAAAAAATAACTGCGTTTTGCTCCCTGCTGGTAAGACAGTAATATAATTTTTCTGGGAACAGGCATGATTTCGGTCATGCCTGTTCTGCTTTTGCGAGAATATCCACGGGGATAAATCCTACAAGATCATAGCAGATGTGAATCTTCTGCTTTCTCT